>JAHBWE010000014.1 GCA_019637155.1 Labilithrix sp. | reverse complement strand
CAAGATGGCGTCACCTTTAGAAGATCGCGCCGGTTCGAGGTGCGTCTTGCCCAGCCGAGTGTGCCCGGGAAGACGTGCCTCCGGAAGAACCAACGGCCGGCACGCAAGAGCGCGGATGAGGCTCAGGTTGGCCGCGAGGTGAAGCCGCCGCGCCGCCCCTCACGCTTTTTTCGGTAGCTCGTCGATCTCGTTCTTCATGGCCGAGAAGGCTTCATCTCGGCTCGCGAAGAAGCCGGGCGCCATGAACGAGTCCGGATCGCCTTTCGAGCCCTGCATGTACGCGAAAAGATCCTTGTACACTCCGCGTGTCGCTTGAGCGCCCCACTCGTCGTCGAAGCGATCGTGCGCGACGAGGATCGTCCACCCCGCATAGTGGGCGAGGTGGATTTTGGAGTACGCCGTGAACGAGCCACCAATCGGGCGCAGTTCTCCCTCCGGCCACGGTTCCAGCTCGGCAAGCTTCCCGCGACTCCCTGCCGGCGAGGGGCCGTGTTTAGCCGGGTCGGTCGGCCCGAAAGTCATGACGGTTCGACTGAAGAGGAACCCATGAGGCATGGAGGTACGAACGATCCCGAGCTCGTCGTCGAAGCCGTGGTGGATGGCGACCTCTCGAGGATCGAAGATCGAAGGATCGAAGGCGATAGCGGCATACGGATTCAGGAAGACGTGGAGACCGTCCAACAGACCTTCTTCGTAATGGTCTCGCGGCGCGTGGATGAGAAACGGTTGCGTGCCAGTCGCGTTGTAGCGGACCGCGGTGAAGACCGCGGGGCGAGTTGACTCGGACAGCGCCTGCACCTTTCCGAATGTCGCCACGCTGCTGTAGATGACCGCGCTCACTTCGCTTGCCCGCGCGTCGGTGAAGAGCCCGAAGGGGACGTCGGCCGTTGACGACTTCCAGACGCGCTCAGGCGTGGACGAGCCGACGATGACTCGCTTTCCCGTCACGTCGTCATCGACGAACACGGGCAGGTCAAAGGCGTATAGCAGGCGTCGGAGACCCCGCTCCGCGAGTAGATACGAGTACGGCTGCTCGAAGGGTGCGAGACACACAACGAACGGCTTTCCGGCGACATGGTCGAAGCGCGAGTAGCTCGTCCGGAACTTTCGGAGCTTGCCGTCAAAAGCATTCGCGAGCCGAATCGAGGCATAGTCGAGCACGGCGCGCTTGCGTTCCGGAGACAGCTCCTCTGCGGGGTCGACCTCCCACTCCGCTGCGAAGCCCGCCGCGTGGCTCGCAATGGCCGCCTCCGCCGTGAAAGCGGTCGCGCCCGAGTCGACCGAAAAGTCTGGCGCCGCCTTCGTGAAGTCGAGGGTGAGACCAGATGCACGGAACGTCGCGTGGAGGTAGAGCTCCCAGAAGCACGAGTTGAACGTGGTCTGGAACTCTTTGACGAACTTGCCGTCGCGATCGGGGAAGTCGGTCGCCCATCGCCGGAGGACGTCGCGTTCAGGCTCGCGTCCTTCCGACGTCAGCCGCCTGAAGTTCTGATGCTGGAGATCAACACTGACGACCGGCGTGAAGAGATCCATTCTCGCGATCTACCACTTCAGGGCGCGAGCGGCTCATCAGACCCTCACCGGGGCGCAAGGACCTGAGGCTCGAAGCTCTTCACCATGCGAGTTACCCGAAAGGGTCCTTCGTACAGCAGCTCGTCGGTGTTGCCTTCCCCGCGCCAGTACTTGCCGGCTTCGGTCTCGATCTGCTCGACGGTGAGGTGGCTGCAATCGAGCAGCTTGGAGTCACCGATGTGAACGGCGCCACCAGCGAGCTCAAGCTCCATCAATACCTTCCAAACGCCCTTCTTCCAGAACGCCTGAACCGTTGGCGATCGGACGAGCGCCATCGACTCCAACGTCGCGACGGCCTCGTCCTCTCTCAAGACCTGCGGGGGAAACGCGAATAGACACCGTTGCCGCGACGGAGCAGCTTTGAAGTCGGAGCGCCTCACCTCCTCGAAGACGTATTCTTTTAGAACGTCCATCGCAGCCTTGCCCGTCCCCGCGAATGGCATCTGACCGGTTCGTCGCCCCTGCCAGTAATAGGACCAGCGCGATTCGGGCCGGGCAGTCGACAGTTGCTGCCCCTCGTTCCAAACGGACCAGCCAAGGTGAAGTACCTTCATCGCGCTCGATACTAAGCGACGCCCAACCGGCGTCGTTCAAAACGCAGCGTCTCGGTCCCGAATGGGCTTGGGTGTGGGCCAAGCGCTGTTGTCCGTCCCCGCCGATCCTCCCCACCTGCGGGCGAATCCTCCCCACTAACCTCCCCACTTCGGCCGAAACGCGCCGTAACGAGTGGAACGCTTAGGAAACGCCTGCGTCGGTTTTCCCCTGCTCTCGTAGCGATGCGTAACGGTCGGAAACGGGGCAGCGTCGCTTGACACGGTAGGGGTCGTTGGTTCAACCCCAATCGCGCCTACAATTCCAACTACTTGGGCTCGTTGGTGAAAGCGGCGTCCGGCTCGGAAGGGTCGGGCGCCGTTGTCATTCTATTGTCAACGCGCTGCTCGGCGCTGGGCGAACTTGTGTATCCCCTGCTTGAAGAGGCGGGATAGCGCGTTGCGCGGCGTGAGGCATCGTGCTTGTAGCGCTCCCCGCAGAGCTTCGTCCCCGTTCGGCTTCGAGCATCGCGGCGACGGGCCTGCATCCCGAGCTGGTGGACGAGGGCGAGGAGGTCGCCGCGAACCAGCGCGGCGAGCGGGATGAGCAGCTGCGTCCACAACGACGCTTGGCCTCGAGACGGTTCCTTGGCAGGCTTCTTCATCGCGGTTCCTTTCTGGGAAAGCACCCCGAGATTCCCTCGGGGCCGGGTGGAACCGCCACCTCAAGTTTCAGCAGTCAGCGGGACGCCGCCTCCTACGCTCCGTCGGAGTCGGAGTCGGCTGGTTCAGGGACGCGTTACGTCCCAGCCGCCGAGCTGACGGGCGACCGCGTTTCCGATCGCGACCATTGCGCTCCACACTTCGTCGTCGGCGTTGTCGTCGCGCGTCGAGCGGAGGCTCATTCGCGTGTGTGGCGGGCCGCCGGGATCGATCGCGACGAGACTGTCGTAGGTCGTCACCCAGACGAGGTCGCCTGATGTGCATACCGCTTCCTTGAAGAAGGTCGGATGAACCGTGAGCGGCGTCTCTCTCGTGCCTGATGAATCGATGACCAACATCGCCGCGCGTGCATTCGGTCGTGGCCCCCGGGTCGAAAACGCCACGACTCGACCGCCCTCCGCAGCGGCAAGCGCCTCCAACTCGAGCGGCGAGTCGACCGCGACGAAACGCTCGCCATCCCCGACGAGCAGAGAGCCGCCGTAGAGCAGCCAGATCCGGTCGTCGCTCCCGATGACGACGCGATCGGCGCCCACACCTTCCATGACGCGCACGCCGTCACCGCCGATGCAGTAGAGCATGCCGCTCCCGTTGCCGATCCAAAGCTCGTCCTGCCGCGCAGCGATCGAAAAGGGATTGTCCCAGTATCCGGCGGTGCCGTCGGGAGCGACGATCTCGGAAAGCCGCGTAGCGCGGCCGTCGACGAGCCGCCACACCGCCCCGTCGTCGGTGATGGCGACGGCCGTGCGTGCGTCGATCGGATGAAACGCCGTGAGTTGGAGATGCTCCTCGATCCCGGTGTCGACGCGCACTCCGTCGACATAGAGCAGGGCGGGCCCTCCGAACGCGAATGTCCGACCCTGCGCGCGTACGATGCCGGAAAGGCCGGCCGTTCCGGCGACGAATGCGTCCTCGAGCTCGTCGCTTGCGATGACGCGACGAAGGCGGGCGACGTTTCGGTGGCGATCGAGCACGATAGCTCCACGCCCCTCACCGACGATCTCGACGCTCGCAAGCGTCGGCGCCGAGAGCCCGAGAAACGAGCACGGCTCGAGGTACTCGTCACGTGGGTAGCCGTCGTCGTCGAGCTCCTCATCATCGACGTCGAGCATGGCGCTAATGGCCTCGCGGTCCCACGCTTGCTCAGACGATTCGGTCGGCGTATTCGCATGCCATTCGAGACAACCCACCTTGTCGCCGATCGCGATGCCGGCGCGCGTAAAGTCACCGTCCACCGCCACGAGGCGATCGAGCCGATGCCCTGCCGCGCGACACGCGGCCTGGAGCGCGTTCTTCAGCGTCGCCTCGTCGATTCGCGAATGCGGGACACTCCAGTCCGCCGACCAGCTCATGATGTCGAAGCTACCACATCGCTTCGTGCGTCGGCGGTCTCGTCAATCGTTCGCGTTCTGACCAGTCTCGTGTTGCGCGCCAAATCGGCCGGCGCTTCATTGACAACTGCATCACATTCACAATTTCGCAAATAATAGATTGCGGAGCAGGCATTGCCGGTGACCAGCGTTGTACGCGGTCACGCAATCACCCCCTTGGACGGAGCCGCGACAGCGGCGAGGCGATGGCGGTCGCCTATGGGGAAGTCGGCAGAGCGTACGACGATAGGAGCGGAGGAACGCGCTCTCCGCGAGCTGCGTTCGGGTATCGTGCTCACTCGAGCAGCGTAGTCGCGGTCGCGATCGGTGCACGGCCCTTCGCGATCGTGGCAACGACTTGTGGACCGCCGCCGCCGCCCTCAGCGAGGGCGATGGTGATCGCTCTCCTTATGGACGTCGAGACCGACAAAATCGTACTTCTTTCATTGGACCAGCCTCCGCATGCGGCTCTGCGCCGGCGATGCTCAACAGGCCTGCCACCGTAACCCGTGAGATAGCGTGACGGCTGGTCCAACCATCATGTCTGGGCCGGGGATGTCGACGCCACATGAGCTCAATGAGCCGACAAGAAGAAGGACGCCCGTCGGCCGTCGACGACGACGTCCATCCGCGAGCCGAATCAACGCGCCTTATCCGCGCCTTTCACGCCACGCCGAACCCCACGCGCACGCCGGAAGCACCCCGAGCTCGGGTGTGAGCCGATCGCCGCGCCCCCCCGAGCTTCATCCGAACCGCGTTTGAATCCGTCAGGCTCCAACGCTTATTGCGCTACGCTGAGGAACATGCCAAGCGAGAGAAGGTCTTGGAAAAGACAGGGCCGTTGAGGATGCGATTCGGGCTTCACTTCTTCGTGGGCATCGCGTGCGTTGCCGCTTCCTCGGGTTGCGCCCATCGCGTCTTGCGGTTGAGCAGCGCCGAAGTCGAGCGGGTGTCCGTCGAAGTCGGCTCTCGCGGAGAAGCTCCGGTCACGACAGAAGAGGGCGTCGCCACGACGCTCCGTGGCGACGAGAAGGTCACGACTGTCTCGGGCGAGCTCCCCGTCCATCGATGGATCGCCACGAACTGCGAACCTTCCGGCGTCTGCCACTTTGATGGCACAGGTATCGCCGTCGAGCGCGTCGATCCGGGTGCGTCAGCTCGAACGGCCTTCGTGATCGTCGAGGCCGGTCTCGTCGCGGGCGCTGCCGGCGCGGGCGTAACCTGCGCCACCGGGATGATCTGTGACTCGGAGTCATCCCGCACCGCGGGCACGATCATACTCGCCAGCGCCAGTGCCCTCTTCGTCGCCAGCACCATCGTGTTGTTGTCGTGCAAGAGCTGCTGGGCATGGCGGTGATCGGCGTCACGATGTGCGAGTGAGGGCTGGATCGCGATGGCGCACGTACTTGTTGTCGCCGCGCCGCTCGTTTCGCTCGCGACGCTCATGGTCGGCCTACGCGTCGGTGCAGGTAACGCCTTTCGGGCGGCGACCATCTTCACCGCTCCGCCAGGAAGGCCGGTGACCCCGGACGCGCCCGTTCCGCTCTCGTGGCAGGTGCTCACGTATCTCGAAGATCAAAGCGTCCGAGAGGTCATCGCCGTCGTCTCGGCCTCTCATCGGCCTCGCTGAGCTCATCTTCGGTGAGCCCGACATCGTCGCCGACGACATCCTCGGCTTCGCTGGTGTCGCGCCGCCGTCCCTCCGTATCTACCCGCTCGAGACGCGCGGCCCAATTCGCGCGTCAAGGAGCTCCGACATCGCGCTGCTCGCCGGGTTCGGGAGATCGACGGCGCGCACCTACGCGGCGCGCTCGAGCAGACCCTCTCCTCCCGGAAGACGCACGCGCTCCCGAGCGTGCTGCCGGAGCCGCCCGGAGCGTGGGCGGCGGTCTATGCCCGGATGGTCGTCGAGGATGAGCTGCGCTGGCCGGACATCGCCGCGCTGGTCCAGGCGGTCGAGACGTTCCTGAACCCGGCGCTCGCCGGCGAGGTCCGCACCTGCGTCCGAGCGAGTGGTCGTGGAGGTAGTCCTCTTCAGCGATCACCTCATTCCGCACGGTGACGCCCTTAGCTTTCGCCGCGCCAAACGCGCTGAATGCTCGCGAGCCTGGCAGCCAAATCGGCGAGACGGGGTCGGTCGCGTCTCGCGGGACCAACCACCGATCCCAGATCTGGCCCCATGGCCTTCGGTGATGGGTTTGCCGTCAGTGATCGCCGTGACGAAGTCCTCGATCTCGGAGTCGTACTCGTCGAGGGGCGCGCCCATGCTGAGCAAGCCCTCTGGATCAAGGTCGTTGACCGCCCCTTGGACAGCCACGCGCAGCGCACGGGCGCCCATCAGCACGGACTCGCGCCGGTGAGGGCGTGCTCGCGCAGCTCGCGCTTCGACAGCGACGCTTGGAGGCGGCGTAGCGGCTGGCACGACGGCGCGGCGGCGCGACACGAAGGAGGCCGGTCTTCGGACAGACGAAGTAGCGCCGCCATGAGCCCCCGACTCGAACGGGCGCACGCCTCCGAACCGATCTGCGTGGAAGACGATGCCCCCTCGCCACCACACGCTCTCGCGGAGCTTTGCACCGCGCTCCGCACGGAGAGGCGCGGCGAGATCTCCGCGTGAATGTGAACGAGCCGCCATGGCCGGCCCACCTCGCGCACAGGCGCGGTCTCGAGATCGCGAACCTTCAGCTTGCCGCGGGGATAGACGCCCGCGTGGGCACGACGCGGACGCTCGACGATCACTTTGGCCGTATCAGCGCGCATGCGACGTGGGGTGTCGCATGCGCGACGGGACTTCCCTTTCGGGCTGGATCTCGACGATCCGGATAATCTACCAAATTGGTCACTCTCATTCGCCGGCACGACGCAGAAAAAAAGGAGAAGAACCGTGAATGTCGCTCTTCCACCGCTGCCTGTATTCTCGATCCCCGACGCTCGGGTCGGGGAAGGGCTCATCGCTCATGTCCAGAACGTCAACTCGTTTGCCGCCGTGGCCGCCTGGGATCGGGACGCGAACGCGTTCGCGTCCCACGTGAAGAGCTTCCTGTCGGCGGTGCCGGCTATCGAACACCAGATCGCGGTCGTCGAGCAGCACGCGAAGCATGTCCACGCTCACCGAGGGTTCTTCGAGAAAACGTTCTCCTCGCCGCCCATGACGGCGGAGATCCAGGAGATGCGCCGTCGCCTCCGATCGGCCGTCGGCGTCCTGACGGGGATCGTCGAGCAACTGGAGTCCCTGATCGACCAGACACCCGATACGCCGGAGGAGAAGAAGGCGTTGCTTGCCGACCTGAAGGCGTTGAAGAAGGAGCTCGCCCAGCAGAAAAAGGAGCTGAGCGTGGCGATGCGCGAAGTGCGAAGCAACGCGCGACGAGCCGGCGCCAACGTCGGAGGATTCTTCAGCACGCCGCGATCACGCCGGTACGAACGAATGCAAATTCGCCTGAACAAGGAGGCCGCGCTCAAGCCTCACGAAGACGAGAAGGCCGCTCTCGATCGCCGAATCCTGTCCGTCGAACGCCTCATCCTATGGGTCGACCGAATCAGCTGACGACGATGAAGGTTGCCGAAGCGGCGTAGAAGCGGCGACCGTCAACGCGATCCGCTCATGGCAAAGAGCCCGGTAGTCCGAGCTCGCGCCGAATGACGTCGAGGTCGAGGAACGCATCGCCGGAGCACTTCAGACGGCGGCAGTGCCGAGCTTCATGGCCCACGCGTTTGGGTGGGGGGCGCCTGGAAGGTAGCGGCGCCATAGCTCGTCTCCGCCCAACTCCTCGAACGAGGTGAAGCCGGCTTGGCGGCAACGGGTCTCCGCGGTGTCCGGGGCGAACGTTCCGTCGCCGTACGTAAATACCAATCGGCTGCGCGGGCCGGCTGCGTTTGCCATGAAGCGGAGGCTTCGCGCGATTGCGGCGCTGTCGATGTAGCCAATCACACCTTCCCAAACGTATAGGGTGCCGGGGTCACGCTGAAAGCCCTTGGCTACGAGGGCGGCCGTCAGCTCGTTCTCGAAATCGTCTGTGTCGAAATCGAAAGGCACGGGGACCACGGTGGCGGGGCTCTTCACTCTCGCGCCCATGAGGATGCTCCGCTTTCTCTGCAGCTGATCCGGAGTGTCGATCTCGTAAACGGAGACTCGACGCTCTGCGATCTCGGGGATGCGGAGGCCTCTCGCGTCGAATCCTGCGCCGAGGAGGACCAGTTGCGTGAGGCCGGCGGCGATGCCCTCACGCACGAAGTCGTCGATGAATCTCGTGCGGAGCCTTATCCCGTCCCGGAAGAAAGGGAGATCGAGGAAGCGCTGCGTGGCCTCCGCCACGTGTGCTCCTGCGGCGGCGAACGACGCTGCGTAGGGGTCCTCGAAGAGCCGCTCCGGTTCCGGGCGCTCCGCCTCTTCTGCGCGCACCGCGGCGACGGAGAATGCCGTATCGGCGACGCTCCGCGAGCGGGCGCTGCTCTTCGTGTACGAAGTGTCCGCGGCAGGGGTGCTCGTAGGCTCACGCTCCTCCTGGGCGCGGACGTGACGAAGCGCCTGCTCGTAGCTCTCCCCTGTCTTCTCCATTCGGGAGCGCACCAGCTTCTTGAGATGGCTCGGCATGATCGTCTTCTCCAGCCACGGGTCCTGCACCCCCCTGCTGGCGACCGTGGAGAAGAGACGAACAACCAGGCTCCGAGGTCATCCCTCTTTGCCCCGCGCGAGGACCGTGGGGGGACGGTCAGTGCGAGGTGAGGCCGGAGCGGTCGGCCGATGTTCATATTGAGGCAGAGGACTGAACGCGTCAAGGGACGCACTGGAACCGAGCGAGCGCGCTCAGCGCTCGAGCTTGACGGTCCGCATCCGTCCGAAGGCGAAGAGGGAGGTCGGCTGGTACGCGGCGACGCTCGCGCGGATGGGCCACTCCGGCTCGTAGACGGTGCCGCCGCCGAGGCCGCGGAAGTCGCCGATGCGGACGGCGACGCCTTCGACGACGCCGTGCCCGACGATCCACGCCCTCTTGTCCTTCGGGAGCTCGAGCTCCAGGTTCGTGTCGCCCGCCTCGAGCGTCATGTCCTTCGTGAGGAGCGTGTCGCCGTGATGGTCGAGGAAGCGAAGGCGCACGTTCGCGATGCGGGCCGGGGTCGTCGCGCGGACGAAGAGCTTGCCGTCGCAGTCCTTCGTCTGGATCGCGAGGTCCGGCTCCGCGCTCGCGGGCGCGGTGTAGCTCGCCGCCCACGGCGCCGCGGGCGCGCCCTTCACCGCCTCGAAGTCGCCGCCCTCGTCGCGATCTTCCGGCTTCTCGAAGCGGCGCCTCAGCTCGCCGAGGTGCTCATAGCCCGTCGCGATCGGACCGACCATGAGGCGCGGTGGGCCGTTCGTGTCGACCTTGAACACGCCGAGGCGCGGGCCGCCGGCGCCGAGGTAGAGGATCGTGTTGGTCTGCGTCGACGTGTAGACGTCGGTGACGAGCTCGCCGGAGGCCTTCGCGCCGTGGGAGCGGTCGGGGAAGAGATCGAAGTACCAGCCCGTGTACGAAGGCGGGCCGCCGCTGTCGCCGCCGTACCCGCCGACCGGGATGTGCTCGGCGACCATCGCGATCCAGCGCTGCTCGGCGTCGGTCAGCGGCTTCCCTGCCCGTTCGTGCTGCGCGATCGTGCGGAGCGTCGTGAGCACCGTGCGGACCCGCTTGATGTATTGGTCGTGCGTCTTCCGCGCGTCCGCGGTCGTCGGCATGAACGCCTCGGACAGCTTGTCCGTGTAGCGGAGGAGCCCGTCGTAGACCTCGACCGCGGGCTCGACGTAGCCGTCCGGGATCTCGCAGCCCCACGTATCGTAGGGCTGCGCGTTCATGAGGACGTAGTTGTGACGGAGCTGCGCGAACGCGACGATGGTCGAGTCGAGGCGAAGGTCCGCGAACGCCGGCGTCTTCATGAAGGACGGGAGCGTCGTGGCCTCGGGCGCCGGCGCGTTGAGCGCGCGGATCGCGCCGAGCCACGACTCGTAGAGGTCTTGCCCGCCGGGCTTGCTCGCGATCGCGCGCGCCTCGTCGAGGTTCTTCGCGAGCGCCGGGAACGCCCCGAGATCGGCGGCGAGGTACGTCTTCGCCCGATCGTTGCCGAGCAGGTACGCGAAGTCGGCCGCGTGCATGAGCGCGCGATCGGGCACGTCGTCCTTCACGAGCTTCGTCGCGCCACGCGTGTCGCGCGCGATGCGCGGGCCGAGGAGCGTCGTGATGACGGGCAGCTCGCCGGCGCCCTCCGCGGTGAAGTGCGTGCGGACCGTGCGCTTGTACCCTTCACCGATCTTCGCCGCGAGCTTCGGGACCGGGTCCGCGTCGGCGGGCGTGACCTTCGCGTCCCGCGCGATGGTCGCGAGCTCGAGGAGCGGGACGTCCTCGCGCGGCCCGGCGAGGCGATCCCACGCCCGCTGCACGAACGCGAGGTTGTCCTTCTGACCGGTGTCGCGGATCAGCTCCGACAGCGCGAGCGCGACGCGGGCCTCGTGCGGCGTCTCACTCGGATCCGGAGTCCCGGCGTGCGAGCTCCGCGAGCCGCGCGAGACGAGGTTGAATTCGATGCGTGAGAGCCACATCGCGCCGCGGAAGTAGTCCGCGAGCCCGCCCCTGAGCTCCAAGCGCGTCGCGGGCGAAGACGCGCGTGAGGAGAGCGGGAGCGTCTGGGTCGGCCCGCTGTAGGTCGCGTAGCGACCGCGCGGCGTGAACGGCGTGAAGTCGATCGCGCGCGCGCGCCCGAACAGCTTCTGGTCCGTGACGAGGCTCTCCGCCGCCTTCGCGAGCCCGTAGAGCTCGTCGGCGTCCGCTCGCCGCGCCGCCGCGTCGGGGGTCGCCCCGAACACCGCGACGTCCTCGGCCTCCTCCATCGGCGACTGGAGCAGGAGCGAGAACGCGACGCGCAGGTAGATCTCGACGTCGGCCTCCACCGCCGCGCCGTACCGCGCGCGGACGCCGCCCTTCGCCAGGCCGTGCCGCATCGCCTTGATCGCGCGCACGAGGCGCGGCCAGAGCTCGTTCACTTCGTACTGCTCGCTCAGCGTGTCGTTCGCGACGAACACGGCGTGGAGGATCGAGTCGACGGAGACGTAGACCGGGAGCTGGTCCTGGAAGATCGAGTGATACGCGTGCGCGTACCCGCCGGGGCGCAGCCGATCGATGACCGCGAACCCGAGCTTCTGCAGGCGCTCGTTCTCGGCCGGGTTCAGGTCGAGGTGCTCGCGCACGCGCGCGTCCGCGGGCGACACCGCCCGCTCCTTCGTCACCCCCGCCGCGATCTCCTTCGCCGCGCTGCGCAGGTTCACGTTCGCGGGGCCGCACGTGTCGTCCTTGTAGATCGGCGTCTCGAGCTCGTCGCAGACGACGTCGCCGTCCGCGCACGCGCCGCCCTTGGGGTCGACCCGAGGATCGGTCGGCACCTCGCGTCCACCGCCGAGGGTGTCGATTCGGCCGAGGCCGATCCCGCCGTTGTCCGCGCTCCCCGCGTCGACCATCTCGCTCGGACACAGCAACCGCTCGAGCGCGGGCAGCGGCGGCGCAGCGTTCACCGCGACGGAGGAGGCCGCCGGCGCCGCCGCGTCCCCGCCGGCGAGCGGCACCGTCGTCGGCTTGTGACAGGACGCGACCACCATCGAGCCGACGACGACGACCGCGCTCAGGCGAATGCGCTGCTCGGATGCAGAGCTCATCGCTCGATCCTACGGCACAGTGGGCGCGCGCTACCGAATGTCGTCGGCGTTCATGCCCATTCGCTCGGCGTAGAGGGCGAGGGTGCGCTGCCAGGCCGGGCGAGCGAAGCAGCGCTCGAAGTAGGCCTTCATCTTCGGGTACGGATCCATCAGGTCGGTCTTCCGGATGGTGCGGAGGACGCCCGCCATCATGATGTCGGCGGCCGTGAACTCGGCGCACGCGATCCACTCGCGGCCTTCGAGCCGGCGCTCGACGTGCGCGAGCCAGCGGCCGGCGAGCTTGCGCACCTCCGCCTTCAGCTTCGGATCTTCGACGCTGCCGAAGATGTCGATGACGTCGATCGACACCAGCGTCGGCTCGACGGTGCTGCTCGCGGCGAAGCACCACTGAACGACGCGGGTGCGGCCCTGGAAATCGCTCGGGATCAGCTTGCCGGATTTCTCGGCGACGTAGAGCACCACCGCCGCCGACTCCGCGACGACGAAGCCGTCGTCGTCGATGACCGGCGCCTGGCGGAAGGGGCTGATTCGACCGTAAGCCTCGCTGTCGAGATCGCCGGCGGTGTGATCGAGCGCATGGACTCGATACGGCAGCCCCGTCTCCTCGAGCGCCCATTGCGCGCGGAGGTCCTTCGTCTCGCCGCGCCCCTCGGGGAAGATGTTTCCGAAGCCGTAGAGCGTAATCATCCTTCGGGCTCCTTGTGGCCGCGCGTGAGCGAAGGGGGGACGTCGGAGGCGCCGGCGGTGCGGCGGCGGAACAGGGCCACGCGCGCGAGCAGCAGCGTCGTCACCGGGACCGTCATGCAGAACATGATCGCGACGAGCCAGGTGTGCAGGACGAGGCGAGACTCGAGCGTCGTGAAGTAGATGACGCTCGCGAGGGCCACGCACCAGCTCCCGAAGGTGTAGGCGAGCGCCGTCGGATGCATGCGCATGAAGAAGTCCTGCAGGCGCAAGAAGCCGATCGCCGAAAGGACGACGAACAGGCCGCTCAGGCAGAGAAGCGCCGCGACCACCACCTCGACCCAGACGTTCATTCGATCACCTCACCGCGAAGGATGAACTTCGCCATCGCCGAGGAGCTCACGAAGCCGAAGGCCGCGATGAGCAGCGCGCCCTCGAAGTACGTGTCGCTCGCGTTCCGGATGTTGAGGACCAGCATGACGAGCAGCCCGTGAATGTAGAGGAGATCGAGGGCGAGCACGCGGTCCTGCGCGCGCGGGCCGCCGACCAACCTCACGAGCACGAGGAGCGACGCGACCGCGTAGCAGCCGAGCGCGAAGACGGTGGCGTAGGAGAGGACGGGGCTCATTCGAAGATCTCCCTCAGCGGCGCCTCGTAGCGCGCCTTGAAGCGGGCGATGTACGCCTCCTCCTCTTCGTCGACGTCCCACACGTGGAGCATCAACGTGCTGCGATCGAGCGCGAGCTCCGACCAGACCGTGCCCGGCACGACCGTCGTCACGATCGCGAGCGCGGCGAGCGCCGCCGGGGCGCGCACGTCGAGCGGGATGACCACGAAGCGCGCGGCGGGTCTTCGCCATCGCCACGTGAGGACGCCCCACGCCACCTGGAAGTTCGACACCACCACGTCGTAGCCGACGAGCAGGACGAAGCGCACGACGACGAGCGGTCTTCGCACGCGCACCGGCGTCGCGCGCAAGCGGACGGTCACGAGCGGCATCGCGAGCCCGAGCGCGAGCCCGATGAACACCTGCCCGAGGCTCGGGCTCCGCGAGAGGATGAGCCACAAGGCCACGAGCGCGCACGACAGCAAGGGCGCGGGGACGAGCTTCTTCAGGAGGTTCACGGGGGTCCTTCCCTGTCGGCGAAGGGCCGCGTCGGCCCCGGCACGGGCTTCGTCGACATGACCGCGTCGATGTAGCCGGCCGGCGAGTGGAGCGACTCGGAGGCGGCGCGCATGTAGCGCATGACGTTTTCGGCGCGGAAGGTGAGCCACGCGCACGCGAGGAGCAGCGCGAGGACGGGCGCGCCCTCGCTGAAGCGCAGGCGCGGAGGCACCCGCTCGCTCCCCGACCAGAAGTGTCGGACGCCGGCCCTCGACATCGACACCGTCACCGCCAGACCGGAGACGAGCAGCGCTCCGAACAGCCACGGCACCGCCGCCGCGAGCAAGGGCGTGCTCGCCAGGCCGAGCTCGTCCGGCCTCGAGAGCGCGGTCAACAACGCCACCTTCGCGACGAAGCCCGAGAGCGGCGGCAGCCCGGCTACGAGCAGCGCGCAGGCGATGAACGCGAGGCCGAGCAGCGCCACCGGGATCGGGATCATGCGGCCGACGAGCGGCGTCTCGTCGTCGTCGAGGTTCGTGTCCTCGCCCGGCAGCACGTCGAGCTCGTGCAGAGGCAGAGGGCCGTCGGCGGCCCGGCGTTCGACGAGCTCGACGAGGAGGAACAGCACGCTCACCGCCAGCGTGGCGCTGACCAGGTAATAGAGCGCCGCCGACGTCACGGAGACCGCGTCGAACCCGATCGCGGTGAGGAGGGTCCCCGACGAGACGATGACCGAGAAGCCGGCGATGCGCCCGAGCCGCAAGGAGGCGATGACGCCGATGACGCCGAAGGCGATCGTCGCGAGCCCGCCGTAGACGAAGGCGCTCGCCCCGAAGTGCGTCGACGGACCGGCGTCCTCGGAGAAGAGCAAGGTCCAAAGACGGAGGAGCGTGTAGATTCCCACCTTCGTCATCAGCGCGAAGATCGCCGCGACCGGCGCGCTCGCGGCCGCGTAGGCGGGCACGAGCCAGAAATTGAGCGGCCAGATGGCCGCCTTCACGAGGAACGCCACCGCGAGGATGGACGCGCTCGCGTGCAGGAGCCCGCGGTCGTGCTCCGCGACGTGCGGCAGCTTCGCGGCGATGTCCGCCATCGAGAGCGAGCCCATCACGCCGTAGATCATCCCGAGGCCGACGAGGAAGAGCGACGACGCGACCAGGTTCACCGCGATGTAGTGGAGGCCGGAGTGCACCCTCACCCAGCCCGATCCGTGCAGCTGCAAGCCGTACGAGGCGGCGAGCATCACCTCGAAGAAGACGAACAGGTTGAAGAGATCGCCGGTGAGGAAGGCGCCGTTGAGGCCCATGACGAGGACCTGAAAGAGCGGGTGGAAGTAGACCCCCGCCCGGCTCCAGCTCGCGCTCGCGTACACGGCCGAGCCGAGGCTCACCGCGCCCGCGAGCGCCAGCATGAGCGCCGAGAGTCGATCCGCGACCAGCACGATGCCGAACGGCGCCTCCCAGTTCGACGTGAGGTAGACGCCGATCGCGCCAGGCCGATCGGCCTCGTCGACGCGCCGGAGGATCTCGAGCGCGACGAGGAGCCCGACGAAGGTCGCGCCGATGTTGACGAACGAGTTGAACTTCGAGCGCCGGGAGTCGAAGAGCAGCATGAGCGCCGCCGCCAAGAGCGGCAGGACGATCGGCACGATCAAGAGGTGCGCGAGCGCGGGCTTCATGGCTCGTCCTTCGTGCCGTCGACGTGGTCGGTGCCGCTCAGGCCGCGCGAAGCGAGCAGCACGACGAGGAAGAGCGCCGTGCTCGCGAAGCCGATGACGATCGCGGTGAGGACCAGCGCCTGCGGCATCGGATCGGTGTAGTGCTCGAGGTCGGCCGGCGTGCCCGGCTCGACGATCGGCGGCCGGTCGATGACGAGGCTGCCCATGCTGAAGATGAAGAGGTTCACCGCGTACGAGAGCAGCGTGAGCCCCATGACGACCTGGAAGGTCCGCTGGCGCAGCACGAGCCACACCCCTGCCCCGCCGAGCACCCCGATGACGAGCGCGAGGACGACCTCCAACTACGTCGCTCCCGTGTTCTTCGACGAGGACGGCGCCGGCTTGCGCGGCGCGCGGATCGACTGGTGCGCGAGCGCGGTGAGGATGAGGAGCGTCGCGCCGACGACGACCGCGAACACGCCGAGATCGAAGAAGGTCGAGGACGGCAGGTGCACCTCGCCGAACAGCGGCAACGTGACGTGCGCGGTGTGGGTCGTGAGGAAGGGATAGCCGAACGCGACCGCGCCGAGCCCGGTGAGCGCGGCGCACGCCAGGCCGACGCCCATCCACCGCGTCGGGCGGATCCTCGTCCGGGCCTCGACCCACTGCGTGCCGGCGACGAGGTACTGCATGAGGAAGGCGACCGCGATCACGAGGCCGGCGACGAAGCCGCCGCCCGGCGCGTTGTGCCCGCGCAGCAAGACGTGCACCGCGATGACGAAGGCGGTCGGCAACATCGCCTGCGCGACGACCGACGGGACCATGAGGTACCCGCGCGCGACCTCCTTCGTCGTCCGCGGCGAGACGAGATCGGTGACGACGTCGGGCGGGAGCTGCCGCTGCTGGTGCGGCTGCGCGACGGCCTCGAGCGGCGGGCGGAAGCGCCGCAAGAGCGCGTAGACCGTCAGCGCGACCGTGCCGAGGACGGTGATTTCACCGAAGGTGTCAAAGGCCCTAAAGTCGACGAGCATCACGTTGACGACGTTGGCGCCGCCGCCCTCCGGCAGCGCGCGGGCGAGGAAGAACGGCGAGATGCTGTGCGGGGCGGGGCGGGTCAGCATCGCGTAGGAGAGCGCCGCGAGCCCGCCGCCGGCACCGATGGCGAGCAGCAGGTCGCGGACGCGGCGGGCCTTCTCGCCGGTCGTGCGGTCTTCGCGGCGCCCTTCGGGAGGGATCGGCAGCCACCGCAGCCCGAGCAAGAACAGCATCGTCGTCACGATCTCGACGACGAGCTGCGTGAGCGCGAGATCGGGCGCCGAGAACCACATGAAGGTGAGGCAGGTGACGAGCCCGGCGCCGCCCATCAGCGTCATCGCGACGAGCCGGTGGAGCTTCGCTTGCACGGCCGTGCCGACGGCGCAGACCATGCCGATGATCCAGAGCAGCACGAACGCGGGCGACACCGGGAGGTGCGCGCGGTCGCCCCAGACGAACGGGAAGCCCCACGACGACCAGAGCGCGAGCACGAGCGCCGTCGCGACGATCGCGAACATCTGCGCCCGGAGGCCCCGCGTGCCGACGACGCGCAGCGCCGCGCGGGCCATGCGCGTGAGCCTCACGATCGCGCTCTCGAAGAGACGCCTGCCGTTCCAGCGCTCAGCGCCGGGCGGGTTCTGGAAGCGGCCGCGCGCCTGTTGCCGGCGCAGGAGCGGGTACGCGACGACGCCGCCGGCGATCGCCACGACGCTCATGATGAACGGCCGGTTGAAGCCGTGCCACAGCGCGAGGTCGTATTCGGGCAGCACGCCGCCCACGACCGGACGCGACGCGACCGCGAGCGAGGGCCCGATCGAGATCGACGGCGCGATACCGACGACGAGGCACGCGATGACGAGCAGCTCGACGGGGATGCGCATCCACCGCGGAGGCTCCTCCGGCTGGCGCGGCAGGTCCGTCGAAGGAGGACCGAAGAAGATGTCGTAGCCGAAGCGAAGCGAATACACGACGCCGAAGACCCCCGCGATCGTCGCCGCCGCCGGGAGGCCGAGCTCGACCCACCGATGCGAGGAGAGGAAGACCGTCTCCGCGAAGAACATCTCCTTCGAGAGGAAGCCGTTCAGGAGCGGCACGCCCGCCATCGCCGCGCTCGCCACGAGCGCCAGCGCGCCCGTGATCGGCATCGCGCGGAGGAGCCCGTTCAGGCGCCGGATGTCGCGCGTGCCCGTCTCGTGATCGACGATGCCCGCCGCCATGAACAGAGACGCCTTGAACGTCCCGTGGTTCATGATGTGGAACACGCCGGCGACCGCGCCGAGGGAGCTGTTGAGGCCGAAGAGGAGGGTGATGAGGCCGAGGTGGCTGATCGTCGAGTAGGCGAGCACCCGCTTCAGGTCGTTCTGGAACATCGCGATGTACGCGCCGAGGAGGAGCGTCGTCACGCCGGCGCCGCTCACGAGCCAGAACCACAGCTCGGTGCCGGCCAGCACCGGCCAGAGCCTCGCGAGGAGGAAGACCCCGGCCTTCACCATCGTCGCCGAATGCAGGTAGGCGGACACCGGCGTCGGCGCCGCCATCGCGCGCGGGAGCCAGAAGTGAAACGGGAATTGTGCGCTCTTCGTGAATGCGCCGAGCAAGACCAGCACGAGCGCGACGGGGTAGAGCGCGTGCGCGCGGACGACGTCGCCGGCCGCGAGGACCGCGTCGAGGTCGTAGCTGCCGGCGATGTGGCCGAGGAGGACGACGCCGCCGAGGAGCGCGAGGCCACCGGCGCCGGTCACGGTCAACGCCATGAGCGCGCCTCGTCGCGCGTCGACCCGGTGGTGCCAGTAGCCGATCAGCAGGAACGAGAGCAGGCTCGTCAGCTCCCAGAAGAAGACGATCTGGACGAGGTTGCCGGAGAGGACGACGCCGAGCATCGCGCCCATGAACGCGAGGAAGAACGCGTAGAAGCGCGACACCGGATCGTCGGGCGACATGTAGTAGCGCCCGTAGAGGGCGACGAGCGCGCCGATGACGGAGACGAGCACCGCGAACATCCAGGCGAAGCCGTCGACGCGGACGACCAGCGCGAGCCCGAGCGAGGGCAGCCACGCGATCTGCTCGCGGAGGACGGCCCCGTCGCGCACCTGCGGATAGAGCGCGATCGCCCAGAGCGACGCGGCCGTCGCCACGAGCGCGGCCCAGCACGCGAGGAGCGTTCGCGCGCGCGTCGGCAAGAACGCCGTGATCAGGCTGCCGACGAACGGCAGGAGCAAGAGGAGGACGAGGGGCACGGCCGCGCGTACTTTACGCGATCGCCGGTGTTGCGTAGCGCGACGTATTTCGAGTGGCGCTCCGCCTCACGTTGCGGCAGCGCTGAGCTCGATGCTACGAAAGCTCATGCCGGCAACGCGAGGTGCACACGAGCCGTGTCCGATCGTCGTCGGGACCGACTTCTCGCGGCCCGCCCACAACGCCGTCGCGCGCGCGATCCAGATCGCGCAGGCGAACGCCGCGACCCTCCACGTCGTCCACGCGTCCCGGACGCTCCCGAAGGCGCTGGCCCGCGCGTTCGGCGCGACGAGCGATCGAACGCTCCGCGCCGCGCTTCGTGAGGCGCTCGACGAGGCGCGCGCCGCGGGCGTCTCCGCGCGGTCGCACCTCGTCGACGCCGGCGCCACGCTGGGGATGTCGAAGAGCATCAAGGAGCTGAAGCCCGCGATCGTCGTCGTGGGAGCGCGCGGGCGCGCGACGCGCGACGCGTTCGTCGGGTCCACCGCCGAGCGGCTCGCCGTCTTCGGAGGTCGCCCGGTGCTGCTCGTTCGCCGGCCCGCGACGCGGCCGTACAAGGAGGTCGTGATCGCGACCGACGTCGACTCCGCGATCGCGGACGGCGTGGCGGCGGCGGACGTCGTCGCGCCCGCCGCGCCGCGCTCCGTCGTCCACGCCTACGAGGGGCCGTTCGAGCATCGTCTCAGGCTCGACGGCGCCCGCCCCGCCGACATCAGCACGTACCGCGCGCAGACGCGGCAGGAGGCACGAGCCACGATGTCGAAGGTGCTGCGGGACGCCGGGGTGGACGAGTCGCTCCTGCATCTCTTGCACGGGAGCGCGCCGCACGTGCTCCACCGCGTCGAGGCGAACGCGCTGCTCGTGATCAACCGCCACCGCTCGCTCGCGCGCCACCTCGTGCTGGGCAGCACCACGCGCCACGTCATCGCCTACGGCGCGTCGGACGTCCTGATCGTCTGAGCCGAGCCACAGCTGGGTCGGAATGCCACGCGCGATCGCGTGCGACATACACGCAGTTTCGCGCGGTTGGCGCGGGCGCGCCGCTTGCTCGTCGACTCCGGCATGAAATGGCTCGTTCTCGCCGGCGCGATCGCGCTGGTCGCATGCGGCGGCGAGGGACCGGCGGAGCCCGTCTCGACGAGCTCCGCGACGGAGCCGCTCGGCACGGCGACGCTCCACTGGACGCTGATGGGGAGGGCCGACGACGCCGCGTGCACGGACGAGAGGGCGGCGGTGATCGACGTCGCGCTCGTCAGCCCCGACACCGGCGGCGTGCTCGCGTCGTTCCAGGAGCCGTGCGCGAGCTTCGTGACGTCGCTCCCGCTCGCGCCCGGGAGGTACGCCGCGCGCGCGCGTCTCTTGGACACGAACGGCGAGCCGCGGTCCCAGCTCGTCGAGCTCGCGCCGTTCACGATCGAAGACGCGAGCGTGGTCGTGCAGGAGATCGTCTTCGCGCCGATCGCGAGCGATCAGGCGAGGAGCGGGAGCGGCGTGTAGCTCGGCGCGTTCGGGAGCGGGAACTGACCGGCGAAGGGCGCCTCTGCAACGCCGAGCACGCGCCTCAGCTCGTGGTGAATGTGCGCGGGATGGATGCGCGCGCCGTTCGCGTCGCTGTCGGGGAGGGTGACGGTAGGGTTGTCGCGCGCGATGCGGAGGACCTTGTGCCCTTCGTCGGTGCGGCCGATCGCGCGGCCGCCGCGGATGCCCGGACCGGCGAGGAGCGCGGAGGTGACGTTCCAGTGGTCCTTGCCGTTGCCGGTGTTGTAGCGCGGCGTGCGCCCGAAGTCGGACGTCACCATGATGAAGAGCTTGTCCTTGAGCCCGAGCTGCTCCGAGCGGAGGAGCACGTAGCGGAGGCGCGCGAGGAAGCGGCCGAGCGCCTCGCCCTGCGCGACGTCGTGGTTGCCGTGCGTGTCGAAGCCGCCTTGCGCGTAGGTCGCGGAGGCGGTCACGCCCGCCTGGAAGCAGCGGAGCACCGTCTCGAGCGGGCGGCCGAGATCGGCGAAGCGCGTGACGGGGCTGTCGTCGCGCACCGGCGCCGAGAGGTACGCCGCGGTCGCGGGCGCGAGGCCGGCGTTCAGCTCCGCCGCGGTGGGGGCCGGCGCCTCGACGACGCTCTTCAGCAGGTTGACCGACTCGCCGCCGCGGATCGCGTCGCGCGTCGCGCCGTAGGTACGCTTCGTGCGCGGGAGCGTGACGCCGCCCTGGAGCTGATCGAGGCGCTTCGCGCGGAGCTCCTGGATCCGCCGGACCGCGACCTCGGAGAGGAGCTGGTTGTCGTCGTCCGCGGCGGCGCGGAACGGATCGACGAGGAGCTTCACCTTGTCGCCGGGGAAGCGCGAGATGCCGACCACGTCGCCGGTGCGGTTGTACGGACCGGCGGCGATGAAGGCCATCGGCACGTCGCGCTGCTTCGCGACTGTGCCGGCGAAGAGGGCCGCCAGCGCCGGGAGCTCGACGTCGTTGTGACCGCAGGCGAGCGCCTGGACGCCGGTGTCGTGGTTGTTGGTCTGCGTGTCGACGCCGTTGAGGACGAGGACGTCCTTGCCGACGGTGCTGAAGAAGTGCGCCGGGTCCTCGATCGGTCCGCCGTTGTTGCCGTCGATGCGGAGGGTGAACGGCCCGTCGCGCCCCTCGGTCGGCACGATGATGCCGTTGACGTCGCGCACGGCGGTGACGACGCGGTTCTCGTAGACCGGCGTCGGGCCCTCGGCGGTGACCTTCGCGTCGCAGAACATGGTCGGGTCCCACCCGCCGCTCGCGTGCATGTGGAGGAAGTAGGGGCCGCCCCACGTCGTCCCCTCGGCGTGGGCCTCGTTCGTGCGGAACCCCCACGGCGAGAAGAGCGCGATGCCCGTCATCGAAGCCAGCTTCAGGAATGCTCGGCGATCCATCGGTCGACTCCTCTTCGTCATTCGTGGGTGAAGCGATAGTCCTGGAGCAGGAAGGTCATGACCGCCTGCCAGGATCGCACGGTGAAGTTCTCGTCGCGGTTCAGCACCATCCCGGGCTCGTACGGTGCCTTGTCGGGGCGCGGCCTGAGCGCGTCGTACTGCGGGCGGATGTTGCCGTCCTTGTCCGGACCGAAGCGCGCGGGCTTGTCCCAGTCCTTGTCCGCGACGCAGCGGTTGTTGGGAAGGCGCGTGTTGCCGTCCTTCTGCGTGAGGTTCCTGTCCTCGTGGTCCTTCCAGACGTCGACGAAGAGCGCGTACGCGTCGTCGACCTCGGGCGAGCGCGCGTCGACCGTCTGGCCGAGCAGGCGCCAGTAGAGGTACTTGATGTTCTCGCGGATCTTCGTCTCCGCGTCGGGCGACGGGATGAGGTCCTGCCCCGCCGCGGTGCGCGGCGCGAACGGCGTCGTCGTGAGCTCCACCTCCCTGAAGAGGCGGCGCTCCGCGGGCGGCTTCGTGAAGTCGTAGCTCGTCGCGCGGCAGGCCACGATCGAGGCGGTGTACTGGCTCGTCGCCAGCATGATCGGGCTCATCGTCTCGGCGCGCTTCGTCACGTCGTTCGAGTCGATGCCGCCGTAGGTGAGGCGCCAGTCGTTGTCGTCGACGAGGTCGTTCTTGCGGTACCCGTCGCGCGCCCGCGCCTCGTTCTTCGCGATCGAGTCGTTGGCGAAGTAGTAGAGGCCGGTCGTCGCCTTGTACTTGCGGCCGAGCATCTCGGGCGTGAGGAGCCGCCCCTGCCCGAGGCCGTCGTGGAGCGCGTCCTTCGCCGCGTCGCCCGACTTCGCGCGGAAATACGCGCTCTTGACGATCGCGACGACGACCTTGCGGAGGTCGTAGCTCGACGCGGCGAATTCGTCGCCGATCTTCACGAACCAGTCGCTCTGGACCGTGTACGCGCGGACGCGGTCGGCGTAGTCGGGCGCCTCCTTGTCCTGCGGGAACGAGAGCGGCTCGTCGCCCACGATGCCGCGGAACATGACCTGCGTGACGGAGATGCCGAAGCGCGAGTCCTTCGGGATCTGCGCGCCGAGCCACATGATCGCGTTGCCGTAGTTGTCGGGCGGCATCTGCACGGTGTTGAAGCCGGGCGGCAGCATGTCGTCGTGCCACTTGTCGCCGGCGTCGAAGCGCGAGAGCGAGTTCGACTCGCTGAAGCCGCGGAACCCGCCCGCGATCGGATCGATGACGGTGTGGCAGACGGAGCACATCGGCGAGTTCGCGGTCGGGTTCTGGACCGACGTGAGCGCGGTCGAGTCGACGGGGCGCTGCGCGAACTTGAGGATGTCGGTCGCGAGGAAGGTCTTGAGCACGACGCGCGCGCGCTTGCGGCCCTTGTTCGTCGGCGTCGTCTCCCAGCGCGAGAGGAACGACGGGGTGGAGAGGACGCCGGCGACCGGGACGCCGAAGGTCGCGCTGGGCTTGTTCTCCTCCACCCGGTTCTGCACCGGCGCGAAATCGATCCGCTTCCACTCGAGGAACGACTCGGGCGTGAGCGGCGCCTCGTGCGGGAGGCCGTAGAGCTTGGCGGTATATGGATTGGCGACGACGTAATTGCCAGTGACGACCTCGGAGAACGGGAGGCGATTACGGACTACGTATTCGATGAAGCGGAGGGGCTCCTGCGTCACCGACGCGGTCGCCCAGGTCCGGTGCTCGCCGGTGTAGCCGGGGTACTTGTCGTCGTAGAGCATCGGCGCGTTCTTGAACTGGTCGCCGACGTTGGCGTCGAGGCGGCGCTCGGTGAGCAGCGCGTCGTTCCAGATCTCGCGCAGGACGTCGTAGAAGAGCTCCTCGTCGGTGAGCTTCTCGACGAACGTGTCGAGCCCCTCGTCGGTCTCGACCTCCTTCAGCTCCTCGTCGGTCGGGAAGCGGCCGCCGAGGAGGATCGCCGCCTTGCGCGCGGTCTCCTTGTTCTCGAGGTACTCGACGCCGAGCTGATCGTTGCCGTTGCACTGCTTGTCGCCGCCGGCGCGGAGCTCGCCGATGAACGACTTCAGCGTCTTGTACTCCTCCGACTCGGGGCTCAGCACCTTGCCGCCGCCGTGCTCCCACTCGCCGAGGGGCTTGAGGAGGATGAGGGGCGTGTCGTCGACCTCGAGCCGGGCATACTGCCGGAGGGCGTTGAGGTTGGCCGAGACGAAGTCCGGGTACGTGTCCCGGTACATCTTGAACTTCGCGCCGCGCTGCTCGGCGGCGCCGCCCGGCGTGTGGCACGACGCGCACGTCACCATCGCCTTGCCGTAGACCTGCGCCGTGAAGTACTCGCGCGTGCTCACGCACGTGGACGCGCTGGCCGACGATGTTTCTTCATCCGAGCCGCAACCCGCGACCGCGCCGCTTCCGACGAGCGCGGCGACGAGCAGACCCAGAGCAAGCGACGCTTGCCGCATCGAGCACCTCCGCCTGCGATCGAATCCGCCCGCCGCGTCGCGGTCAATAGCTCAGCGAGATAGCGACGATTGCTTACTCGCGCCGCGTTTGTCCGACAGCATCGTCGCGCGGCGAGCGCTATCGGTCGCGCGCGGCGACCTGCTAGCCTGCGGCAATGCGGGCAGCCAACGTCGGCATCTTCGCAGCGGCGATGGTCGCGCTCGCCGTGGCCTGCGGCGCGGACGACGAGGACGAATCGGCGCCGAGCGCGAGCAGGACCGACGCCGGCGCGGCG
The DNA here is from genome assembly GCA_019637155.1 of Labilithrix sp. Lineage (NCBI taxonomy): Bacteria > Pseudomonadati > Myxococcota > Polyangiales > Labilitrichaceae > Labilithrix > Labilithrix sp. The sequence goes on along the minus strand of JAHBWE010000014.1, from coordinate 308,304 downwards.
CGGTTCGTCCCCGCGGAGGCCCCGCCGATGCCGCCGATCCCGGAGGGCGCGGGCCCTGCTCCTCCGCGCCCGAACACCAGCTCGACGAGCACGTCGACGTCGTCGAGCTCGTCATCGTCGTCGTCGTCGTCATCGTCATCATCGTCGTCGAGCTCGAGCACCACGAGCGGAGCCCCTCCGCAGGACGCCGGACCCGACGCCAACTGACCCCGAAGGAACCATGAAGAGACTGTTACTGGCTTGTCTTGCCGGCGGCGCGCTCGCGGCCGCCCAGACGTCTTGCAGCAGCAGCGACGACGCAAAACCGCGCGTCTGCAGCTCCGAGGTGACGCCGCCGTCGTTCGAGCCGAGCACGCCTACGGTCTCGTTCTCGCGCGACGTGATCCCGATCATCACGCGGACCTGCGTGGACCCGCTCTGCCACGGCGACGCGACGGGCACGACCTCGATCTACTTGAACGGCGGCGCCGCGGCGACGCACGCCGCGCTCGTCGGCAAGCCCTCGTCCAAGCTCCCGAGCATGTCGTACGTGAAGTCCGGCGATCCAGCGGAGAGCTTTCTCATGCGCAAGCTCGACGCGACGCAGTGCGCCCTCGACGCCCAGTGCACCGGCGGCACGTGCGGCGACTCGATGCCGAACGAGCAAGACCAGCTCCCCTCCGGCGAGCGCGACACCATCCGCCGCTGGATCGCCCAAGGCGCCAAGAACGACTGAACGGCCGCCGAGCGCTCAGCGGACGTAGACGACGAGGCGCTTGAGGGCGACGTCTTCGTTGCTGCGTGGTTGGTCGGCCATGAGGCGGACCTCGAGCGGTCCTGCGCTCGCGCTCGGCAGCTTGACGGTGGACAAGCGCGGGCCCGGCGCGACGGCTTTCGTGCAGTCGGCGCCGCGTGCGTCTTGGGCCCAGAGGTCCTTCGTGGTTTGCCAGACCTCCTCGGGGTAGCCGGTCGTCACGGCGGTGTCGCACAGGAAGTTGGCGCCGACGAACGAGGCCGGCGTCCTCGCGCCCTTGTCGCAAGGACAGTGGTTCTCGGGCTCGATGGTAGCGTCCTCGGTGAGCCCGACCGCGAACGAGAAGACGTGCGCGCGCTTGCCGTCGATGGTCGTCGTGACCGAGACGCCATCCATGTACGCCCTGTCGAGGTCGTCGCTGTGGAACGCGTCCGGCGACGCGCGCTGGCGGCCGACCGCGGAGAGGAGGACCTCCGTGAACGAGGAGAGGGGCGCGTCGAAGACGACGCCGTCGACCTGGTTCGTCGCGCGCCGGCATCCGCCCGGCTCGGCGTCGAAGCGCCAGGCGCTCGGGCACCCGTCGCGCGCGGCGTCGAGATCGATCGCGCGCGTCCAGCCCCCTCCGGCGAGGCTCATCTCGCAGTGCAGGGTGCGAGCTCCGATCGTGAAGGCTCCGCTCTCGGCGCTGGGGTTCGCGCGGAGAATGTCGGCGCAGCTCGTCGCGCTCGACGGGTCGACCGAGCCGCTGGAAGATCCGCCGTCGACGATGCCCTCGTCGTTCGAGCCTCCGTCGGGCACCGTCTCTCCGCCCGACTCGGCGGCGTTCGCGGCGTCCCCGGAGAGACCGTCCGTCGAGACGACGAGCGAGCAGGCTGCCATCGCCCCGAGCGCCGCGACACCCCCGAGGACCGCGATCGCGGAGGATGGCGAAGCGGCCATTCGCTCATGCTACGCGACGCCGTCGTCCAAGAGGAAGCCGGCGGCGGCACCCACGTCAGGGGCAGCCATCGACTTCGTGGGCGCCTGGGGTGACGGGTGCGCTGCGTGGCGCCGACGCGTAATCGTTCGGCACCTCGTTGGACGCTCGGCGCGGAGCGTCTACAAGGACGGAGTGACGAAGAGACATGGTCTTCCGCGCGCGGTCGTCGCTGCGCTGCTCCTCGTGGCCCCGGCCCGCGCATCCTCCGCCGACGGCGCCGACACCGATCACGACGGGACGCCGGACGCCACCGAGATCGAGCTCGGGCTCGATCCGAAGGTCGTGACCATCCCCGAGCCGCTGCTCTTCGACATGGTCCGCGGGCTCGGGGCGCGGCGCGGCGAGCTCGAGGTGAACGCGCTCGTGCAGACCGTCTCGCGCGGCGAGCACCTCGTGACGGGCGGGCCCGAGCTCGAGTACGTCTTCGCGAACGGCTACGGCGTGGAGCTCGAGCTCCCCGCGTCGTCGAAGGGCATCGACGCGTGGAAGGCCAGCGTTCAAGGCACGCTCCCCGCCATCGCGGACGGGATGATCACCCATGGCTGGCTCGCCACCGGCGAGTACCTCCTCGGACCGCCGGGGGTCCGCGCGACCGGCCTCTACATCGCGGCCGCGCGGTTCGATACGCGCTGGAGCGTGCTCACGATGATCGGCGCTCGCGTCTCGGGGCGGCGGCGCGGAGGGAGCGGCCACGCCGGCGTCGTCAACCCGAGCGTGTTCTACGATCTCTCCGGCCACCTCACGATCGGCGTCGAGGCCAACTCGATCCTGGAGGGCGACGGCACGCGCGACCTCGTCCTCCTGCCGCAGATCCACTGGCAACCCACGCGCGAGCTGAAGCTCCAGCTCGGGAGCGGCGCCCAGGTCGACGAGGCCGGCGCGACGTTCCTGTCGGCGCTCAGGATCTCGTTCATGTACTGACGCGCGGGCGGTAGAGTGCGCGCGCGATGAAGCTCTATTACTCGCCGCAGGTCTGCTCGCTCGTGGTCCACGCCGTCCTCCGCGAGCTCGGCTTGCGGTTCGAGCTCGAGAAGGTCGACTTCAAGACGAAGATCACCGCCCACGGCGAGGCGCTCGCCACGATCTCGCCGAAGGACTACGTGCCCGTCCTCGAGCTCGACGACGGCGCGCGGCTCACCGAGCTCTCCGTCATCGTCCGCTACCTCGCCGACCAGCACCCCGTCGCGAAGCTCGCCCCGCCGCCCGGCACCTTCGAGCGCGTCCGCTTCGAGGAGCTCCTCCACTTCATCGCGACCGAGCTCCACAAAGGTTTCGCGCCGTACACGATGATCCCGGGCATGTCGCCGGAGTCGCTCGCGTGGACGAAGGAGCGGCTCGCGAGCCGGGTCGAGCTCTTGCGCGTTGAGCTCGGCGACCGCGCGTTCATCTTCGGCGATACCTTCACCGTCGCGGACGCCTACGCGTTCTGGGCGCTCCGCGCGTACAGCTTCCTCACGAAGACGAAGCTCGAAGGCACGCTCGAGGACTACCTCGCGCGCATGACGGCGTGGCCGAGCATCCAGGCCGCGGTCGACCACGAGAAGCGGCACTGAGCCGGGCTCGTCCGCCGGCGTCAAAAACCGAACATCTGCGTCCAGTAATGGGCATATCGCGTGCCGGGGGCGGCCGCGTGGCCAATGCCCATCACGTGATAGCTCGGCGTCATGATGTTTCCGCAGTGGCCGGAGCTGTTCATCCACTGCTCCACCGTGTCCTCCGGCGACGCGTTGCCGGCCGCGATGTTCTCCGCGATACCGCGATAACTGTAACCGGCATTCCGCGCGCGCTCGCCCGGCCCCGTGCCCTCGGGCGACTCGTGGCTGAAGTAGCCGCGGCGCCCCATGTCCGCACTGTGTCCGCGCGACGCCTGGACGAGCTGCGCGTTCATCGCGAGCGGCCCTGCCGGTCCGAACGACGCGTCCCCGCACGTCGCCCCGCGCGCACGTCGCTGGTTCACGAGATCGAGCACCCGCATCTCGTCCGCCGTGAACGCGCCGCTCGGCGCGGGCGACGGCGACGGGGATGGGGATGGGGACGGCGACGGTTGCGGTTGCGGCTGCGGGGCCCAACCCGGCGGCCAGTACTTCGGATCGAACGGCCACGGGAGCTCGCCCGGCGCCGGCGCCGGAAGCGAGACCCCTGGCGGGAGGAGGAAGCCGAACGGGCCCATCGCCGCTCCGGTCTGCGGGGCCGGCGCATGGGGAGGCGGGCCGTACGCCGGCTGCGGGGTGTAGGGGCGAAGCGGCGCGACGGGGGGCGGAGCTTCGCGCTTGCAGCCGGTTACGGTCACGGCGAGCGCGAGGAGCAGGAGAGGTGCACGGAGCGACATCGTGACCGCCTAGGATACGACGTGCACGCTCGCTGCAAGTTGCCGGCGTGATTGGATCCGGCAGCTGGTCACGGCTGTGAGCGACCGGGGCCCGAATCCCCGTAACTTCGCGCACTTGGCGTCGCGTCAGGGGCCGGCATCGACGGTGCAGCATGGGCGATCGATGAAGACGCTCAACATCGTGCTCGCTGGTCTCACCACCGTCGTCGTCGCCGCCGCGGCGACGGGATGCTCGGCCCCCGAGCTCGAGAAGAAGGAGCGACGGTCGTCGACGACCTCCGCGCTCGGGAAGCCGAAGCCCACCCTCAAGACCGCCGCGTCGAAGGAGACGACCGCGCAGTACGGCATCACCGAGTGGCGCATGTTCCGCGGGAAGAAGGACCTCTTCATGACGGGCTACGACGACTCCGGCAAGGCGGTGAAGGGCGTCTCGCTCTCGTTCGAGAAGGCGGAGGACAGCGACGACGCCGAGCTCGTCACGCACATCAACGACGGCTCCGGCATCACCGCCGCGCGGAACCTCGCGACGCAGAGCCTCGCGTCGGACGCGATCCCCGCCGACTCGGCCGACTTCATCCAGCAAGTCGCCGGCGACCTCGGCAACATCTCCGGGCTCCTCGGCGGCGAGCTCCCCGAGATCGGCGAGGAGGTGGTCGCGTGCGGCGCCAACCTCGCCGCGGTCTGCCAGCTCGCGCTGCAGTGCTGCGCCGGCCTCTGGTGGGGGAAGCCCGGCGACGTCGACTCGTGCTGGGCCGCGGCGAAGGCGGCCGTCGGCTCCGCCGCGCAATGCGCGCAGGCCGCCGTCGACATCGCGGGAGGCATCGACCTCTCGCATTACAAGCTGCCGAAGGGAACTGGGCATATCGACATCGGCGCGATCCTCGGCGGCCACGTCGAAAATCCGTTCTCCGGCGCCGGCGTCGCCGCGCTCGCAAACCCGTTTGGCGCGACGCGCGACCTGGTCGTCGACGCGGAGACCGGCGACGTCGACTTCGACAACACCGAGGAGTGAGCGCCGCGTTCAGGTTCGTGCTCAGTTGCCCTGGCGCCACCCTCCCCCGAGCGCCTGGTAGACGCCGACGCTGGCCTGGAGCTGCGCTTTTCGCGTCTCCACCAGCGTCATCTCGGCCTCGAGCGAGTCGCGGCGCGTGAGGAGGACTTCCATGTAGTCCGCGCGCGCGGACTGAAAGAGGATGTTCGATATCTCGACCGAGCGCGCGAGCGTCGCGACCTCTTGCTCTTTCAGCTCGTAGCTCTTTTGCAAGTTGTCGACGAGCGCGAGCTGGTTCACGACGTCGGTGAACGCCTGCAAGAGCGTGCGCTCGTAGTCGACGACCGCCTCGATCTGGAGCGCGTTCGCCGTTCGATACTGCGCCGCGATCGCCTGCCGGTTCAGGAGCGGCGCGGTCAGGTTGCCGGCGAGGTTGTAGACGACGGAGTCCGGCGTCGAGAGGAGGTGTCGCGCGTTGAAGGCGCGGTAGCCGGCGCCCGCCTCGATGCTGAGCGACGGATAAAACGCCGCCTTCGCGACCTCCACGTCCAGCTTCGACGCCCTCAGCGCGAGCTCCGCGCGCCGCACGTCGGGCCGGTTCTCGAGCAGCTCCGAGGGGAGGCCCGACGCGACCACCGGCAACGTGTCCTTGAACGCGGCGGCGTCGCGCTTCACCGGCTGCGGATAGCGCCCGACCAGGAAGTTGATGCGGTTCTCGGTCTGGACGCGCTCCTGCTCGAGCTCGTAGCGGCGGCTCTTGTTCTTGAGGACCTCCGCCTCGAAGCGCTGCACCGCGAGCTCCGTCGTCCGCGCGGCCTGCTTCTGCAGCTTCACGACCTCGAGCGCGCTCGCCTGTACTTCGATGTTGCGCGCGAGGACGTCGAGCTGATTGTCAATCCCGATGAGCTCGTAATACGAGCGCGCGATCTCGGCGACGATCTGCGTCACGAGGAAACGCCGCGCTTCGATCGTGGCGCGATAGCGGAGGTCCGCCGCCGCCGCGGCGTTCCGGAGCTTCTTCCAGACGTCGATCTCCCAGGAGCCGGAGAGGCCAAACTGGAAATCACCGAGGTCCTCCGGGAGGCCGTGGTCTTCGTCGCTCGCGCCCTGGCTCGTGTTCTTCCCCACCCGCTCGACGCCGGCCCCGGCGCCGGCGCGCACCTTGGGCAGGTATTCGCCGCGCCGCGCGTAGACCTCGTTCCTCGCGACGATGACCTCCTGGAGCCGGATGTTCAGCTCCTGGTTGTTGCGGAGCGCGGCGTCGACGAGCGCGCGCAGCTCCGGAGCGTGAAAGAGGTCGGTCGCGCCGGGGGCGGCGGCGGTCGCGGCGCCGAAGCTCGCCGGCACCTCGCGGTTCGGCTCGCGCGGCGGGTTCCCGTCGAGCGACGGGACGCAGGAGACGGCGAGGAGCGGGAGGAGCGCGAAGAGGAGCCTACACATGGTGCGCCACGTCCTCGGAGAGCGGCTCGTCCTCCTCGTCGCGGATCAGGCGCCGGCCCTCCGCCAGCGACGCGAACACGAAGTAGAGTCCGGGCACGATGACGACGCCGAAGACGGTGCCGAACAACATGCCGCCGAGCGCCGACGCGCCGATCGTGCGATTGCCGACCGCGCCCGGTCCCGTCGCGCCGACGAGCGGGATGAGGCCCGCGATGAACGCGAACGACGTCATCAAGATCGGGCGAAAGCGCATCCGGGCGCCCTCGATCGCGGCGCGCGCGATCGCCACGCCCTCCCGATGCTTCTGCACCGCGACCTCGACGATGAGCACCGCGTTCTTGCCGAGGAGCCCGACCAGCATCACGAGCCCGACCTGGGCATAGACGTCGTTGGCGAGCCCCATCGCCTTCAGGACCGCGAGCGATCCGAACACGCCGGCGGGCAGCGAGAGGACGACCGCGAACGGGAGGAGGAAGCTCTCGTACTGCGCTGCGAGCACGAGGTAGACGAAGACGAGCACGACGAGGAAGACGTAGAGCGCCTCGTTGCCGCGCTTCGCCTCGTCGAACGAGAGCCCCTCCCACGCGATGTCGTAGCCGCGCGGCAGCGTCTCCGCCGCCACCTCGCGGACCGCCGCGATCGCCTCCCCGCTCGTGTAGCCCTTCGCCGGCTCGCCGCGGATCGCGGCGGAGTTGTACATGTTGTAACGGGTAATCTCGTTCGGCCCCTGCGTCTTCCGCAGCGTCATGAACGCCGAATAAGGCACCATCTCGCCGCGGTCGTTCTTGACGTAGAGGTTCAGCACGTCGGACGGGAGGCGCCGGAACTCCGGAGCTGATTGGGTATACACCTTGAAGAAATTGCCGAATCGAATGAACCCCTGCTCGTAGGTGCTCCCGATCAGGATATCGAGGTTATCCATCGCGTTCTTGATCGAGACGCCCTTCTGCATCGCCAGCTCGTTGTCGATGACGACCTCGTACTGGGGATAGTTCGCGGCGTAGAACGTGAAGAGCCCGGTGAGCTCCTTGCGCTTGGCGAGGTTGTCCATGAGCTCTTTGTTGACGCGATCGAGCTCCTGGTAGTCGGTCTCGTTGCTCTTGTCCAAGAGGCGCAGCGCGAAGCCGCTCGCGGCGCCGTAGCCCGGCACCGCCGGCGGCTCGAAGAACTCGATCACGGCGCCGACGTCCTTCGACTTCTCCTCCAGCTCCTCGATGATCTGGGCGACCGATCGCTTGCGGGCGGACCCGCTCTTCAGGCTGATGAGGCAGGTGCCGGCGTTGGAGCCGCGGCCCTCGGTGAGGATCTCGTAGCCGGCGAGCGACGAGACCGACTCGACGCCGTCCACCTTCTGCGCGATCTCCTGGAGGTGCCGCGCGACGTCGTTCGTCCGCTCCAGCGTCGCGCCCGGCGGCGTCTGGATGATGCCGTAGATCATGCCCTGGTCCTCGCTCGGGACGAAGCCGGCGGGGAGGACCCGGTTCACGCCCGCGATCCCGAAGACGAAGACGGCGAGGAGCGCGAACGTCACGCTGCGCCGATCGACGATGCGCTCGAGGCCGCGCGCGTAGATGCCGGTGCCGCGCTCGAAGACGCGGTTGAAGGCGCCGAGCGCGACGCCGATCGGCGTCTTCCGCTTCGGCGTCCCGTGGTCGGGCCGGAGGATCATCGCGCAGAGGACCGGCGTGAGCGTGAGCGCGATCACGCCGGAGAGGACGATCGCCGTCGCCATCGTGATCGAGAACTGGCGGTAGAAGATGCCGACCGGGCCGGTCATGAACGCGACCGGGACGAAGACCGCGGTCATCATCAGCGTGATCGCGATGACGGCGCCGCTGATCTCGCCGAGCACCTTCTTCACCGCGAGGTACGGCGAGAGGCGCTCCTCCGCCATCTTCACGTGCACCGCCTCGACGACGACGATCGCGTTGTCGACGACGATGCCGATCGCGAGGACGAGCGCGAAGAGGGTGATGAGGTTGATCGTGATCCCGAACAGCTGCATGAAGAGGAACGAGCCCACGAGCGAGACCGGGACCGCGAGCGTCGGGATGAGCGTCGACCGCCAGTCGCCGAGGAACACGAAGACCACGAGCGCGACGAGGACGAACGCCTCCCCGAGCGTGTGCACGACCTTCTCGATCGACGCGTCGAGGAACGTCGAGACGTCGTAGCTGATCTTGTAATCCATCCCCGCGGGGAAGGAGGTCCGCTTCAGCTCTTCGAGCTTGGCCTTGACGACGCCGATCACCTCGCTCGCGTTGCTGCCGTACGTCTGTTTGAGCACGATCGCGGCGGAGGGGAGGCCGTCGAGGTTGGAATAGATGTCGAAGAACTCGCTCCCGAGCTCGACCTTCGCGACGTCTTTGAGGCGGAGCGTCTCGCCCTCGTGGTTGGCGCGGAGGATGATATTTTCGTATTGCGCGGGTTTGTTGTAGCGGCCCTCGTAGGTCAACACGTATTCGAGCGCCTGCGCCTGCTTGCCGGACGCCTGCCCGAGGCGGCCGGGCCGGCCGATGACGCTCTGCTCGTCGATCGCCTTCATCACGTCTTCGGTCGAGACGCCGTAGGCGCGCATCCGATCGGGGTTCAGCCAGATCCGCATCGCGTACTGGCGAGATCCGAGGATGCGCGTTTGGGCAATTCCCTTTACGCGCGTCAGCTCGGGGAGGAGATTGGCATTCGCGAAGTTGTAGAGGAACTTCTGGTCGGCGGTCTTCTCCGAGCTGTAGAGGTTGACGTACATCAACATGCTGGGCTGGACCTTGTTGACGACCACGCCCTCCAGCTGCACGAGCGGCGGCAGGCGATTGAGCACTTGGTCGACGCGGTTCTTCACGTTGACGACGGCCTGGTTCTCGTCGGTCCCCAGCTCGAAGATGACCTGAATCGTGGCCTCGCCGGCGCTCGTCGCGTCGGAGATCATGTAGCTCATGCCCGGGACGCCGTTGATCGCGCGCTCGAGCGTGATGAGCGAGGACTGCACGAGGACGTCGGCGCTCGCGCCCGGGAAGTCGAGCGTGACGATGACCCGCGGCGGCGAGATCTCGGGGAACTGCGAGACGGGCCGCGACTGCATCGCGAGGAGGCCGAGGAACGCGATGACGATCGACAGGACGATCGCGAGCACGGGCCGGTGGACGAACTTGGCGGTGATCATTCGGCCGGCACCTCGAGGTGCTCGAGCACCTCCGCCGGCGACTTGTATTCGACCGCGATCGCGGCGCCGTCGCGGACCTTGCGGAGGCCGTCGACGACGATCCGGTCGCGCTCGTCGAGGCCGCTCTCGACCGCGTAGACCTGCGGCATCTCCGCGGCGATCGTGATCGGGCGGGAGTGGACGACGCCCTTGTCGTCGACGACGTAGACGAACTTCTTGTCGAGGACGTCGAAGGTCGCCTTCTGCGGGACGAGGAGCGCGCGCGGGAGCGGCGCGGTCATGCGGACCTTCCCGGTCTCGCCGTGGCGGAGGAGGCCGCTCGGGTTCGGGAACGTCGCGCGAAACGCGAGGTTGCCGGTCTCGTTGTTGAAGTCGGCCTCGATCGTCTCGACCTTGCCGGGCTGCTCGAAGAGCTGCCCGTCGGCCATCACGAGCTGCACCGGCGTGGGAGCGGCGCCGCCGTCGGAGCGCGCCTGGTAGTGGAGATATTCGGTCTCGCTGACGTTGAAATAGACCCATACCGTGCTGTTGTCGGACAGCGTCGTGAGGAGGTCGCCCTCGTCGACGAGGCTGCCGATCCGCACGTGGAACCGGCCCATCATCCCGTCGAACGGGGCGCGGATCTCGGTCATCGATTTCTGGGTCGTCGCGAGCGAGACCTGCGCTTTGGCTCGATTGAGCTTCGCCTTCGCGAGCGCGAGCTCGTTGGGCGAGACGACGTTCTTCTCGGCGAGGAGCCGCGTGTTGTTCAGCTCGATCTCGCTGAGGTCGGCCTCCGCCTCGGCTTTCTGGACCTCCGCCTGGTACATGCGCGGCATGATCTGGAACATCCGCGCGCCGCGGGGGACACGTCTCCCTTCGTCGACGAAGATGCCTTGCAGATATCCCTTTTCGAGCGCGCGTAATTCGATGTGCTGGATCGCGCGGATCTGCGCGACGTAGTCTCGCGTGAGCTCGGTGTCCTTCCGGAGCGGGCTCGTCACGAGGAACTTCGTGTCGTCGGTGTGACTAGGATGATGTTCGCTCCGGCACCCCATCGAGAGGAGCACCGGCACGACGAGGAGCGTCGCGATTCGGGCCATGGCGCAATGTCCGAGCTCCGCCGCGCTGACCGCGACGGTCGAATGAAAATGGATGCGACGCCGGACCGAGCTGCCGGCCGGCGCGCGCGAGGGGTTGGGGACGGCGCCTAGACCGGCGGCCCGCGCGGGAGCCCGATACCCGCGACGAAGCGCGACGTATCGATCGGCAGCGCCCCGCGCTCCGCCGCCGCGGGCCGCGGCGCCCCCGGAGCCCAACGAAACGCCGGCGCATGCCCGACGACGTGCCAGAGCGGGTCATCGTCATCGTCGTCGTCGTCGAGGTCGACCTCGATCGCCTTCAGATCGACGGCGACCTTCTCGTCGTTCCCCCACGCATGCGACACATCGGACGCCCGCGCATCGCAGGCGCTCGCCGCCAGCCGCGGCGCGACCGCCGCCCCCGCCGTGCTCACGAGCCCGAACCACGCGAGCGCCATCAGCACCACGACCGACGACGCCACGAACCGCCACGCCCCGCGCCAAACATCGGCGAAACGAAGGCATGCGCAGGCCATGGCCTTCATCTAAGCCCCCACCCCCAGCCGTGTAAAGAAGCGAACACGACCACCCGCGCAACGACGCGGGGACGGACCGTACGGTCGGCCGCGGAGCGACCGCGTACGGCCGAGCCACCCCAGCGCCACCGCGCCGAACGAACGGAGCCGCACCGTCGGACGCGGAACGGCCGCGGGGCGTGCGGCTTCGCGGGCTGGCGGGTCAGTCGTCGGTTGCGTCGGCGAGGTTGCGGTCGGCGCCGGGTTTTCCCTCGGCGAGGTCCTCGTGCTCGCGCTCTTGTGTCGTTCCGCGGGCGCTCGAGAGCTTCATGTCGCCGTGCGGGTTGTCGCTCCGCACGACGGACTCTGCGTGGGCTCCGGCGTGCCTCGCCTCGGAGATGGGGTGCCGGCTGCCGGGCCGACCGGTCGCGAGCGTGTGGCCACGCCCGAGCTCGTCGGATTTCGTCTTCATGCTCTTCATGCTCTTCATGCGGTGATCGGCTGCATTCGACGTTCCGATATCCGGTATGCCGTATCCGGCGTGGTCCCGCCGGCCGTGCTGGTGCAACTTGCGCCATGCTCGCCGGGGATGGGGCGAACGGCGACGCGTGAAAGCCGCAAACGTCGAATCATTGCTGCGCTAACGGATGGACCATCGGTTGCACTTCGAACGATCGGCTCGGGGTGGATGTCGATGACCCAGGAGGATCCCAAACCAAAGGAGCCGCGCGTCTTTCGCAGCGGCGTCTATGCGCGACTGCACGACGCGGAGCTCCCCGACAGCGACCGCACGGTGGAAGACGTCATCCGCCACGCACGCGAAGCCGGCGCACGCGCGGAGGCCGCGCACGAAGACACGAACGCGGTCCTCGCCGAGTCGCACGCCGTCCGCACGCAAGCCCGCCTCGCCGCCGCGCCCGACGAACACCGCATGCGCGAGCTCCGCGAACGACTCCACCGCTGGCAAGCCGCCGTCCGCGAACGCAACGGCGACCCCTGACCTCGCGCACGCGGGTGAGGGCTCGTCGTGGCGTGATGGTATGATGGATCGATGCGGCGGCTTCGTGCCGGGGTTGCGATGGGTGCAGCGTCGGTGGTTTATGTGGGGATCCTCGCGGTTGGGTGCCGCGACGTGAACTATGTCGTGCTTCCTGCTGACGGCGCGGTTGCCGATGTCGCGACCGATCGGCGCCGGCCTCCCGTCAAAAGCAGCGACGACGACGACGATGGCGATGACGATGACGATGACGATGTCGCCGACGCGACGGCCGCTGACGCGAAGGGCGGCGACGCCGCGCTCGACGCCGGGAGCGATGCGCGCGCGGCCCGTGACGCGAACGGGCCCGGCGCGACCGGCACCGAGTGCAGCTTCAACCATGACTGCCAGCTCGCGCTCCGGTGTGAGTGCGACGGCATCTGCGCCTGCACCCCGGGCGCGCGCGGGACGACGGCTCCTGGGCAGCCGTGCGCGGACGGTCAGGACTGCACGAGCGCGGTCTGCCTCGAAGGCACCGGCGGACAGCTCCGCTGCAGCGACGAGTGCCAGACCGCGAGCGAGTGCCCACCCGAGCTGCCGCGGTGCGCGAACGTCTCGCTCGTCGGCCGCATCTGCGTCCGCGCGCAGCCATAGCGCGGACGTCAGAGCGACATCGGACGCGGACGTCAGGCGCGGACGTCAGGCGCGGACGTCAGAGTGGATATCGCATTGCGACGTCGCAGCGAGTGTAGGTGGCGCCGTAGCGGCGATTGATCTCGTTGTCGTGGATGAAGCCGAGCTTTTCGTAGAGTCGGATCGCGGCTACACATTTTCGGTTCGTGAGGAGGTAGAGCGTCTTTACGCGCATCGCCTTCGCTCGTGCGATCGCGGCGGAGAGCAGGAGCTCACCTGCCTTGCGGCCGCGGGCGCGCTCCGTCACGCCCATCTTCGTGAGCTCGTAGACGCCGTCTTCGACCTTCATCAGCGCGGCGGTGCCTATCACGCCGAGCTCCTTTGATTCGGCAAAAAGGACAACACCGCCTGAATCAATGATGGTCCCGCGTGGGTTCGAGAGGATCTCGACGTCCTTCTTCTCGAGCACGAACATCGACTCGATCCACTCCGCGTTGATGTCGTGGAACGCCGTCGCGAGCTCGTCGTCGTAGTCGCGAATCGTGACGACGTCGCGCGCGCGGTCCGCCGCCGCCAGCGCCCGCGCCTCGAGCGGCCGCTCCTCGAGGCCCTGCTCCAGGAGCGCGAGCTGCTCGAGCAACGTCCCCGCGAGCGGCGCGCAGAGCGCCGTGACCGCCTCGTCGATGATCGGCCACGCCGCCTTCTTCGCCTTCGCGATCAGCGCGCGGCCCTGCCGCGTCAGCGTGAGCAGCTTCTGCCGCTGGTCCTCCCCCGGCTCCGAGGCGACGAGGCCCCGCTCGACGAGCCCCGCCGCCGTGCGCGTCACCGCCGGCTGGCTGACGCCGAGCGCCTCCACCGTCGCCGAGACTGTCATCGGTCCGAAACGATCGAGCGCGGCGAGGAGCGCGACCTCCGCCGGCTGCGCGTCCACGCCCATCGCGCGATGCACCTTGGCCGCGTCGGCCTGGAGCCGCTCCGCGACCCGCTTGAGGCGGCTGCCGAGGAAGAGATGCCCGAGATCGGCGACGAGGTCCGGCATGAGCATTACATAACACGTTATGTTATTTCCGCAACCCCGCCGCGCGGGGGTACGCTGGACGCGATGTCGCCGCGCGCCCTCGTCATGCTCCTCGCGTGCGCCGCGTGCGCCGCCTGCGTCGTGTGCGCCGCGTGCGCGACGCAGCCGGCCGGTCCGGCGCGGAGCGCCGCGGAGGTGGAGTTCGCGGAGACGCAAGGAGGCGGCGCGATCTCGGGGGCGACCTCGCACGCCGCGATCCCCTACGCCGCGTCTTCGCCGACGCAGAAGCTCGACCTGTTCGTGCCGCAGAACGGGAGGAAGCCCTACCCCGTCGTCGTGCGCTTCCACGGCGGCGCGTTCCACACCGGCTCCGCGCGGATGGTGGAGCTCGGCCCCGCCGCGGAGGCCGTCGTCGCCGCGGGCTACGTGTTCGCGGCGGTGAACTACCGCCTCGCGCCGGAGGCCCCCTTCCCCGCCGCCGCGCGCGACGCGAAGGCGGCGGTGCGCTTCCTCCGCGCGAACGCGGAGCGATGGGACCTCGACCCGGAGCGCTTCGCGGCGTGGGGAGACTCGGCCGGCGGCTGGCTCGCGGTGATGCTCGGCGTCACCGGCGATCAGCCGACCGCGTTCGACGATCCCTCCCTCGGCAACGCGCACGTGTCCGCCGCGGTGCAGGCGGTGGTGGACTGGTACGGGCCGACCGACTTCGCGCAGATGGACGCGCAGCACGCGGCCCACCCGCCCGTCGCGTGCCCCGAGACGTACGAGCGCCACTCCGGCCCTTCGACCGCGGAGTCGACGTGGGTGTGCGGCGATCGCTGGCTCGACCTCGGCGATCCGGCCTGCGTCGCCGCGACGCGCGCCGCGAACCTGATCGGCTACGTCGAGACCGCGCGCGTGCTGCCGCCGTTCATGATCGCGCACGGCGCCGACGACTGCACGGTGCCGTGGTCGCAGTCCGTCGCGCTGGCGGAGGCGCTCCGCAAGCGCGAGGCCGAGGTCACGTACACGAAGGTCCCACGCGCGCGGCACGCCGATCCACACATCGAGGCGAGCGAGACACCGCGCGCGCTCGAGCTCCTCGCGAAGACGTTCCCGCCGCCAGGCTGAGCGTGCGCCTCACGCGCAGCGGCGCCGGGCTGAGCGCCGATCACGCGTTCGGGTCGAAGCGTAGGGTCGTGAGGAGGTGCTCGGCGCACGAGCGCACCGCCGCCGTCGCGGTGCGCCGCGAGCGGTACACGAGCCATACCGCGCCGGTCGGACCCGCGACCGCCGGCAGCACGCGTACGAGCTCGCCGCTCCGCACGTGCTCCGCGCAGGTGCGCGACGGCAGGAGGCCGATCCCCACGCCGGCGAGCACGGCCTGCTTCGCCGACGTGAAGTCGGTCACGTAGAGCCGCGGCGCGAACGCGAAGCGACGCCGGCGCTCGCCCGACCACAGCTCCCAGACCGCGCTCGCGCCCGACGTCCCCGCGCCGACGAGGTCGTGCGCCTCGAGGTCCGCCACCTCCTCCGGCCGCCCCTTCCGCGCGAGGTAGGCGGGGCTCGCGAAGAGGTGCCGCGGGCTCTCGACGAGCTTCCTCGCGACGTAGTCGGGCGCGCCGACGTCGCCGGCGCGAACGGCGACGTCGATGCCGCGCAGCGAGAGATCGACGCGGCGATCGGTGACGTCGATCTCCACCGTGACGAGCGGCTGCGCGACGAGGTACGGCGCGAGCGCGCGCGTGACGGCGGGACCGAGCGCGGCGGTGCAGGTGAGCCGCACCTTGCCGCGCGGTACGACGTGGCGCTCGCGGACCTGACGGCTCCCGCGCGCGAGCTCCTCCAGCGCGCGCTCCGCGTGCGTGAAATACGTGCGCCCGGTCTCGGAGAGGCGGAGGCTCCGCGTCGTCCGCTCGAGCAGGCGCGTCCCGAGCTTCTCCTCGAGCCGCGCGACGCGGCGGCTCACGGTGGAGATCGGGAGGCCCTGCTCCTTCGCGGCGGCGGTGAAGCTCTCCGCCTTCACGACGCGCACGAAGAGCTGCACGTCGTTGAGGTCCTCCTGCGCCGCGGCGCCGATGATTTTTGCTGCCACGACAAAAATGCCTTTCGCCGATCGACGCTACTGCCGCGCGCTCGAGAGCGCCATCCTGGTGCGCATGGCAAAGAACATCGTCGTCACGGGAGCTACGGGCAACATCGGCCGGCGCGTCGTGGAGGGGCTCGCCGCCAAGAAGGCGCCCGTCGTCGCGCTCGTCCGCGACGCGGCGAAGGGCGAGTCGCTCGCCGCCCTCGGCGCGAAGGTCGCGCTCGGCTCGTTCGAGGACCGCGCGTCGCTCGAGCGCGCCTTCGTCGAGGCGGACACGGTCGTCCTCATCACCCCCGCGAACGCGCGCGCGGCGGAGCAGACCCTCGCCGCGATCGACGCGGCGAAGAAGACCGGCGTGAGGAAGATCGTGCGGATCTCGGCGCTGAAGGCGAGCCCCGACGGCCCGACCGACAACACGCGCCAGCACGGTCGCACCGAAGCCGCGCTCCTCGCCTCGGGCCTCGCGTACGTCGTGCTCCGCCCTCACCTCTTCCTCCAGAACCTCTTCGCGTCGCTCCCGACCATCCTCGGTCAGGGGCAGATCTACTTCGGCGTCGGCGACGGCAAGATGGGCATGATCGACACGCGCGACGTCGCGGACGCCGCGATCGTCGCCGCGACGACGGACACCTTCGACCGCTCCGTCCTCGAGCTGACGGGGCCCGCGAGCATCGATTACCACGCCGTCGCGGCGGCGGTGTCGCGCGGGCTCGGCAAGCCGGTCGCCTACGTGCCGGTCCCGCCGCAGGCCGCCGCCGACGCGATGCGCGCGATGGGCGCCGACGACTGGACCGCCGGCGTCATCCACGACTACTGCGCCGCCTACGCGTCGGGCTGGGGCGACTTCACGACGAACGAGGTGGAGCGCATCACGGGCCACGCGCCGCGCTCGGTCGACGACTTCGTGCGCGAGGTGCTCGCCGCCCAGCGCTGAGGGGTGGACGTCCGCGCGTCCCCCCCGGACGCGCGCCGGTCCGTCCTCGCGTGGTCACGCCCTCCCCTCCCGTCGTTCACGACGCGGGAATAACCCGCAGAAAACAGCGACAATGGCGCTGGCAACGTTCATGCAACGCGGGACGGCGTACCTTCGGGAGGAGACCACGATGATGCGAGCGACGACGATCGGGACCCTGGCCGCCACCCTCACCCTGAGCGCGTTCCTGACCGGGTGCCCCAAGGACTCCGAGGAGTCCTCGGAGCCGATGACGCTGGGCGAGGCCCGCGAGGCGCTCGAGGAGTCGCAGGCCGAGTCCGAGGCCGCGTCGCTCCAGCAGAACACGGTCGAGATCTCGACGAACTTCACGATCGGCAAGGCGGTGAAGGACGCCGCCGGCGAGCTGAAGACGTTCATCCAGACGCAGCTGCCGTGCGCCGAGATCACGCTCGTGGACGCGACGCTGTCCGTCACCTATGGCGCGAAGCCTGGAAACTGCATCTATCGCGGGCAGAAGTTCAGCGGCACGCACGTCGTGAAGGTCGAGAAGAACGAGGACGAGATCGTCGTCGACCACGAGTGGAAGGAGATCTCGAACGGCAAGGTGAAGGTCACCGGCACCGCCCACGTCACGTGGGATTTCGACTCCAAATCGCGCCGCGTCGAATACGAGGGCACGTGGACGCGCATCGCGGACGGACGCAGCGGGACCGGCACCGGCGACATCACGCAGACGGCGCTCCCCAACGGCGTGACGGAGGGGATCCAGATCGACGGCAGCCGCTCGTGGACGGGCACGAAGGGCAGGTGGGACCTCGCGGTGCAGGGCATCCAGGTGCGCTGGGTCGATCCCGTCCCGCAGGCGGGGACCTATCGCCTCGCGTCGCCGAAGGGACGCTCGCTCGTGCTCTCGTTCGCGCGCGTCGACGGCGACACGATCGCGGTCACGCTCGGGAACGACACGAAGTCGTTCACGTTCAACGTCAACGCGCTCGGCGTCGTCGCGGAGAAGTAGACCGGCAGCGCGAGCTCACCACTCCGAGCTCACCACTCCGAGTGCAGCATCGGGAGCGCGAGACCGACCGCGCTCCCGACCAGCGCGCCCGCGGCGACGTCCGTCGGGTAGTGGTATCCCGCCTCGATCTTCAGGAGCGCGACGCTCGTCGCGAGCGCGTGCCCGACGCCGAGGACGACGAAGCGCCACGGGCTCCGGGGATGACGCTTCCAGAACGTGACCGCGTACGACGTCGCCGCCGCGAACGACGTGGAGCTGTGGCCCGAGATGAAGCTGCGGTACGCGTCCGGGCTGTCGAGGTCGTCTTGCAGCGCGCTCGGGTTGTAGACGAAAGGCGCGGTGCGGCCGACGGCGGACTTCGTGAGCTGCGTGATCGCCTGCGTGACGACGACCGACTCGAGGAGCACGACCGTGTCCTCGAACCAGCCGCGGAAGCGCGTGTCCGCGGCGTCGAAGAGGATCGGCGCCGCGACGAGCCCGAGGACGATCACGCTCGCGAGCCCGTGCGCAGGCCGCGAGTAGTTGCCGATGACGCCTTCGTCGATCGCGAGCATTCCCGCCGGCGGCTCGCAGCCGGGATGACACGCGGGCTTCGGTGACCGATGAACGACGTCATCGAGCCGGCGAGGCCGAGCGCGAGGAGCGGCGCGTCGTATTGCCACTTGAGCCGATACGGGCTCGCGTCGTCGGCGCGCGCGTCGCGAGCGACGAGGAGCACGCCCGCGGCGACGACGGCACGGAGAGCGATCATCGCCCCTCAACGTAGTAGAGTGGCCGCGTGGCCGTCATCGCAGACTTCGCTGGGTTCGGGCGTGAGCTCGCTGAGATCTTCGAGCAGGGCCGCGCGCTCGAGGACGGCGCGGTAGCGACGTACATCCCGCAGCTCGCGCGGGTCGATCCGAAGGCCTACGGCGTCGCGATCTGCAGCATCGACGGCATGCGCTGGTCGGCCGGCGATGCAGCGGTGGACTTCACCGCGCAATCGACGATGAAGCCGATCAACTACTGCATCGCGGCGGAGGAGATCGGCATCGAGGCCGTGCACGAGGTGATCGGCCGCGAGCCGAGCGGCCGCGGCTTCAACGAGCTCACGCTCAACAAGGAGAACCGCCCCCACAACCCGATGATCAACGCCGGTGCGATCGCGACGTGTTCGCTGATCAAGCGCGGCGCCACCGTCGCGGATCGCTTCGACCACGTCATCGAGCAGTGGCGCCGGCTCGCCGGCGGCGCGAAGCCCGGCTTCTCGAACGCGGTGTACCTCTCCGAGAAGGAGAAGGGCGATCGCAACTACGCGCTCGGCTACTTCATGAAAGAGAAGCGCGTGTTCCCCGAGAACACCGACCTCATCGACACGCTCGAGTTCTACTTCCAGTGCTGCTCGATCGAGACGACGTGCGAGCGCTCCGCCGTCATCGCGGCCGTGCTCGCGAACGGCGGCGTCTGCCCGATCACGAACGAGCGCATCTTCCACTTCGACACCGTCCGCGCCTGCCTCTCGCTCATGTACTCGTGCGGGATGTACGACTTCTCCGGCGAGTTCGCGTTCACCGTCGGCTTGCCGGCGAAGAGCGGCGTCTCCGGCGCGATGATGGTCGTCGTCCCCAACGTCCTCGGCCTCTGCATCTGGTCGCCGCGGCTCGACGACCTCGGCAACAGCGTCCGCGGCCTCGCCTTCTGCAACGAGCTCGTGCGCCGCTTCAACTTCCACAACTACGACGACCTGGTGAACTCGCTGGAAACGAAGCGCGACCCACGCCGTCCGTCCGCGTGCGTGTGACCGGCGACGACGGCGCGAAGGCCTGGACACATGCCGCCTTCCGCTGACTTTCGAGTAGAGTGGCGGGCACGATGGCCGAGGCGAAGACGAAGCAGAACGAGCTCAGCGTGAAGGCGTTCCTCGACGGGATCGAGGATCCGCAGAAGCGGAAGGACGCCGTCGCCGTCTCGAAGATGATGGAGAAGGCGAGCGGCGAGAAGCCGAAGATGTGGGGCACGAGCATCGTCGGGTTCGGCTCCTACCACTACGTCTACGAGTCCGGCCGCGAGGGCGACGCGCCGCGCATCGGGTTCTCGCCGCGTTCGGCGGCGCTCACCTTCTACGTGATGGCGGGGCTCGAGAGCCCGAAGGTCGCGAAGCTGCTCGCGTCGCTCGGCAAGCACACGACCGGCAAGGGTTGCCTCTACGTGAAGCGCCTCGCCGACGTCGACGCCGCGGTGCTCGAGAAGCTCATCCAGCAGACGGCGACGGAGTCGAAGAAGCTCGGCGTGAAACCCGCGAAGTCTCGAGCCTGAGCCGCGTCACTTCGCGCCGGTCGGCGGGGCGTCGCCTACTTGCTGCCGACGACCGCCGCGAGCAGCGAGGCCGGACCGTCCGACGTGACCTTCACCTTGCTCGACTCGATCGTCACGCCACCGGCACCGACGAAGACCTTCGAGCCGCCGACCTTGAAGGCGATCCCCGTCGCGCCCGTCATCGTGAGCGCGCCGCCGATCGTGAGCTCCAGCGCGTCGGCGCTGGCGATCGCGATGTCGGCCGCGGACGTGACGTTCCACGCTGCGCCGATCGTGGAGGTGCGCTTGCCGCCGACCGTGAGCGAGAGGTCCTTGCCCGAGACGTCGATGAGCGCTCCGCCGACGGTGAGGCTCTGTTTGCCCTCGATCGTCGAGGTCTTCCCCATCTTCGCGGTCTCGGCCTTCGGGCCGCCGCACGTCAGGCTCATGTCGTCGCCGACGACGAGGCTCGCGCCCTCGTCCGCGCTCTCCGTCAGGCTGCCCGTCACGTTCGCCGCGACGTCGCCGGCGGTCGCAAGGGTGAGGTTCGCCTTGCTCGTCACGTCGTGCGCGCCGGTGACGCTCAGCTTGCGGTCGCCGACGACGGTGACCTTCTCGTCCTTCTTCACCGTCTTGGTGCGCGCGCCCTCGACGGCGAGCGTCTGGTTGCCGGCGACGGTGACGTCCCAGAGGCCCTGCACTTCGCGCGAGCGGTTGCCCTTCACCGTGATCGTCTCGTCGACCTTGACCGTCGACATCCGGCTCGTCGTCACCTTGGAGGTGCGGTCGTTCGCGACCGTGAGCTCCATGTCCTTCTGCGCGTGCATGTGGATGTGCTCGCTGCCGGCGAGGTCGTCGATGCGGATCTCGTTGTGGCCCGCGCCCCCGGGCGAGCTGTACGAGAGGAGCGTCGACACCGTCTTCTTTGCCGGCAACGCGTACGGCGGCAGGTACATCGCGTTGTAGACGCGTCCCGTCACGATCGGCCGGTCCGGATCGCCGTGCTCGAACTCGACGAGGACCTCCCAGCCGATGCGCGGGATCGCCATCGACCCGGACATCGCGAGCTGCGCGACGCGCACCCACGCCGAGCTCTTGTCGTCGAACGCGGAGTGGCGGTCCCAGTGGTATTTCAGCTTCACGCGCGCGTGCGCGTCGGTGTGGATCTCCTGGCCGGCCGGGCCGGTCACGAACGCCGTCTGCGGCCCGCGGATGCGCGGGCGCGGGGTCTTCAGCAACGGCCGGAACGGCACGCTCTTCGGGATCGCGAGGGCCTCCGTGTTCCAGCGATGGCCGGGGGACAGCTCGCCGTCGTAGGTGTGCGTCACCGCGGTGACGAGCCATTCGATCGAGAGGGCGTCTGCCGGCGCGTTCTCGAGCGTGAACGTCCCGCCCGCGGCGAGCGCGGGGGCGACGCCTTCGCTCTCCACACCGCTCGACGCGGACGCGAACGCTTCGATGCGTGCCTTCGCGCGCGCCTTTCCTTCCGCCGGCGTGACGTAGCCGGCGGGATACTCGTAGTGCTCGCGCGCGCCGGGGCTGCTCTTCTCGCTCGAGGACTCGAGGTCGAGCGCGGGCTTCTGCCAGTCCAGGTCGCGGAGGGTCACCTTCTGGGGCCGCAACGCCTCCCGCTCGGCGATCGAGCGGATGCGCCAGGGGCCGAGCACGTCGCCGCCATCCTCCGCGAACGGCAAGGTCGCCGTGGCCGCGGCGCGATGCGCGTCGGGCGAATCGCCGAGGACGAGGTCGAGCCCACCTCGACCGTCCTCGACCCAGTACGAGATGCCCTCGGCCTCGAGCAGCCGCGACACGAACGCGAGCATCGTCTCGTTGTACTGCGTGCATGACGCAAGCTTCGAGTACGTGCCGCTGAGGCGCTTCACGATGCGGGCGGCGGGAAAGCCCGCGTCGAGGAGCACCTGCTCGACGATCTCGGGGACGGTCTTCTCCTGGAAGATCCGGCAGTCGCTCGAGTATGCGAGGAGCTCGAGCGGCGATCCGACCGTGAGCAGGAGGACGTTGCCCTGCTTGCCCCAGGCCTCCGTCACACCGAGGACGACGCCTTCGAAACGACGGGCGGCGGCTCCGTTGGCCGTCACGTCGATCTGCACGCCCTTCCGCAGGAGGTCCTGCGCCTGGAGCCCGTACCGCCGGCGCGAGATCGAGACCTCGATGCGGCGCGGCGTGCTGATCGCGTCCTTCACGCGCACGAGCGACGGAAGCATTCCCGCCGGCTCGATGCCGTCGATCTGGATCGTGGCGACGATGTCGGTGATTGTCTCGGTGGTCATCAGGGGTTGTGTTTCACTTGGGCGCCGTCGAGGACGAGCATGGGGCCGGCGACGGTGAGCATGGCGGCCTTCACCGTGACCTCGCTCGACTTGATCGTGATCGTGCTCGCGCCGCACTGAATCGTGATCTCGGACTTGCCGACGATCTCGATCTCCGGCGCCGTCGCGGTGAGCGCGGCGCCCACGGTGAGCGTCGCCTTCCCGGTCGACGACTCCGACGCGCTCCCCTTGGTCGTCACCGCATGGGCGGCCGCGATCGTGTCCTTGAGCGCGCCCTTCACCGTCAGGCCGACGCCGGTCTTCCCGTTCGACGTACGCGCACCGGCGACGGTCTCGGTCGAATCGCCCTTGGTCGTCGTGACGAGACCGCCGTCGGCCTTCGTCGTCCACCCCGCGGTTGCGTTGGCGGTCAGCTTCTTGAGCACCTCGCGCGTGAAGCCCTTCTTCGCCGTCGCCGCCATCGTGCCGCTCACGGTGAGCTTGCGGTTCTTGCCGACGTCGACGGTGCGGTCCGCGGTGACGGTCTCCGCGCGCTTCCCGCTGACGGAGGCCTCCTCGTTGCCCTTCACGGTGATGGATCGGCTCCCCTCGATCGTCGTCGTCTCGGCGCCCTTCACCGTCGTCGATTGATCGACCTTCACGGTGAGCTTCTCGTCTGCACCGGTCGTCTCGGTCCGGTCCTTCGTCACCTCGAGGGTGTGATTGTTGCCGACCGTCCGCGCCTCGTCGTTGCCGATCTCGACGTTCATGTCGCGCGCGGCGTGGAACGACACCTTCTCGGACGCGTTCTTGTCCTCGAACACCATCTCCGAGAGCGTGCCGTCGCTCGGGCTCGTGAGCGTCTGCCACGCCGTCTGCGTCATGTTGTCCGGCAGCTTGTATGGAGTCGGATGGGTGCCGTCGACGAGGCGCGCCATCGCCCAGGGGCGATCGGCGTCGCCGTCGAGATGCCCCACGAGCATCCCCCAGCCGATGCGCGGGATCGTCATCGAACGACCGAGCTGCATCTGCCCGCTCCGCGCGCGGATCGTCACCGTATCGTCCTTCTTGGTGCTCCGATCCCACGGCGGCTGCACGAAGACGTCACCACTCGCGTCGGCGTCGATCTCCTGCGGCGCCCCCCGGACCCACGCCGTCTCGACGCCGAGGTGTTCGTGCGCGCGCGGAACGAGCGGGAGGCGGAACGGCGTCGTGGCGGGGACCGCGGTGAACCGCACCTCGCACGGCGTGCGCGTGGAGATCGACCACTCCACCGCGATGCAGAGGAGCTTCGTGAACGCCTCCGGAAGCGAGCCGGAGGACTCGATCGTCATCGTCTTTCCGCAGCGGATGGAGAGACGGTCGGAGCGTCCGGTCACGACCACCGCGCGCGCCCGGAGCGCCTGCAGCGCCTGCGTGGCGCGCTGCTTCGCTTCGTTCGCCGTCTTCGCGACAGCCGGCCACTCGTACACCGCGCGCTTCGCCCCGGCGTCGGCGACCTCACCCTCGATCGCGAGCTTCGGCTTCTTCGGATCGTAGTCGCGCGTGCGGAAGACCTCGGTGAGCGCCGTCGTGCGCGACGCGAGCGAGGCGACCCACGCCTCGTTCGAGAGGACGCCGTGCGCGAGGCGATGGAGGAACGACGTGCTCATCGCCTCCGCCTTCGCCGCGTCGTCGGCGAACACGAGCGTCGTGCCGGCGTTCGGGTCGTGATCGTAGAACCAGTAGATGCCGTCCTCGCGCGCGATGCGGTCGATGAACGCCCAGTCGGACTCACGATGTTGCACCGTGTGCTCGCGCGCGCCGTGCGTTCCGATCGACCACTTCGCCGCCGCGGCGCCGGACCGCTGGATGACGTCCTTCACGATGGCGTCGGACGTCTTGGCGAGGAACACGTGCGAGTCCTGACCGTGCGCGAGGAGCTCGTGGGCGGGACCGAGATCGAGCTCGAGCGCCTGCCCGGACTCGGACCACTTCGCGCGCGCACCGACGACGATCCCGTTCACGACGAGGTCACCGCCGCTCGTCGTCGGAGAGAGGGTCAGCACGAAGGGCTTGCCGAGCAAGTCCTTGGCCGGGCTTCCGTTCCCGATCGCGTCGGCGCGGATGCGGAAGTGGGCGCCGATCTCCTCGCGCCCGGAGGCGGCGGTGATCGTGAATGCTTCGCCGTCGATCGTGAGCTCGAGCAAGGACATGTCACATCGCGATCTGCGGGTTGCCGACGATTTCGACGCCGCCCGAGCCCTTCAAGGTGATGACCCCGACGAGCCCGACGGAGGCCGCCGTGAGGCTGACGATGCCGCCGGCGCCGATGAACGTGCCCGCCCCCGCCACCGTGACCTTCACCGTTTTTCCGGCGAGCTGCAGCTTGCCCGCCGCGGTGAGCGTGGCGGCGGCGCCGACGGTGCGCGCCATCTCCCCCTTGGCGCTCGAGACGCGGTTACCGTCCACCGTCTCCACCCAGGCGCCGCCGACGGTGAAGGTGGCGTCACCGCCGATCGCTTCGCTCAGCGGCCCGTCGGACGACGCGACGGTCTTCGCGGCGCCGACCGTCTCGCTCGACTTGCCCGCGACGTAGATCGTGTAGTCCTTCTTCGCCGACGCCGTCACCGACGCGAGCACGGTCAGATCGTATTTGCCCTTCGCGGTCTCGAGGAGCTCCGCATCGGCGGCGACGGTGAGGTCCTGCCCGACGCTCTCCTCGTCGTTGCCGTCGATGCGCGCGGAGACCCCGCCCTCGATCGTCGTCGTCTCGTCCTTCGTGACCGTCTTCTTCCGGTTGCCCGCGACGGCGACGCCCGCGTCCTTCAAGGCTTTCGCGGTGTCGTCCTTCTCGACGGTGGAGGTCTGGTTTCCACCGATGAGGGTCGTGGAGTCCTTGCCGATCGTCACGGTGTCGTTCGCTCCGATCGTCTCGCTCTCGTCGTGGAGGATCGTCGCGTCGAGGTCCTTCGCCGCGATGACCTCCATCTTCATCGCGCCGCCCTTGTCGTCGATCGTGATGGCGTTGATCTTCTCGGCGCGAGGGCTCGTGAACGTGTCGAACGACGTCTTCGTCTGGAGGTCCGGCAGCTTCTCCGGCGCGAGATGCTGGCCGTCGTACATGCGCGCGACGACGACGGGGCGATCGGGGTCGCCGTCCAGATGGCGCACGGCCAGCTCCCAGCCGACGCGGGCGAGCATCATCGATCCGGCGAGCGCGGGCTGGAGCACGCGGACCCACTGGGACGACGCGTCGTCGTCGGGCCCGAGGCGGTCGAAGCCGTACTTCAGCTTCGTCCGTCCGAGCTTGTCGGTGTGGATCTCCTGTCCGCTCGGACCCGTCGCGACCGCGGAGGACGTGCCGGCGGCGACGGGGCGCGGCGCCGTGCGCGCGGGTCGAAAGGGCAGCTCGAACGGTGACGCGACGAACGCGTTCCGGTAATGGCCCTTGTCGTACGTGTGCTCGACCCGGCGGAGGAGGTACTTCCCGCTCTCGGTCGGGAGCGAGCGGTCGCGGGCGGTGGTGAGCGTGAACCACGCCGCGGCGCGGAGATGCGGCCGGTCGGACGACCCGCGCAGGATCATCTTCGAGCTCGCGACTTCCTCCGCGCGGATCTTCGCGATCGCGCCGCCCTCGCTCTGCGTCGTGAAGCGGCCGGGATACTCGAAGAGCTCGCCCGCCGCGTCCTCGTCCACGCGGGTGCGGGAGAGGAGATCGACCCCGGGCTTCTCGAAGTCGTAGTCGCGGAGCGCCACCGCGCCGCTCGTGACGTGGTGCTCCACGAGGAGCTCGTCGATGCCGCGGCCGACGTCCTCGTCCGCGAAGGGAACCGTCTCCCCCGCGACCGGGGAGAAGGCGTCCGCCGCGTCGGCGACGACCAGCTTCGGCGCCGACGTGTCGTCGGGCGAAAACCAGAAGATGCCCTCCTCCTCGAGGAGCCGCGAGAAGAAGTCGTAGTCGGTCTCGTCGTACTGGACGGTCGCGATGCGAGGGGTCTTGCCGCGCGTCGCCTTCCAGTCGGCCGTGACGTCCACCGTTTGGGTGACGACCTTCGCGATGTCTTCGACGGATTTCTCGAGGAACGGGCGCCGATCTCGCTGGAGGCGCAGGAGGGCGAGCGGATGCTCCAGCTGGAGCGAGACGAGATCGTGCGTCGAGTGGTCGAGACCGAGATAGTCCACGGCGGTGACGACGAGCGGGAAGCTGCGGCTCGTGCTCTGGTCGATCACGATCGACAGCGTCGCCGCGGAGCCGATCAGCGCCTCCGGATCGGCGGGGTCGAGCGTGCTGTCGTCCGTCGGGGCGACGACCACGACCGCCCTCGTCGGCGTACTGATCTCTTCGATGAGAGTCGCAGATTCGACCCGGAGCACGCCCCCCGCGAGGTCGGGACAAGAGAGCGTCGCCATGACAGCCATCGGTCCTCTCGAGGCTAGCGCCTCCGTGGTACGGTGAACATGTCTTCACTCGGACGACAAGGAGCCGGCATGCAGCACGCGCGGATGGAAGAACCGGAAGAGGCCGTCCCCACCGTCACGACGGCGATCGCGCTGCTCCTCGAAGGTGATCGCGCGCGCATCCGCGTCGGCCGGGCCGAGCACGTCGCGTCGCTCGATCCTTCCGTCCATCCGTCGGTCGTCGCGACGGCCATCGCGCGCGCAGAGCGGCTCGTGGTCGAGCGCGCGGACGGCGCATGGACGATCCTCGGCGCGCTGCGCACGAGCCCGACGCCCGGGATCGAGGAGGCGGACGAGTACGTCATCCGCGCGGCGCGGGTGAAGATCCGCGCGAAGGACGAGTTCACGGTCGCGAGCGGCGCGGCCGCGTTCGCGGTGCGCGCGTACGGCACGATCGAGTCGTTCGCGGAGCAGATCACGTCGCGCGCCTCCGCGGTGCACAAGATCGTCGGCCGCATGCTCCACCTGAACTGAACTGAGGGAGACGAACGATGCCGGTCGTAAGCCAAATGAAGCTGGTCGCGAGCGTCGCCTCCGTGCACACCGCGATGGCGCCGGTCGACGTGTGCAAGACGCCCGCGCCGCCGGCGCCGCCGATCCCGATCCCGTACCCGAACATCGCGCTGTCTTCGACGATGGGCCCGGGTTACGCGACGAAGACGTTCGCGATGGGGACGCCGATCTGGACGAAGAAGGGCAAGAGCGCCCTCTCCAACGGCGACAACCCCGGCGTCGCGGGCGGGATCATGAGCAGCAAGTTCATGGGCATGTGCGAGATCGTCATGGCGAGCCCCGACGTCACGGCCGAAGGCGGCGGCGTCGTGCGCACGCTCGACATGAGCGACGGGAACGGCTGAAGCGATGCCGGGCAACAAGGGCATCGGCACCATCATCTCCGCCGGCGCGCCCGCGATGGGCCTCTCGGCGCAGGACGCCGCGTGCAAGGCGTTCAAGGCCTCGGTCGAGGCGTATCAAGGCACGAAGCCCGAGGACCGGAACGGCACGTTCAACGACTTCTTCTTCGAGGCGCTCGAGAAGACGAAGCCGGTCGGCACCGCGCTCGCGGAGACGATCAAGGGCGACGACACGTACACGGCGCCGAAGGCGAGCGAGTCCATCGCCGCCGTCGTCGCGCGCGGCACCGGCAAGAACGCGCAAGCGGCGCGCCGCGTCTGTGCAACGAACGCCGCGAGCAGCGGCGCGCCCAAGAGCCCGAGCCTCACCGCCTGGGCAAAGCTCGGCGCCGCATGGCTCAAGGCCGAGCCGCCGAACGCGAAGCCGGTATTTCCCGCCGGCACGCTCGACAACAAGCCCATCGAGGTCAAGGCCCCGACGGACACGTACGAGCCCGGCAAGCTCGAGGAGTTCCAGCACATCAGCCGCGACACGAAGGTGATCGAGGTCGGCTGCGAGTCCTGCGGCGAGGCGTGCTGATGGCGATCGCGGTCCATCCGCGCCTCGCCGGCGTCGGCTTCGATGTCGCCTACCGCGGGAGCACCGAGCCGCAGACGCTCGACGTCGTCCTCGAGCTCACCGGCCCCGCCGAGTTGCCGCTCGCGCCGTGGGCGGTCGGCGGCTTCGTCGCGTGCGTGAACCGCGGGCTCGCGGGTTCATCGGATTTCGCGCCTTCCATGGGTCGCGCCGCGCTCGAGGCGGGCCCGACCGGCGAGGGCGATCCCGCGCCGGACGAGCTCGGCCCGCGCTACGCGTTCCGCCTCCTCGTCGCGGGCGTCGCGCCGGTGTTCCTCCGCGTCTTCGTCGAGCACCTCGCGGGATGCGCCCATCCGAGCGAGCTGAAGACGATCTCGATCGTCGGCTCGCTCCCGCCGGACGGCACGCGCCTCTCGGTCCGCGATCGCGAGCTCGAGGGCTGGCTCACGGAGCCGAGCGCGTACCCGCGCGCGTGGCCCGAGCCGGGCTTCCGCGTCGAGACGAGGTCGATCCCGCGCGGCGCGACGATCGAGGTCTCGCTCGAGAAGGGCGAGCTCGCGCCGTTCGCGACGGAGCTCGAGGAGACGATCTCGACGTGGCAGACCGCCCTCTTGGGCTACCCGAACGCGAAGCGGCAGGGCCGCGGGGCGAGCGAGCCGCACGCCTCGTTCGCGCGCACGCGCACGTCGCTCCACGCGAAGCTGGGGCTCTTCGATCACGCGCGCGGTCCGGCGCAGGCCGCGCTCGTCAACGCGCTCACGCGCTTCCATACGACCGTCGCGCGCATCGCCGAGGTCGCGATCTCGATGCCTTAGCTCGGCGCGACCGGAACGGCGCAGGCGTTCTGCTACGCTCACGGCATGTATGCACCGGGGAAGGACGATCCGCTTCCTCCGGTCGACGAGCGCGCCGTCCAGCCGGAGACGCGCGAAGAGATGATCGACGGGCAGATCGTCCTCACCGAGCCGGCGGACGATCCGCATGCCGTCACGAACGGCGACCTCGCGATGCTGCTCGCTGCGCACGCGACGGCGAGCTACCGCGCCGCGGTCGACCTCCTCACGCGGACGGACAAGAAGAACGACTTCGCGCCCGACGCCAGCGTCTTCCCCGCGGAGCGGGATCCGGTGACAGGCGGCCGGCTCCTCGAACGCCTCGCGTTCGAGATCTGCGATACGCAATCGCGCGCCCGAATCACGGCGAAGGCGGCGAAGCTGGCAGCGCGCGGCGTGCCACGCGTCTTCTGCATCGACGTGAACGAATTCGAGGTCCTCGAATGGTCGCGAGAGTCGAACGGCTGGCGCCTGCTCAGCCTCGACGGCGCGATCGAGGACGAGTGCCTCGTGCGCCCGCTCGCCATCGCTGCCCTCCTCGACGCGATCGAGCGCGACAACGAGGTCGCGCGCGCCTTGCTGACGAAGGAGAACCCGATCCTCATGCAGCGCCTCGCGAGCGAGCGCCGCGCCGGCCATCGCGATGGAATCCGCCAAGGACGGCAAGAAGGCAAGCGCAAGGGCATCGAAGAGGGCACGCGCAAGGGCATCGAAGAGGGCACGCGCAAGGGCATCGAAGAAGGCATCCGCGAGAGCGTGCGCGTACAGTGTCAGGAGCTCGGGATCGAGCTCAGTCCCGAACGCGAGGCCAGCCTCACCGGAATGGACGAGCACGCCCTCCGCGCGCTCATCGGGGCGATCGCGCGAACGCGCGCGTGGCCCACGTAACCCGGACGCCGTCATCATGGAAGGCTTCCTCGACGGCGCGCGCGCCCCGTTCACGGTCATGCAGCGCTACGAGGTACACGACGGAGTCTGCGTGTTCATCGAGCCGCCGCGCCTACGAGCGAAGGCGGCGCCGCTTCGGATCACGCTTCGCGCGTAGCGTCAGCGTGCGAGCGGGCGGCGGGACTCGCTCACGCCGTCCTTCGGGACGCGGAGGTCGAGGAGGGCGCCGACCTTGATTTGATCGGCGGTCGAGACATGGGCCTGGGCGAGGAGCTGATCGACGGTGAGGCCCACCGTCGCCGCGATCTGCGCGACCGAGTCGCCCGGGACGACGCGGTAAAACACGCGCTCGGTCGTCACGACGGCGGCGGGAGGCGGCTCCGGCTGCGTCGGGGCGCGGTCGCTCGGCTCGTCGAGCGTGCGCGCCTCGGCGGACGGTTCGTCGGTCGGCCGTGCTTCGCGCGAAGCCGCCTCGGAGCGGGTCTCGTGCTCCGCGTCGCGAGCATCGCGGGTGTCGCGAGCATCGCGGGTGTCACGAGCGTCGCGAGCGTCGCGGGTGTCGGTGCGCTCCTCCGCCGGCGCGTCCGCCGCACGGTCGCGCGGCTTCGATTTCGCGGTGTGCTCCGCCCGCGCCGTGCTCGCCGATTCGATCGCGACGGAGTGGCGCTTCACGCGGCGCTTCGTGCGCGTGCGCGTGATGGCGGAGGTGCGCTCGAGGCGCGAGCGGCCCGAGCGCACGTCGTCGCGACCCCAATCGAAATCGTCGGAGACGCGCGGCGCGCCGTCGGGATCGGCGGAGAGCTTCGGCAGCATCACGCGCGCGCGGGACACGCCGGCGCGCGGGACGTGGAGCGTCGTGCGCTCGCCGCGATCGGGCACGATGTCCGAGAGGAGCTCGGGGTTGAGCTCGCGCAGCACGCGCACGCTGGTGCCCGCGGCGCGCGCGACGGTCGCGAGATCGGTGCCGCCCGCGACGTCGAGCTCGCCGGCGTCGATCGGCGCGAGCCGGTCGATGTCGCCGAAGCCGAGCTCCTCGAGGTTCTGCAGGATGAGCGCCGCGGCGAGCACCTTCGGGACGTAGTCCGCGGTCTCTTTCGGGAGCACGTCGGGCGTGTCGGCGAGCGTCCAGAAGTCGTCGGTGTCGGCCTCGTCGAGCCGGCGCTCGAGGCCTTCGTACCCGATGTTGTAAGCCGCGAGGGCGAGGTCCCAGGAGCGGAAGCGCTCGTAGAGATCGGAGAGGTGGTGGGCCGCGGCCTCGGTGGAGCGCCAGATCGAGGCGCGCTCGTCGATCGTCGACTCGATCGCGAGCCCGTAGGCGCGCGCGGTCGAGGGCATGAACTGCCAGAGGCCCGCCGCCCCCGCGCTCGACACGGCGTCGGTGGAGAAGCCGCTCTCGATGAGGACGACGGCGGCGAGATCGGCGGGGAGCCCGCGCTCACGGAGCGTCTTCGCGATGAGCTCCTGGAAGCGCCCGCTCCGGCGCACCGACTCCGCGAAGTTCTTCCGGCCTTCGTAGCTCTCGGTGAAGTACTGCACGTACCGCATCACGAGCGTCGGGTGCACGATCGGCAGCGCGGGGAGCTTCAGCCCGTGGAGCGCGTCGTCGGCCCGGGTCATCGCGTCGGGCCGGTGCGCGGAGCTGCGGATCGCGCAGCGCCCGCCGCCGGCGGCCGGAGTCGGATCGAGATCGCCGCCCCGACTCGTGGTCCGTCGCAGCGCGGGCGAGACCAGACCGCGCGCCGCCTGGGCGCGCGCGGTGAGCTCGGGCTTCCCGTCCGGCCCCGTCGTCGCCGCGTGCGCGCTGCCTTCCCGGCTCCCACCGCCGGCCGAGCCGACGATGAGACCGCCGAAAAACAGACCGATCGCCGCAAAGACCGGACGGGGCTCCATCGAGGTCGGATACTGTCATACATTGTCTCCATCACCAAGAAAGCAGGGGTTCTCGCCCACGCACTATCGTCTTCGAGATGACGACGAGCGCGTTGGTGAAAGGTCTCGAAGGGCTCGCGCCTGCTGTCGCGATCGCGCGGCTCGTGCAGCTTCGCGACGCGCTCGCGAGCGTCGGGGATCCGGACGCGCTCACGGAGATCGCGAAGGCGATACCGCTGCGCGTCGCGCGGCTGGCGCCGGAGGTCTCGCTCCTCCTCGCCGAGATCGCCGCCGCGCTCGCCCCCTACCGCCCGACGCTCCCGGCCGACCTCGATCGGCTCGAGCCGGCGCGGCTTCGCGTGGCGTGGATCCGCGTCGCGCTGCGGCGCGAGGACGAGGACGCGAACGGGCTTGCCGACCACCTCGACGAAGGGGTCCTGCTCGCCGTCCTCACGGGCTGGTCGTGGTCGACCGACACCGGCGATCCGAGCAGGCTCGTCCGCCGGCTCGCGCGGGCGCGGGATCCACGCCTTCGCGCGCTGGTCGTCGAGCACGTCGAAGACGCCGTGCGCCACCTCGCGCTCTCCGGACAAGACGCGTTCGACGGTCTCGAGCTGCTCGCAGGGGCGAACGAAGACGACGTCACGATCCGAGAGCGTGCGCTCCGGCAGCTCGCGAGGTTCTGGCTCGTCGGCCTCTCGCCAGGGAGGCGTCGCCGGCGCGACGAGCTCCTCCAGCGCGCGCTCCGCGATCCGGAGCCACGCATCGCGGCGGCGGCGGTCGCAGTCGCGCGCGACCTCTCCGCGCGCCCCCTGCTCGCAGACCTCCTGAACGACGAGGCGCCGGAGGCGACGAAGGCGCTCGCCCTCGAGGCGCTCGGGCCGCTCGCGGAGCCGAGCGATCTCTCGAGCGCGATCGCCCTCGCCGAGCGCGACGCGCTCCGCTTCGGCGCACCCGCGCGGCGCTTCTTGCTCGAAGCGCATCGCCACGGCGTGTTCCTGCGCGAAGAGCACCTCGGCGCCGTTCTCGGGCTCTTCGACGCGCACGTGGGCTGGACCGCCGAGGAGGTCGTGCGCGTCACGTACATCGCGCGCGCCGCGCTCGTGGACGCGCTCGCCGAGCTTCCACCGACGGACACGCGGTGGGTGCGGCGCGCCGCGGTCCTCGCGCACAGCTCGGCGCCAGGCGCGCATCGGGTGCTCGAGGACCTGCTCGATCGCCTCGAGCCCGCGAACGTCGCGGAGCACCCGATCGCCGCCGCCGCGATCGCCGCCGCCGCCGCTTCGCCGGAGATGCGAGGCGAAGAGCGGCTCCTCCGTTGGCTCGACGCGATCCCGGAGCGCGTGCTCCCCGCGCTTCGCGTGAAGGGCGGCGCGCTCGCCGCGGAGCGACTCCGGCAGATCGTGCTCGACCCGTTCACGACACGCCGGCGGCGCGGCGCGGTGATGGACGTCCTCTGGACCCTCGCGTCCGATCGCCGCGCGCTCTCGACCGAGCTCGCGCGCGCGCTGCCGCCGTCCGAGTCGGGGCTGCTCGAGAGCAAGTACCTCTCGACGCGCGACAGCACCGCGGCGGAGCTCCTCCACGACGCGGCGACGACGGGCGCCGAGGACGTCGCGGCGATCGATCGACTCAAGGTCTTCTGCGAGTCCGGCGACGTCCGCTTCGAGGCGGACGTGCGGCGCCTCTTCCGGGAGGTCTTTCGGACGTACGTACGAGAGGCGCTCGAGGGTGACTTCACCATCAAGCGCTTGCTCATGCCCGAGCTCGAGCAGCTCGTCTTTCGCTACGGGCGGCACCTCGTCAAGGACGGTCGCGCCGTTCGTCGCTGGGTCGATCCTGCGCCCGAGACCGGACGCGATCTCGTCCTCTCGTTGGTCGTCGATTGGTTGGCCGATCCGGTCGAGCCCCCGTCCGATCCGATCACGGTGGCGCTCCTCGAGACCGCGTCGCGGCACGCCCCGGACGGCGCGTACCTGCGCGCGATCGAGCCGTACTGGCGGCGCGGCGGCACGAACGTGCGACGCGCCGCGATCGAGGCGCTCGTCGCGGCGGGACAGCGCGCGCGCGGCCTCGAGCTCTCGCTCGGGCGGCTCGTCGCCGACGCGTCGCTCGACGCTCGTGTCCTGACGCAAGCGCTCGCCGCGGTCCGAACGCTGCGCGCGTCGTGGGCAGAGCCGCTCGTCCGTGACGTCCTCGAGCGGCGTGAGATGGCGGTGAAGAAGGAGGCGGCCGAAGCGCTCGCGGAGATCGGCACCGGCAGCTCGGTGCCCTTCCTCGTCGGATGGATCGGCCGCCACGACAACGCGAGCTTCCGCGCGTCGCTGCTCCGCGCGCTCGAGAAGTGCGCCGGACCCGCGACGGTGCTCGTCCTCGTGGACGCGCTCGAGGTAGAGGAGGAGGCGCGCACGCGAGACCTGCTCTTCGACGCGCTGAGCGGGCGCGTCTCCGAGGACGTGGTGATGCGCCTCGCCCGGTCGTCGCACCCGGCCCATCGCGCGCTCGTCGACGCGTGCCTGGACGGGCGCGTCGGCGTCGCCGGCAAGACCGCCGCGGAGCTCGCCGCGCGGCTCCATCGCGCGAAGCTGCGGCCGATCGGAGAAGACGACGATCCGGCGAAGCGCCTCCGCACCTCCGGGTTCTCGCCCGACGCCGCCCGCGAGATCGTGCGCCTGCGCGCGGAGCAGAAGGAGCGTGTCGACGCCGCGGTCCTCCCGCTCGTACGCCGCGGCTTGGCCGACTGGATCGCGTGGGCAGAGAGCGAAGCGAGCGAGGTCGACGCGGCGGCGGTGGCGCTGATCCTGGACGCGACCGATCACTCGCACGCCGAGCACTGGCCTTCGCTCCTCACCCTCGTCGAGCGATGCTCCGCCAGCGTCCCCGGCGCGGTCGTGAGCTTCTTCGAGCGCACGCTCGCTCATGCCACGCCGCCGCTTCGCCAGCGCGCGCTCGAGATCGTGCGCGCGCTGCCCAACGCGCCGAGCGTCGGCGGTCTTCGCCCGTGGCGGCTGCGCGGGCGGCTCGGCGCCGTGCGCAGCGTCGCCGAGCTCGAGCGGTGCTTCGCCGCGTGCCTCGAAGCCCCGAACGTGGCGGCCGAGTCCTCCGCCCTCCTGATCGAGGCGTTCTCTCTCCCTCGACCGAGCCCGAACGCAGAGGACGCGGATCCCGAGCTCGATCCGGTCTTCGAGGAGGCCCTCACGCTCTACCGCGCGGACGCGCCGAAGCGCGACGCCTGGATCCGGCGCGTCGCCGAGCTCCGGCCGCTCGATCTGCCGCCGGCGCCGCGTCCACCGAAGCCGCCGAAGAGGGCGCCCTTCGTTCCTGCGTCGCAGGCGGATCGGGACGCGCTCCTCGCGAAGGTGCGCGACGAAGGCGCGCCGCTGCAGGAGCGCGAGCGCGCCGCGCTCCGCCTCCTCGACTGGCCCGACGCCGGCGCGGAGAGCGCGGTGCTCGACGCGTACCTGCTCGGGCGGCTCGATCTTCCCGCCGACCGCCTCCCGTCGATCGCGCGGTGGATGACGGCGGCTCCCTCCGCGGCGGTGCGCTCGCGCGTCCTCTCGATCGCGCCGCACTTGAACGACGCGCAGCTCCGGTCGTTCGTCCCGGAGTGGATGGGCGCATGGACGCAGGGGAGCGAGCTCGCCGGCGTGCTGCTCTCCTCGATCGAGCAGGAGCGCTTGCTCCCGTTCGTCATCGCGGAGGCGCGAGCGGGGCGGCTGTCCTTCGCTCGTCTCCTCCGGCCGGACCACTCGACCGGCACCTCTCCCTCGGTCGCGCTGAACGCGCTCGTCGCGCTCGCGGCCGAGGCCGCGCCTCGAGAGGTCGAGCATCTGATCCGTCCCGTCCGTCCTGCCGAGGAGGCCGAGCCCGACGACACGGTCGATCCCGTCGATCCGATCGAGGGCCGCTCGCTCGACCAGCTCCGCGCGCTGCTCGACGAGAAGGGCGTCGAGAAGGGGCTCGCCGTTCGCGCGGTGCACGCGCTCACGCGCTTCGGTGAGCGCGCCGTCGATCCGCTCGCGCGCCTCGCGCTCGATCGCCGCGCGCAGGTCCGGAGCGCCGCGCTCCGGGCGCTACGCACGGTGGCCTCACGCGATCGGACGCTCGAGGTGACGGCGCAGGTGCTCGAGATGGAGACGAGGCGCGACGTCGTGCTCTCGCTGATGGCGAGCCTCGGTCACGGGCGGCACGAGCCCTCGCTGCCCGGCCTCCTCGAGCGCCTCACCGATCGCGACCCGCGCATCCAGAAGGGAGCCCACGCGGCCCTCCGCGCGTGGGGCAGAGACGTCATCCCCGCCCTCCGCCACGCGTCGCGCCGCGCACGCCCCGATCGACGCCACGCCTTCGACGCGCTGATCGCCGATCTCGACTGAAGGCGCATCCGAAGCTCCACTCTTCGTGATCGACGCCGCGGGGCGGAAGATCTACAAACCATAGTGCCTCGAATGATCTCGAACGACGATCGCGCTCGCTCGATGAGCGGCGACTCCCCGCTCGCGCGGGCGAAGGACGGCGCTCCGCTCGCGTACGCGACGCTCGGGCTCGCGTTCCATCTCGAGGCGCTCGCGCCGGAGGACGGGGATGGGCTCGCGGCGGCGTGTGAGCGCATCGCGGCGACGCACGCGGGAACGCTCACGTGGGCGTGGAGCTCCGTGCACGGGGAGGTGGCGCGGTTCGATGCGTCGGTGCTCGACCTCGTGTCGACGTTTCCCGCGCAGCTCGCGAACGCACCGCCGACCGGCGACGCGCGCGCCGACGCCGGGGCGAGCGCGATGACGGCGGCGCACTACGATCGCTTCGGCGTCGCCTGCCACGGCGGGCGCGCGCGGAACGACGCGTCGCCCTCGTCGCTTCGGTTCTTCGCGCGCGTGTCGGCGGCGGACGGGCCGCTGCTCCGCGCCGACGCGATGCTGTCGGCGACGTTTCCGTCGTCGACGCCACCGGCGGAGATCGAGGAGCTCGCGCTCGCCGTCGCGGGCGACCTGCGGTTCCGGTGGGGCGCGGCGGGGTTCGCGTACAGCGCGTGGGAGCTCGATCGCTACGGCCCCGCGCGCGACGCGCTCCACGCGCACGCGCGGCGACACCCCGGCTACGACCTCGGCCAGCACGCCACGTGGATGCGCGCGTTCCACGATCGGCTGCGCACCGTGAGCTGGCTCACCTTCGTCGGCCCCGCCCTCGCGGCGAAGCTCCCGCCCGCCGCGCTCGAGAGCGATCCCGACGTCGCGGTGACCAAGCTGAACGACGGCGTCGTCTTCCGCGCCGGGGAGACGCCCAAGGCGGGAGACGTGAACCGCGACGACTTCCCCCACGCGTACTGCGAGGTCGATCGGCGCCTCCGATCCATCCGCGCGGCGGAGGGGATCCACTTCTACGCACCGTGGACCTCGAGCTCGACCGAGGCGTGGCTGCGAAGGTTCGAGCGATGAACGTCGCGAACCGGACCGCCGGCAAGCACCTCGCCTTCCCGACGAAGGACAAGGACGGACGGGCGCTCGTCGCGGTGGTGGTAAAATACACGTATCGCTCGACCCCACGCGGCGGTGTGGAGCGCGACGAGGACGGCGCGCCGCCGCATCCAATCGACGTGCCGAACGGCGAGGACCCCGCGACGAGCAGCATCAAGGTCCCGTCCGACATGTTCGAGTACAAACCCGGCACCGACGTCGTCGTCGTCGCCGACGCGCATCCGCGCGCGGGCGCGACGTACACGGACGTGGCGCTCCAGGTCGGTCCGATCGCGAAGACGATCCGCGCGCACGGGCTGCGCGTGTGGCAGCGCGGCATGCTCGGCGGGCTCGTGCCCGGCCCCGCGCTGCCGCTGCGCGCGCCGCTGCCGATCGTCTACGAGAACGCGTGGGGCGGACAGGACGTGTCGATCCCGGACAAACCGCTTGGTGAGCCTCGCAACTACGCCGGGCGCGGGATCACGCGTGAGCCCGCGCGCCTCGTCGATCAACCCGCGGCGCAGCTCGAGCTCGCCGGCAAGCCGCTCGGCGAGCGCGCCGGCGCGAACGTCCCGGCGTCGTTCGGGCCGATCCATCGTCACTGGGCGCCGCGCGCCTCGTTCGCCGGCACCTACGACAAGGCGTGGCAGGAGTCGCGCATGCCGCTCCTCCCCGCCGACTTCGATCCGCGCTTCAACGTCTGCGTCCCGCACGATCAGTGGTCCGAGGTGCCGCTCTTCGGCGACGAGCCGATCGCCCTCACCGGCGCGACCGAGGACCACCACTGGCAGGTGCAGCTCCCGCGCGAGACCCTCACGTTCTCGAGCCTCGTCGGCGGAGTGCGCCGCGAGCATCGCACGCACCTCGACACGATCTTGATCGACGCGCGCGAGCGGAAGATCGAGCTCACGTGGCGCGCCGCGGTCCCGGCCCCGCCGAAGCTCGAGCTGCTCGACGAGATCCGCATCGAGGCGAGGGCGCGTTGAGGGCGCTCGCGCACGACGGCGCCGGCGGCCGCACCGCCACCGGGAGGAACACGTGAAGGCGCTCGCGTTCATCGACGGCGTCGGCGTCCGCACCGCGACCGGCGTCGACGCGCTCACCGCGACGACGACGGTGCGCGCGCGGAAGTCCTTCGTCCGCGAGACGCGCTTCGTCGATCGCGCGGGGGAGCCGATCGCGCTCGCGCTCGTCGCGTCGATCCCCGATGAATTGATCGGCCGCGAGCGCTTCGTCCCGCTCGCGGCGCCCGCGCTCGCGGAGGCGGCAGGTCCGAACCGCGGCGCGCCGCTCCCGCTCCTCCTCGCCGTGCCCGCGGAGGCCGATCCGATCGATCCGCGTGGCGTGCGCCTCCTCGCGTCCCTCGCGGAGCGCTCCGGCGTCGCGCTCGATCTCGCGCGCTCGAAGCTCGTCGCGCAGGGACGCGCCGGCGGCGTCGCCGCGATCGAGCAAGCGATCACGCGCCTCGCGGAGCACGAGACCATCCTCGTCGGCGGCGTCGACAGCTGGTTCGATCCCGAGCGCCTCGAGGCCCTCGACGACGCGCGCCGCCTGCACGGTCCCGCGACCGAGAACGGGTTCATCCCCGGCGAAGGCGCCGCGTTCGTGCGCCTCTCGCGCCGCGGCGACGAACGGTGGGCCGCCGTCACCGGCATCGCGACGGAGCATGAGCCGCGCCCCTTCGGATCGAGCGAGCCGTGCCACGCGCTCGGCATCTCGCTCGCCGCGACGCGCGCGCTCGCCCCGCTCGCCGGCGCGCGCATCGGGTGGGCGCTGACCGACGTGGTCGGCGAGCGTCATCGCACGGAGGAGTGGCTCTACGCGAGCGGCCGCGTGCAGTCGTCGTTCACGGAGGACGCGCAGCACGAGACGCCGCTCCTCCTCACCGGCGACCTCGGCGCGGCGTCCGCCACCTTCCTCGCCGCCCACGCCTGCGTGAGCTGGCGCATCGCCGCGAACACGACGAACCGCGCCCTCGTCGCCGCTCACTCCGACGGCGCCGAGCGCGGCGCGCTCCTCCTCGAGACGGAGGCGAGGTCATGAACCCCACCGCGACCCCGCGAGCCGACGTCGTGAACGTCTTCGCCACGAGCCCGCGAGGTGACCACGAGCCGCGCACGACACTCGTGCGGCGGAGGACGTCGTGAACGTCTTCGCGACCAGTCCGGCGCATGGTCCCGCGCGGGAAGCGCGCGCGCAGATCGACGCGATCGCGGAGTCGCTGCGCGCGAGCACGTCGCCGGTGCTCGATCGCCGCGGCGTCGCGGAGCGGCTCGCGCGGGCGATTCGATCGCTCTATGCCGTCCTCGACACCACGCTCGAGGCGCCGGCGCATCAGGACGGGCTCGACGAGTGCGTGCGCGCGCTCGGCGAAGCGAAGACGCTCCTTGGCGCCGCCGCGTCCGATCCGATCGTGGCCGAAGCGGCGAAGCGGCTCGACGCGATCCACGCCCAGATCGCCGCGACGCGCGAGAGCGTGGTCGACGCGACGCTCACGCGCCGCGATCATCGCAGCCAGCGGCTCCCGGCGCTCCACCATCCCTTCCGCGCGAGCACCGCGTCGCCGCAACTCCACGCCCTCGCGCGCACGCCCGTCGCGCCGCCGCTCGAGATCGACGCGCCCGAGCCGGAGAGCATCGTCCAGCCCAAGCGGCCACCGCCGCCGAAGCCGCAGACGATCGAGGAGCTCCGCGCCGCCGCCGCCGCCGCGACCACGCCGCCCGAACCCGAACCCGAGCCCGAACCCGCGCCCGCCACCAAACCGATACCGATCGACGACGGCGAGGTCATCCGCCGCGTCGCGCGCGAGTGTCTCGAGGACATCGCCGCGCTGCACGTGTTGCGGAAGCCGATCCCGACCGAGACATGGCGCGATCAAGCCCCCTTCGAGCAGCGGCTCCTCGACAACATCGACGCGTTCGTGTCGCTCGGCGAGCGCGCGCTGCCGAGCGTCACGCTGTTCCACGCCGAGGCGCCGGCACCGGATCCCTCGCGCGCCTTCGCGGTCGCGCTCACGCTCGGATGCATCGAGGGGACCGACACCGTCGACGTCGCGATCGCGACGATGAAGCAGAGCGCGCCCGCCGAGCTGCCCGGCTTCGCGGAGGGCCTCGTCCTCGCGCCGAGCCCCGCGATCGACGCCGAGCTCCCCGCGCTCCTCGACGCCCCCAACCCCGCGCTCGCCGGCGTCGCGCTCGACGTCCTCGGCCGCCGCGGCACGCTCCCTCTCGACGCGGCCGACCGCATCCGACCACGCCGCGATCGCGCGCTCACGCAGAAGCTCGCGCGCGCGCTCGGTCACGCCGGCGCGAAGACGCGCGCGCTCGCGACGCTGAACGATCTCCTCGACGAAGCCCCCGACGACGAAGACCTCTTCATCACCGCGTGCACGTCGCTCCTCCGCCGCGGCGACGGCAACGTCCGCCAGCGGCTCCGGAGCGCGATCCGCGATCCGCGCGCGTTCTCCCTCCTCGCGCTCTCCGCGCGCGGCGACGACGCTCCGCTCCTCCTCGACGCGTTCGCGACGCAGCCACCGACGGGCACGATGATCCAGGCGCTCGCGCGCTTCGGCTCCGCCGCGTCGCTCCCCGCGCTCATCGCGCTCCTCGCGAACGAGGAGCTCGCGCCCGCCGCCGCGGCCGCGCTCGACTTCATCACCAACGCCGGACTCGTCGAGACGACGGAGGTCCCGTGGACCCCCGGCGTCGAGCCCCCCGACGGCGCGCCGCCGCCGATGCGCAAGGTCACGATCCCGATCGCGGAGCGCGAACCGTGGGAGACGTGGTACGCGCGCGTGAAGAGCAACTTCGATCCGCGACTCAAGCTCCGGCATGGCGTCCCGTTCGCGCCGAGCATGATCGTCCACGAGCTCGGCGCGAACGGCGCGGCAGAGCACCGCGAGCTCGCGTGCCTCGAGCTCGTCGTCGCGACGGGCCTCGGGATGCGCCTCTCGCCGAGCGACTGGGTCGCGAAGCAGGAGCGTCAGCTCGGCGAGATCGACTCGACGCTGCCGAGCCTCGGCAACACGCCGGGCGCGTGGTGGTTCGGCGGCGCCGCGATCACGAACCGATGATCACCAGCAGATGACGCCGGCGCCGTACGGACACTCGGGCCGCTGGAACAACGCATACGCGCCGCCCGCGAGCACGCCGAACACGAGGCCGAACGCGCCGCCGACGAGCGCCTGATCGCCGTGCTCCTGCGACGGCGTCCCCGCGACGCGCCCCGCGATCGTGAGGCCCGCGGCGAGGAGCGGGAGGCCGAGGTGCCCCGCGATCGAGCCGCCGTGGATGCGTCCGTCGTTCCACTTGAACGTGTCGACGAGGAAGAGCCCGGTCCCGTGTCCGAGCGCGCTGAACGCGACGAACGTGTGCGTCGACGGCATGCCGAACGTCGTGCAGCCCGGCGCGCCGGGGTTCGACGTGCCGCAGCCCGGCCGGTAGCTCGTGATCTCCGGCTTCACGACGAGCTCGTTGAACATCGCCGTCGTCAGGAGGAACATCGTCGGCGCGAGGACCGAGGCGTGCCACCGCGCCTTCCAGCCGATCGTGACCTCGGTGTCCGACCAGTAGAGCCGCGGCATCAGCACCTGCGAGCCCATCCCGATCGCCATCGCGACGGTCGACGTCGCCTCCCACCCCGCGCTCCGATCGGGCGGCGGCAGCGCCTGTGCGCGCGCGCTCTTCGGCGCCAGCAGCGCGCACGAGAGCGCCGCCGCTCCGAGCACGAGCGCGCGGACCTTCATTGGTCGATCGCTCCCGCGTCGACGCAGTCCACGAGGTCCACCGTCCCCGCCTCCACCGCGGCGGGCGCCGGGTCTCCGTTCGCGCCCGCACACGCCGCGACGACGAGCATCACCAACACGAGCACAGTCCTTCTCATCACAGCTCCGTGTACCCACCGGGGACGACGTACGTGTCGTCCTGACCGGCGATCATGAGGACGCCCCAGCAGGGGAGGCGCAGCTTGCTCGC
Source organism: Labilithrix sp. (assembly GCA_019637155.1). Classification (NCBI taxonomy): domain Bacteria; kingdom Pseudomonadati; phylum Myxococcota; order Polyangiales; family Labilitrichaceae; genus Labilithrix; species Labilithrix sp. The sequence continues at coordinate 266,027 of JAHBWE010000014.1, read as the reverse complement.
GACGACGACGGCGTCGTCGGGGTGCGCCGGCGGGGCGAGCACGGCGAGGTTCGAGCGATGCAGACCCCACGTGCCGGGCCCACGCTGCAGGAGCGCGGTGTGGAGCTCGCGCCCCGCCGCGCCCGCGCTCGTCGTGCTCGCGATGCGGAAGCGCACCGGCTCCTCCGTCCCCGCGCTCGCGACGTCGACGAACACGAGGTCCACGCGCGCGCGCGTCACGCGCGGCTCCACGTTCTGCGCCTTGAGGAACGCGATGAAGTCGTCGGGCTCGAGCGGCTTCCCCACCGGCGCGGTCGAGAGGCCCTGGCACACCTCCGGCTTCAAGCGCACGTGCCCGAGGTCCGCGTTCGACGGCTTGCCCTCGAAGTCGACGAGGTACTCGTACGCGGGGGGACCGTCCTTCACGCGCATCTCGGCTCCACCGCAACCGGCGACGGACGCGAGCACGAGCGAGAGGAGCGGACGCACCGGCACTCGTCCGTTCTACGCCGCACGCGCGGAACGGGCCGAATTTTGGGCGCACGCGCGCGCGCCTGGTAGCGTCGGACCCGTGTGGCGTGCCTCGTTTTTCGCGATCGCAATCGCGCTAGCGACCGTCGCCGGCTGCGGCGGAGGCGGCGGCATCGACGCGGTCGCCGAGAAGAACCGCACGTTCTACGCCTACGACACGGCGAGCAAGGACCTCGTCGACCTGTTCGAGCAGGCCTATCCGCCGCTCGACGCGAAGGCGGAGCAGGCCGAAGACGTGGAGTATCGCGGCGTCTCCGTGCTCGCGGGCCACGTCCACGTGTCACGCCCGACGGAGTGGGTCCTCCGCAAGGCGAGCAACGAGCCGGGCCGCCGCTTCGTGCAGTACGTCTCGCCGAAGGAGTACGTGTTCGCGGTGTACGAGTGGCCCGATCACCCCGACGCGCCCTGGCGCGAGGTGATCGACCGCTACGAAGAGTCGGCGAAGGCCTCACGCGCGGAGCTGCTCGAGCAGCGCGTCCCGATGGCGACGTGGAACGCGCAGGCCCGCGCCTACGTCGTGCGCCGCCGCGTCCTCTCCGCGAAGGCGCCGTGGGTCAACACGAGCCTCGAGCTCCTCGCCCGCAACGACCACCGCGTCGTGCTCGTGCAGGTCGTGCATCAGACCGACAGCCTCGTCGATCTCACGGGCGAGCTGCGACGGGTGATCGACACGCTGATGCTCGACTGAGATGCGCCGAGGGCACGCTCGCGAGACAATGCGCGCCCCCTCCGCTACGCTCGGCGCGTGGTGTACGCGAGTCTATCGTTCGCGGCGCTCGTCGTCCTGACGTGCGCGGCGGGGTGTCGATCGGGCAAGAACGGATCGGCCGACGCCGACGCGACGGCGCGCGCAGACGAGGTGGCCGATCCGCGAGCGTACGTGCGCGCCGCCTACCTCCAGCACCCGGCCCCCTGGGCGGGGACGGCCGACTACAACCTGGACGACACGGCGTTGCTCGACGAGATCATCGACGAGGCGATGCGCACGCGCCGGCGGCAGTGGAAGGGCACACTCCCGTCGGCGAAGAAGGAGCTCGACGCGTTCATCCAGCTCTCGAAGGGGATGTACACCACGGCGCTCCTCGCGACGCCGGAGCGGCGCGCGCGCGTCGAAACGCTCATCCGCGAGCGCTTCGCGCAGCCGAAGGTGACGACGAACGGCGGCGAGGTGGTCGCCGACATGGGCCTCGCCGCCGCGACGTTCGAGAACGCGCGCATCGGCTGGGAGCTCCGCGCCTCGCTCCACGTCGAGAGAAATGAGCTCGCGTCGGCCGAGGTGAACCGCGCCTTTTGTCTCCTCGAGAAGGCGCCGCCCGCGAGCGTTCGGGTCGTCCGCGTCACGCTCCCGCTGGGCAAGATCCGGCGAACGCTCACGTATCGCTACCCTCGTCACGGAGATCGCCTCGAGCTCACCGAGAAGGAGAGCTACGTCTCGCGCAAAGCGATCGGCGGCCTCGACCAGTTCTGCAAGGGGCGCGTCGCCACACACTCCTCGGACATGGTCAGCACTTCGGCGGAGCGCTGGGAGGAGCTCCTGCAGTGAGTTAGGAGCATCCGCGACCCGCTGCCGCGCTACGGACGACGGCTCGTGATCGTGAAGCTCCCGGGACCTCGACGCGTTCATCGAACCGTCGATGCGATCGTGCTCATCTCAGGAACAGCCGCGATGAGCGGGGAGACCGGCGGGTCAGCCCACGGTGCTGCGGCGTTCGACGGCTTCCGGCGTCAGCGCGGAGGAGGTGCGAAGACGCTGGGTCAGCACCTTGATGATGCCGCGGCCGATCTCCGGGCGGTCGGACATGATCTGCTCGAAGGGATCGCGATGCAGCTCGAGCGTCGACACGTCCGTCGCGGCGCTGACGGTGGCGCTCCGCGGCGCGGCGTCGAGGAGCGCCATCTCGCCGACGACCTCGCGCTCGCCGAGCTCGGCGAGGACACGCTCCCCCTTCGTCACGATGACCGTGCCTTCGAGGATCAGATAGAGCGTGTTCGCGATCTCTCCTTCACGCATCAGGACCTCTCCGGCGCGATGCTCGACCTCTTCGGTGACGAGCGCGACGCCGACGAGGTCGGCGCTCGGGATCGCGGAGAAGAGCTCGATGCCCTTGAGGAAGAGCACCTTCTCGGCCGTCGTGATCATGAAGCGATCTCCTTCGCGTTCCCGTTCGCGTCGTCACCTCGGTCTGCACGCGCGTGGATGTGCTCGGCGCGACGAACGAGCGGCGCGAAAGATGCAGCGGAGTCATCGGCGAGCAGGCGACGCGCGAGCTCGCCGATCTCCTTCGCGCCGCACAGCTCCTCGAGCGCCGCGAGCGCGCTCTCCCGCACGATCGGCGCCGCGCTTCGCTGCTCGACGATCTCCCGGAGACGCGGCACGAACGACGCGGGCGAGTGAGTCGCGCTCGCGCCGATGTAGTGCGCCGCGCACGCGGCGACCCACGGGCAGTCATCGTCGAGCAGCCTGGCGATCCACTCCTCGGGCGAATCGAACGCCGGCAGATCGAAGAAGCGAGCGCCCGCGGCGAGCTTCTCCAAGCGATGCGAGTCGTCGAGGAGCGGCAAGAGCTGCTGGCGGATCGGGCCGTCGAGCGTGCTGTCGAGGATCTCGATCGCGTTCGCGTGACGGATCGCGTCGCGCTCCTTCATTCCTTCGCGGAGCGCCACCGCGTCCGACGCAGGAAAGAGCACCTGGACGATCGCGAAGGCTCGATCCTGCGCGCCCTCGCGCTGCTCGAGGAGCGCCGACACGAGCAGCGCCGCCGCCGCGCCTCCGTCGCCGACGTTCGGCAGCTGCGAGGCGCCGTGATGCGTGAAGCGCACGTTCGGCTCGATGGCCTCCGCGGCGGCGATCGCGCGGTACGCGAGGGCGATCTCCTTGGAGCACGCGCGCGTGAGACGCTCGCGATCGATCGGCAGCGACTCCGCGTCGCCGTCGCTCCCTCGCGGTCTCTCGGTCGAGGTCGAGGTCGAGGTCGAGGCGCGCGCGAGCGACTGCGCGGCGGCGCGACGGAGCGCCTCCTCCTTCGACTCGAGCGCCGCCGTGAGGAGCTCGATCGCCTTTGGGGTCGCGAGCCGCCCGAGGATCGACGGCACGTGCTCGCGACCGAGAGGCTTCCTCGGATCCGCGAGCAGCTCACCGAGCGCCTCCTCGATGTGCGACGTGACGTGCGACGTGACGTGCGACGCGCGATCGAATCGAGAGAGCGCAGACGCCGCGTCACGGGCGATGGCGGGATCCCCGAGCGCCCGGACGAGCGGCGCGACGAGCTCCGCCGAGCCGATCTTCGCCGCGGACGCGATCGCCGCTCTTCGCACACCGCCGTCGCGATCCGCGAGCATCGGCAGGAGGAGCTCCGCGAACCGAGGATCGGGCACGCCCAGCGCCGTCGCGGCTTGCTCGCGGCGCACGCGATCGCCGTCGTGGCGCATGCGCTCGAGCTGTTGCATCACGCGCGGTAGGCCCTCCGCGCCGAGGAGGGAGCAGTAGCCCGCGATCGCGGCCGCGCGAACGTCGGCGTCGACGTCATCGATGCGCGCCTCGACGAGCCGCTCGATTCGAGCCGCGCGCGCCTCGTTCGAGTCGCTCGCCCGCGTCGGCTTGGCGTGGTGCGCGACGGCGTACTCGCACGCCATCTTCCGGACGACGGCGCGTGGATGCTCGAAGAGCGGGATGACGGCGGGGAGCAGATCCTTGGGGAGGCTCATCGCGAGCTCGATCGAGTGCTCGAGGTCCTCGTCGTCTTCCTCCTGCCGGAGCGTTTGCTCGACGACCGACGCATACGAGGAGAGCGCGAGCTCGTCATCGCGCCCGACGAGTCGCGCGCGCCTCGTGCGGAGGGTCTCGCGCAGCGCGTCGACGTACGTCCCGCGAGCACGCACGAGCACGAGGATCCAGACCACCGTGAGCAGGATCGCGCCCACCGACAGCGGCGCGATCGCCGCCGACGTCGCTCCCCAGAAGAGAACACCGGCGCCCGCGATGGCCTGCGCCCCTGGTTTGACGAGGCCCTCGACGAACGCCTTCGTGCGCCCGCGAGCGTCCGCGGCGAGAGGCATGTAGAGGAGCTGCATGCCTGCGTCGTTCAACGTGTAGCGGAGGACGCTGTCGGACCCCTTCGCGAACGTCGCGGCCCAGAGCAACGGATGAACGAACAGCGCCGCCGATCCGCCGAGGAGGAGGAGCGGCAGGACGCCGAGCGTTCCGACGACGCCGAAGCGCTCGAGCAGGCGTCCCGTGATCCCGAGCTGAACGAAGAGCGCGACGCCGCCGCTCACGCTGTAGAACGTGCCGAAGTACGACGCGAGCGCGTCCCTGTCCGCCCCGAACGTCTGCCCCGCGATCGCCTTGAACTGAAAGTCGACGAGCGTCACCACGAGCGTCGTCATGAGCACGACGAGCGCGATCGCGATCGCGTGCGGCGCTCGGAGCACGCGTCGCTCCATCGCCTCCTCGCGCTTGACCAGACGCGCGCCTGGCGGCGGCGGCGACAGCGACGACGGGTGATGACCCGAGAGACGCTTCGCGGCGACGCTGCCGAGCGCCGCGGCGGCGAGGAGGAGCCCGGCAGAGAGGAAGAGCAGGTTGCTCGCGCCTATCCGCGGCGCGAGGCCGGACACGACGAGCCCCACGAGGATCGTCGCCACCGTGCTCCCCGCGGCGATGAGGCCGAAGAGCCGCTTCGCGTCACGCGCGTGATAGCGCTCGTTCGCGAACGACCAGAACTCGAGGAGCGAGACCGTGCCGATCACCTCGACCCATAGGTAGAGCACGTAGAGGATCCAATGACCGGACCCGAGGAGCGCGCGCGCGCCGAGGAGGGAGAGCCCGAGGACGACCGGCGTGACGACGATGAGCCGCGCGCGCCCGTTCGCCCCGCGGCGAACACGCTGCGCGACGATCGCGTACGCGGAGCTGACGACCGCGAGCGCGACCGACTGCCCGACGTACACCGGCGCGAGCCTCGACGCCGGCATGGCCGCGAGGAAGAGCGTGTCGCGCACCGCGCGCCCGATGACGAACGCCCCGACGACGCAGAAGAACATCCCGAACATCGTGAGCGTCGGAAGCGCCTCGCCCAGACGCAGCTTGAAGAGCCGCGCGAGCGCGCCCCCCATCCCTGACGTCGTTGCTCTCGGTGAACTCCCCGTCGTCGTCACCGCTCCAACGAACAACGTACTCGACGCGTGCGCACCGGCTCAACACCGTCGTCGCCCCCCGCGAACGTGCCGCGCGGCCGTCGATCAAGGCGTGCAGTTGTCGGCGGCGTTGTTCTCGAACGTCACGTTCGTCGTCGTCAGGGTGTTGTCGGTCGTGCTGGTGTTCTCTATTCCGCACGCCGAGCTGTCGTGGATGCGCGTGTTGGCCACGTCGAGCACCGCGCCCGGGAACGCGCCGGCCTTGCGGAGACGGATCCCTTTCACCGCGTGGCCGATCTCGGCGTGGTGGATCTTGTTCGCCGCGTGGCCGGTCGTCACCTCGATGCCCTCCCAGTGGCCCGCCACGGCCTGCTCGCCCTCGAAGGAGATCTTGTTCTCCGCGGTTCCCACGATCACCACCTCTGCGCGCGTGTTGCTCGCGTTCTGGGGGAACGAGAGGGCCGTACCGGCTGCGAGCTGGAACTTGGCGCCCGGCTCGATCGTCAGGCTCGTGAGGAACGTGAGCGACTCGCGCACCCAGTACTTCGCGCCACCGCCGAGGGCCTTCCACGTCACGGCCGAGGGCAGCTCGAGGTTGACGATCGACGTGATCGCGACGCCGTCGAAGCCGTTCCCCTCGAAGGTGAAGTTGTCGATCTTGTGCACGTTGCGCTGAGAGAGGATGGCTGCGCCGTCCGCGTTGCGCACGAAGCCGAGGTTCGCGAGGGCGGAGGCGTCCGAGATCCCCTCGACGATGAGGCCCCAGCCGGCGTTGTCTTCGAAGGTGATGTCGCGAAGCGAGGCCTCCGCCGGGCGCCCCGGCTCGGCGTCGAGGACGATGGCCGCCTGCTGCCTGCCGAGCGTGTCGTCCGCGGTCACGGAGCGCCCACCGCCCGCGTCACGGATCAGGATGTGCGCGAGCTTGTTGCGAGGATCCGCCGACTCGATCTCGAGACCGTCCCACCAGCCCGGCTCCGCCGAAGAACCGTAGAGGGTGATCCGCTTCTCGGCCGTGCCCTCCGCGGTCAACGCGGAGCCCTCGGCGGAGGAGACTCGGAGGGACGCCGCCGGACCGAACTCGACACGAACGCCGGCGGCGATGGTGAGGTGAACCCCCTGCACCGTGATCGTCCCGCGCACACAGACATCGGGCGCGTCGGCCGCGTCGGGATCGGTCATGCGTTTCTCCCAAACCGTGTCGGCGCGGACGTCTTCCGTGATCTCGAGGCACCCACCCAACCCCGCTTCGGCCTCGACGCCCCCGTCGACTCCCGCATCCGGATCGACCCCGCCCGTCTCGCTCTCGGTGCACGCGAAGAACAAAGGCGTGGCAACCGACAAGGCGATGAGCAAGCAACGTCCGGCGTAATTCATAACGGTGAGTTATCCAAACGCCCGCGACGTCGCAATTCCTCCGTTTGGCGTACAACAGCGAGGCGATCGCACCTCGCGTGCAACGGCGTGCTTCATCGCCGCAGTTGCGAGTCGCGACGCGCCCATGTGCTAGCCAACAAGAGGATGATCGTTTCGAAGGAGCAGCTCGAAGCGGGGATCGCCGTGGTGCGCGCGGGCGTGCGCGACCCGCGGGGCGGCGTCTTCGGGCCCTCGTCGCTCATGTGGAGCATCGATCGAGAGGCGGCGCTCTTCGCCGGCGCGGGGCGCGCGGCGCTCCTTCAGCTCGCGCACCCCTTCGTCGCTCACGCGATCGCGAAGCAGTCGTCGACGCGCGTCGATCCGCTCGGGCGCTTCCAGCGCACGTTCGACAACGTGTACGCGATGGTCTTCGGCGACCTCGAGAGCGCGGTCGCGAGCGCGCGCCGCGTGCATGCCGTGCATCGCCACGTGCACGGCGTCATCGACGAGGACGTCGGCGCGCTCCGTCGCGGAGACCGCTACGACGCGAACGACGAGGACGCGCTCATGTGGGTCCATGCCACGCTCGTCGACTCCGCGCTCCTCGTCTACGACGCGCTCGTTCGACCGCTCACCGACACCGAGCGCGATCGGTACTACGACGAGACCAAGCGCTTCGCGCGCCTCTTCGGGATCTCGGACGCCGTCCTGCCGCCGGACGGGCCCGCCTTCCGCGCCTACTTCGCGGCGATGCTCGCTTCGCCGGCGATCGCGGTCGGCGAGCGCGCGAGGGAGACCGCGCGCTTCCTCCTGACGCCGCGGCGGCCGGGCTACGCACCGCTCGCGCGATGGACGGAGGTCATGACCGCCGCCCTCCTCCCGCCGCGCCTGCGCGCCGACTTCCAGCTCCGGTGGGGCGCACGAGAGCGCGCCATCCACGCCGCGTCGGTCCGCGCGTTCCATGCCGTGTATCTCCGGCTCCCGGACGTCGCGCGCGAGCATCCCGCGTACGTCGCGGCGAAGCGACGCCTCGGAGTGCCGGTCGCGTCGCTCGAGGCCTCGGCGTGGGTCGAGCACCTCGTCGGGAGCCTCCTCGCGCAGGCCCCGCTCCGAACGATCGTCAAGGGCCCGCGTCGCGCTCCGCTCCCCGGTTGATAGGGAGAGCAGCTTCGACTCGCAGTAGGACCAGCGCTCGCCCTTCACCGTCGCGAAGGTCACTGGGATGATGACGCGCACCTTGTCGAAGCGGCTCCTTGCCGATAGAGGCGCCCCGATGAGCTACTCATACGCCGCGTCGTCCACGGAAGCGAGTTGATGATCAGCTTGTTGCAGACGTACTGGAGCCCGTTGACGCCGGTGCCGATGCGACTCGAGGCCACGAGCACGTCGATGCTCCCGTCCGGCTTCAAGAGCTCCTTGAGGTGCGCGTCGTCCGTCTCGCCGGTGAAGAGCCCGGCGCGGTAGCCCGCCCGCTCGATGGCCTCGCGGAGCGGCCCTGCGATGCCATCGACGTAGTGCGTGTAGATGATCGTCTTCTCGCCGGGGGTGAGGTTCGCGAGGATCGTCGGGAGGCGCAGCCTCGTCAGGACTTGCTCGAGCTGGAGCACGGTGCCACGTCCTACGTCGCGGATCTCGTCCAGCGACGCCTCGCAGTCGATCTCCGGCTTGTCGACCTGGAGCTGGATCTTGTAGTCCGGCTTCCAGCGCGTCCCGAGCGTGACGAGGCGCTGGTAGAGGCGCATGCAGTTCTGCACCGTGGCGCGCGTCTCGAGATCGTCGTGGCGGTGGCCCGTGATCATCTCGACGAGGCTCTTGCCCTCCTGCAGCGTGTTGATGAGCCTTCGCTTTGCGCGGGCGCGAACCCGCCGCACGTATGTGCTCGGCGAGCTCCGGGGGAAGCTCGAGCGCGACCGGTTTGGAGCCGACCTGGTGGGGATCCGCCCTCACCTGGTGGGGATCCGCCGTCACCTGGTGGGGAATCCGCCCTCACCTGGTGGGGATCCGTGAGAGGGGCACTGGATAGATCCGGAGGGTAGCCACCTCCAGCCCCGGCTCAGTGGAGAACGCACATACCGTCTCGAGCACGGAGCGGTCGATGCGCTTGGCCTCCTTCGCTTCGATCGTCGTCGACTCGTCGAGCGAGCTCAGCTCCTCGAGAAGAGAGGCCGCCGACCGCACAGCCAAGCGTCGAGTTGAACGAAGCCTAACCGAGCGTCCGCGACGTCGCGCTATGGAGAAGTGGCTGGCGGATCGAGGTCGGAGAGAGAGCGCGACCAGGTTGCTGAGCGGAACCGTCTCGCTCACGAGCACACCGAGCCCGACAACCCGCAGATCCGAGCGCTTGCTCTTTGCGTGTCCGCACGGGCCAACTCCCCCGCGGTCCGAAAGGTGGGACCCACTTCACCTTTCCCCGCTGTTCCTCGCCGCTCTCCACAGCTTCCACCGACCTTCCCACCATCATGTCCCCAGCTCGTCGAACGCACGCGAGTCCGCGTCGCTTGACGAGCCGCGCGTGATGGTTCACGAGAGCAGCCGCGCATGCGCGACGAACGCCCGATCATCGTGCAGAGCGACGGGTCGATCCTGCTCGAGACCCATGCGCCTGGCGCCGACGAAGCGCGCGGTCTGCTCGCGCCGTTCGCGGAGCTCGTGAAGAGTCCAGAGCACGTTCACACCTACCGTGTGACGGCGCTCTCGATCTGGAACGCGCGCGCGGTCGGCATGACGGCGGAGACGATGGTCGAGACGCTGCATGCCTTCGCGCGCTACACGGTCCCGGCGACCGTCATCGCGAACGTTCGCGAGCTTGCCGCGCGATATGGACTCTTGACGCTCGACCGCACGCCGGACGGCCTTCGGCTCTCTTGCGTCGATCCCGAGACCGCCGAGCGGATCGCGCGAGACAAAACGGTGGGGCGCCTCCTCCGGCGTTCGGACGACCGCGCATTCGACGTCGATCGAGCGGCGCGTGGCGAGCTCAAGCAAGCGCTCGTACGTGTCGGGTTCCCGGTCGACGATCGGGCAGGGTACTCCGACGGGTCCTCGCTCGACGTTCGCCTCCGCGAGACATGCGTGCTCCGCGACTACCAGCGCGCCGCCGCCGACGCGTTCCACCAGTCCGGCAACGCCAGCGGCGGGAGCGGCGTCGTGACGTTGCCGTGCGGCGCGGGGAAGACCGTCGTCGGCCTCGCCGCGATGGCGGCGGTCGGCCAGACCACCCTCATCCTCACGACCAGCACGTCGTCGGTGCATCAATGGCGGCGCGAGATCCTCGACAAGACGACGCTCGCCGACGAAGACGTCGCGACCTACACGGCGGAGCGGAAGGAGACCGGCCCCGTCACGCTCGCGACCTATCAGATGCTGACGTGGCGTGCGTCGGGCGACGACGACTTCCCGCACCTCGCGCTCTTCGCTGCGCGGCCGTGGGGCCTCATCGTCTACGACGAGGTACACCTCCTCCCCGCGCCCGTCTTCCGCGCGACGGCGGACCTCCAGACCCGGCGGCGCCTCGGACTGACGGCGACGCTCGTCCGCGAGGACGGTCGCGAGGGCGACGTCTTTGCGCTCATCGGACCGAAACGTTACGACGTGCCGTGGCGCGAGCTGGAGGCCCGGTCGTGGATCGCCGCGGCGCGCTGCACCGAGGTGCGCGTCGCGATGCCGCCGGCTCGGCGGATGGAGTACGCGCTCGCCGATCGGCGGACCCGCTTTCGGATCGCCGCCGAGAACCCGGCGAAGACCGAGGTGGTGCGCGACATCGTCCGGCGCCATCCGGCGAGTCGCGTCCTCATCCTCGGCGAGTACGTCGAGCAGCTCGAACGACTCGCGCGGCTGCTCCGCGTCCCCGTCATCACGGGCAAGACGAAGGCGAACGAGCGCGAGCGCCTCTACGACGATTTCCGCCGCGGGACGACGCGGCACCTCGTCCTCTCCCGTGTCGGCAACTTCGCGATCGATCTCCCCGAGGCCGATCTCCTCATTCAGGTCTCGGGCGCGTTCGGATCGCGCCAAGAGGAGGCGCAGCGCCTCGGGCGAGTGCTACGCCCGAAGGCCGACGGTCGGGGCGCGCAGTTCTTTACCCTCGTCTCGCGCGACACGGACGAGGAGGAGGCAGGCCATCGGCGCCAGACGTTCCTCGCCGAGCAGGGCTATGCCTACGACGTCGCGACCCCCGAGGTATTCCAGGCGTGAAACGTCCCCATCCACTCGACCGCTATCTCCCGCTGTTGACGCCCGAGCCGGACGACGAAGCCGGCGCGGCGGACCGTCTCTCCTTCCTCGAGGTCGACGACCCGGCGAGTCTCGTCGCGGTCGCGAGCGATCCGCGGCTGACTCGCTTCTTGCTCGGGCGTTTCTCCGACACCGTCGCGCTCGTCGATCCGGGGCGCGAGGACGACCTCGTCGCCGCCCTCCGTGCGGCGGGCCACACGCCGAAGGTCGTCGCTGGAGCGCGGTCGTGACGCGCTTCGTCCTCGCGGCCTCACCGCCAGCGGCGCCGGCAACCCCTGCGTTCGAGGACATGCGTGTCGGCGACATGACGGCCGCCGCGCGCTTCTGGATGCGCGGTAACGAGCCGCGACGCAAGGCGGAGCTCGCCGCCGGGCTCACGCTCGCGATGCGGAAGACACCGCGCGTCGCCGAACTGCTCGCGGGCATGCGCGCGGAGGAACGCGCCGTCATGGCCGTGATCGAGCGCTACGGAGGCATGATCGACGGCGAGCTGCTCCGCCTCGAGCTCTCGGCACGCGGCATCATTTTCGAGGTCGAGCCCGCGGGGAGGCCGACCGCGCGTTCGTACGATCCCGTGAGGCCGCTCCGCGAGCGCATGGTCCTCGTCGCTCCGGACGGCGGCGCGTCCTTCTCCTATAGCTCATGGAATCCGCATCAGCATCCGACGCTCGCCGTCGTCTCCGCGGCGCGCGGCGTCGTTCCTCCCGCGGGTCCCGTGCCGTGGAAGCACGCCGGCGCTTCCGCCTCGTCTACGCCGCCGTCGAGCGAGCGACGCACGACGTCCGAGTGGATGCTGGAGCTCGAACAGGTCGCCTCCGCGCTCGCGTCCTTCGGTCGCCTGCGGCTCAATCGCGACGGCAGCCTCCCTGCGCAAACACGAGCGCGCCTCGCGAAGGCGCTGCCCGAACGCGAGGGAGCGCTCGTCGTTCCGGACGCCAACGAGCTCGCTTTCGCCATCCTCCTCGAGCTCGGTGTCGTCGTGCGCGCGGACGATGACACCGCCGTCGTAGCGATCGATCGGCTGCATCGTCATCTCGCCGAGCCTTCCGTCGTCCAGATGCACGCGTGGATCCGCGCGTGGCTCGCGCTCGGCCGCTGGCGAGATGGAGCCGGGGCGATCCGCGGAGGCATGGACGCGGAGCAAAGCTGGAGGAGCGGGCAGCTCACGACCGCGCGTTCCATCGTCGCGTGGCTGCTCGCGCGTGTCGCGGCCCACCACGTTGGGTGGCTCGACCTCGAGCGCTTGCTCCTCGATCTGCATGCGCATGTCGGCCGTCTCGGAAACTTCTACATGCTCGACGCGCAATGGCGTCCCGCGTTCGAGGCCGCGCGAGACAAGGAAGACCTCCCGCGCGGGCCCGAACGCGAACGCGCGTACTGGCTCGACCTGTTCGGCGGCTGGTGCGCGAACGCGATCCTCGTGACGCTGCATCACTTCGGCCTCGTCGAGCGCGGCGACGCGACTCCGGACGCCGCGCGCTGGATCTTTCGTCTCACCGAGGAGGGGCGCGCCGCCTTCGGGGCGCCGGACGTCGCCCTTGCCGATGCACCCGCGGCATCGCGGGCGGGATGCCTCACGGTGCAGCCGAACTTCGATGTCCTCCTCTACACCGACGCGACGTCGAACGGCTCCGTCATCGCGATGCTCGGCCGCCTCGCCGAGGCCGCGCCCGGCGGCGGAGTCGTGCGGACCTACCGCATCACGCGCGCCTCGGTCTGTCGCGCGCTCGACGCCGGCATCACCGTCGACGACGCGCTCGGAGCGCTCACGCGCGAGGGTCGCACATCCTTGCCCGAGAACGTCGCTCGCTCGATGACCGACTGGGCTCGGAAGCGCGACGCGCTCGTCCTCAGACGCGGCGCGCCGTACGTGCCGCCGGCGCTGGTCGTCGGAGAGGACGGAAGCGTGACGGCGCGCCCGGGCGCGCGCCTCGACCTCGTCACGCGAGCGCGACTCGCCCGTTTGAGCGGTAACGATGGTGCTCCCACGTTCACGCTCGATCGACGCACGGTCGGACGCGCCCGCGACCTCGGCGTCACGGCGGCGCAGGCGCTCGCGTGGCTCGGCGGTGAGGGAGCCGTGCCCGCGCTCCTCCGAGTCGCGCTCGTCCGCTGGTGCGCCCCCGCACGTCGCAGCGCCGAGGTGCAGCTCGGCGAGCTGCTCGTCCTTCGGATCGGAGATCAGGAGGTCGCGAACGCGCTCGTCGAGAGCAAGCGCGCTGCTCCGCTCCTCGCGGGCGCCCTCGCGCCAGGATGGTTCGTCGTTCGCGCGTCGGAGCAGAAACGCCTGAAGGCACTGCTCGAAGAGGTCGGCCTCGGCGTGGCCTCGTTGACCATGAGCGTCGTCCCTCCCGCGGTGAAGAGCCCCTCTCTTCGTGAGACGGACGAGCTGATCAAGGAAACCGAGAAGCTCCTCGCGATGATCGATCGCTCCGAGGGCCGCCGCCGTCCTCGCCGCGCGCGGCGCGTGTGACGCCGATGGCCAAGACCGGTCCGAACCAGTCGTGCCCGTGCGGCAGCGGGAAGAAGTACAAGAAGTGCTGCGGGGGCCCGAACGCTCCCGTGCGCAGCAGCGGCTTGCCGCACACGCAGGCCGAGCGCGCCGCGGCGATCCAGAAGCTCGAGGAGTTCATCGATCGCGCCTTCGTCGACGTGTCGCGGTAGGACGCGCGGTCCGGCTTCGAGATTCGTGACGTGGCGAGCGATCGTCGTCATAGTAAGGACATGTCGAACGCACCGAGGGCGAGGGACGCGGTCGCGAAGGCGATCTCGGGTAGCGGAGACGTCAAGGTCTCGCCAGCGCTCGAGGCTGAGATTGTCGCGGGCATCGCGGAGTTCGATCGCGGCGAGTACATCGAGCTCACCCGCGAACAGCTCGACCACGCCGCAAGTACTGGAGAATGGCCCTGGGCCGAGGACGAGTCCCGAGGCTGAACTTCGGCTTCCGTCGCGCGATGCGCGCGCTCGGGATCGGATCCGCCCCGCTCGGCGGCCGTGTTCGCAGCGATCCGGGCGCTGAGCGAAAGCGAACTCCTTCCAGGTCCGATGGACGTGCGGGCGAAGTTCGCGCCCGGCTTCGCGCTTGTGCGCCGCGTCCCCGGCCAGAACCTCTGGATCTGGTACCGGTTCGACGATGAGCACGTCGACATGGTCACGCTCAAGAACGAGCCACCGGTCCCCGAGGACGAGTAGAGCGTCGAGTGATGCTCCGCAGCCACTGAGCATCCAGCTCTGTGCCGAGCACGATGCTCGTGCCACGACCGTTATCGCGCAACTCGCGCCCATGGAGGAGCACCGCGGCCAATTCGACGATCGCGCGTCGGTTCGGATCTTCGGAGCAGCCGAAGCCAGCCAGCGCAACGCGACGAACGCGCCCGTCGGGATACGGTCCGAGAACACTCGGCAGAGGTAGGATGGCCATGTGCGGCTCGGCGATTGGCTCGCCGCTCTCGTCGTGACCCAACAGGACTCGGCGCACGAGCGACTCCATCGCGCCCCGGTCGCTCGGGCTCCTCGCGAGCAGATCAACCACCTCGTGGCGGATCTCGTCGAGGATGTGTCGAATGGGACGGTAAAGGCGGCCGCCATGCCCAAGTCTATCGCGCATCGTGCAGTCGGACGACTTCCGCGCGATCGACAATCGGGACGCCCACCTTGGCAACGTGGCGGGAACGCGTGTCCAAGCATGATCGAGATCGCCGCGCTCAGCGCGCGAGCTCGGTGGCGACGTCGGCGAGGGAGGTGGCGGCGTAGACCTCTGCGCGGGCCGAGGCGGGGGGCGGGGCGGCGTCGGCGTTCGTGACGTCGCACACCGCGTTGCTGTCGCGCGATGGGGCGAACAGATCGACGAGGACGCTCGCCGGCGCCTCTGCGCCGAGCTGGATCAGCGCGCTCGTCCCTGCGAGTGGGAAGAAGAGCGTGGGGACCGTCGACTTCCAGCCTGCGGCGCTGCGCACGAAGTCGAGCCACATCGCGAGCTGGTTGCCGTGCTGCGCGCCGAGCGGAACCCGCACGCCGAGCGAGAGCGGCGGCGCGTCTTGGCCGCGGTACGCGGCGGTCGCGTCGACGATCGTCCCCAGCGCGTGGCGCCAGCCAGCGTCGCCGCCGTAGAGCGCGGTCGACGCGTCGCTCGCGCGCGCGTTCTTCGCCCACTCCGCGTAGCGCGTGAGGCATCCGCCAACGTCGTCGAGCGACGGCGGCGCGATCGAGGCGACGTGCGCGTGGAGCTCGGACGCGCTGCGAGCCTGCCTCACGCGCGCGGCGGCGGCGGCGGCGTGCTGGAAGAGCTCGTGAAGCAGGAGCGGCGCGGTGTGCGGTTGCGTAGCGAGCGACGCGACCGGCACCGCGACGCCGAGGACGATCGGGAAGCGGCGGCCCACCGCGTCGTGGCTCGGCGCGAGGACGCCGGCGAACACGCCGCGGAGCTTCTTGTCGAGCGCGCCCGACCACACGAAGGCGTGCGCCGCGCCGGCCGCGAAGGCGTCCTTGAACGAGGCGCCGCGGGCCTCCGCCGTCTCGAGCGCGCGTGTCACCCAGGCCTCGAAGGCGAGGAGCTCGTCGCTCGGCGATGGGGTGCGCACGAAGTCGCCGAGCGCGGGGACCTTGGCGACCCCCTCGACCTTGCCGACCTCCGAGCGCGCCTTCTTGCCGAGGAACCCGAACACCCCTCAGCGCTCCCCCTGCGTGATGAGACGCGGACACTTGAGGCCCGCGAAGAAGCCCTTCGCGAACGGCGCGTCCGTCTTCGCCGGCTTGATGTCGATCTTCACGGTCGCGTCCGGCTTGCTCGCGAGCTTCCACGTCGCGACGACGACCGCGACGTCGCCCGCCTTCCCCGGCGCCGTGCCCGGCTTGAGATCGGCCGCGTCGAGCAGACGGAAGAGACCGAAGTCGCCCGCACGGTTGATCTCCTCCTGGAGCCCCGCGAGACCGCGCACGCGGACCTTCGCGCCGCGCGCCTTCGCGTCCTTCGCCGGCCACGTCACCGCGAGCCACTCCTCCGGCGTGTTCGTGTACGTGCGGCTCACGCCGTCGACCTCGATCGTGACCTCCGAGATGTCGGGGCTCACCGAGTGGAGGTTCACCTCGAACGCGACCGAGGGCGCCTTCGGATCGGCGCCGAAGGTGGCGTCTGTGATCTTCGACGCCTTCTTGAGGCAGCCGAGGAACTCGTTCGTGTAAGGGACCTGCCCCTTGAAGCGACGCGACGGCACGAAGTCGTCGCCCTGCTTCTCGAGCGAGCCCTTCAGGCTCTGCTCGTAGAACGACCAGATCTGCCCCTTCTCCGGCTGGAAGAACGCGGTGAAGTCCTCGATCTTCGCGTCGTTCGCGGCGCGATCGGTGAAGGGATAGCTCGGCTCGAGCTTCGTGCTCCACGTCTTCCACGCCGTCATCTCCCAGAGCCCGCCCGCCGCGCCGCCCGCGTCCTTGAGCACGCTCCCCCACGAAGACGCGATCGGATCGAGGAGGAGTGGAGACATCAGCGGCCGCGTGAACGCGTCCTGATCGGCGAGGAGCGCGGTCGTCGCGCGGTAAGCCTGCTCGAACTCGCCCGTGAGCGCCTTCGGATCCGGCGCCGCCTTCGCGTCCTTGAGATCGCCGAGCACGCCGACGAGCTTCCGCAGCACGCCCATGTACTGCGAGAGCCCCGTCGGCGGCGCGCCCGGCGGCGCGTCCTTCGGCGGCATCCCGAACGTCGTGATCGGACGGAACGCGAGCTCGACCGGCGACGCGGGACGATCGCGGTTCAGGAGCGCGCCCGCGTCGAGGCTCACCTGCTGCCCCAAGAGCTTCTGCTTCGCCGCCTCCTTCGCGCGCTCCTCGACCTGCTCGAGGATGCCCGGCTTCCCCGCCTCCGCGCTCGTCATCTCGAGCTCGACGTTGTCGGCGAGGATGCGCACGAGGCGGAGGTACGGCCACTCCGGCTCCGTCAGCGCGAGGAGCTCCTCGAGCGACGCCTCTGCGCTCGTGGGCTGCGCGACGACGAGGTCGGCGAGGAAGTCGCGCCACGCCTCGCGGTAGCGATCGAAGTAGATCTGCCGGAGCGCGGCGACCTCCTTGTCGATCTGATCGGCGGGCATACGCTCGTCCTCGGTGCCGAGGACCCAGCCCTCGGAGGTGAGCTTCGTCTTCTCCGCGTCGAGGAGGCGGCGCACCTTCGCCCAGCCGAGCTTCGTGTACGCGCCGTCGATCTTCAGGTTCCGCTTGCTGCTCACGAACGTCGCGATCGAGCCGTAGAAGATGCTCTCGCGGCGGAGCGGCGCGATCTCGGTGTTCGTGTCGCGGACGAGGTTCTCGTAGAGGCGGCCGATCTGCGGCGTGCGAAGGAGCTCCGAGCGCACGTAGGTGACGAGACGCTCGTCGCGCGTCGCGGGCGAGAGCTGCCCGCTCTTCACGAGGCGCAGGTACTCCTCGACGTTGAGCTGCACCACCGCCTCGTCGTCGGCGGACTTGAGGTGCGCCTGCTCCGCCCACAGCCGCGTGATGCGCGGCGCGGCCCAGTCGACGTCGAGGTGCTCGCGCTCGGTGAGCATCAGGTACTTCTTCAGCTCGTCGTAGCGCTGGTTGAACTCCTCCGGCGTGCGCTTCGGGTTCGCCTCGATCGAGCGGAGGTGCTCCTCGAGCGACGCCTTCACCGGCTTGATCATCGCGCGCTGGACGATCGAGACGTACTCGTCGCGCACCGGCTCGTAGAGCGTGTTGCCGGAGTACATGCCCCAGCGGTACGAGAGCGGCGGCGCGTCCTTGTTCCAGGTCTCGAGCTCGTGGAGCCGCGCGCGGAGCGGCTCGATCCGCGCGAGGCCCTCCGTCGCCTTCGCCTTGTCGGTCCAGTCGACGCGCTCGGCCTCGTCCGCGATCGCGCCGGTGGAGCGGACGAGCTCGCGGTTCTTCAAGTAGCTCGTGATCGCCGGGATCGCGATGAGGGCGGCGAGGGCGGCCGCGCCGACGCCCATGCCGATGCGCGCGAAGAGCTGGCGGCGCGCCTCGCCCCGCGTGCGCGCGGCGACGAACTGATCGGGGAAGATGACGCGGCGGAAGAGGTCGGTGAGGAAGTAGCTCTTCGCGTCGGCCGCGGCCGGCATCGGCGGCTCCACCGAGCCGCCGACGCGGAGCCCGAAGGCGCGCTGCATCCCCGCCATCACGCGGTCCATCGGGCGGCCTTCTTGCGTGCCGCTCGTGAAGTACACGCCGCGGAAGAGCGGCGTCTCCTGGTACGTGTTCTTGCGGAGGAGCGCGCCGATGAACTCGGCGAGCGCGCCCTTCAGCGCGCGCATCTCGATCGGGAACTGGTGGATGCGCGCGCGCTTGTCGTGCCCGCGCACGTTCGCGAGGCGCCGCAGCGCGTGGCCGTGGAGCGCCTCGATGAGCAGATCGAACTCGGCCTCGAACGCCTTGTTCGGCTCGTCCATCGAGGCCTGCGCGAGCGGGAACGTGACACCCCAGATTTGCGCGCGCTCGCTCTTTTTCAGGTCTTCGAATGTTTCGACGAAACCGGCGATGAGGTCGACTTTGGTGAAGACCACGTAGACCGGGACGATCATCTGGAGGCGCGTCATCACCTCGTCGATGCGCGCGCGGAGCGCCTTCGCGGTCTGCTCCGCCTGCTCCTCCGTCGCGCCGACGACGTCCGCGATGCTGATGCCGACGAGCACGCCGTTGATCGGCGTCTTGTCGCGGTGCTTGCGGAGCATGTCGAGGAAGGCCATCCACTCCTCGTGGTCGTCGGCCTGCGTCGCGAACCGCCCCGCGGTGTCGAGGAGGATCGCCTCGTTCGTGAACCACCAGTCGCAGTTCTTCGTACCGCCGACGCCGCGCAGCGCCCCGGTCGCGTCCGGGATCGGGAAGTCGAGGCCGGAGTGGCGGATCGCGGTCGTCTTCCCCGCGCCGGGCGGGCCGACGATCATGTACCAGGGCAGCGCGTAGAGCGCGTTCGCGCCGGTCCCGGCCCCGAGGCGCGATCCCTTGAGCGCGCCGAGCCCGCGCTTGAACTGGGCGTGGAGCTCGTTGATCTCCGCGCGGCGATCGGGGCGCGCGTTCGCGGCCTGCTGCTCGGCCTGCTTCAACAGCTCGCGCTCGAGCGCCTTCGCCGCCGACTTCGCGCGGATGCGGCGCACGACGTAGTAGCCGACGATCAACAGGACCGCGACGACCGTGATCGCGATCCGTATCCAGAGCGCGACCTCGAAGAAGAAGCCCGCCGCCCAGGCTCCGATGACGAGAACGACCGCGACGATCCAGGCCCACATCGCTTATTTCTTCGTCCCTGCGTTGGCCGCCTGCGTCGACGTCGTGATGCGCGCGGTCGCGTCGGAGGTCGCGGAGGAGAGCGCGATCTTGAGCGTCACCGCGACGAGGATCGCGACCGCGACGACGATGCCGCCGACGACGAGGACCGGCGTCTCGCGCCGCGCGCGCATCCCGCGCGTGTCGGCCGGCGCGTCGTGCGGGGAGAGCGTGTCGCCGCGCGGCGTCGCGCGCGCGAGGATGCCGACGATCCGATCGGTGACCGCGCCGAGCCCGTCGCCGCCGCGCACGGCGTACTTGCCCTGGAAGCCGAGCGCGAGGCAGAGGTAGTAGACCTCGAGGACGTGCACGCGCGCCGGATCGCGCTCGAGCGCGTCGAGGCGCTCGAAGAA
Organism: Labilithrix sp.; assembly: GCA_019637155.1. Lineage (NCBI taxonomy): Bacteria > Pseudomonadati > Myxococcota > Polyangiales > Labilitrichaceae > Labilithrix > Labilithrix sp. Next base: position 246,159 of record JAHBWE010000014.1, on the reverse strand, counting down.
CCCCTCGCCGGCGGTGTTCTCGTTGAAGTAGAGGAGCTGGAGCGGCTCGAGCATCCACTCCTGCCGCCCCGCCCAGCGCGCGCGGAAGAGCTGCTCGTCGATGAACGCGACGATCGCGTACTTCGCGTCGTCGAGGTCGCGCTTCTGGATCCCGAGCTCGGTCGCCTTCCGCTCCATGTCCTCGAGCAGCGTCGCGATGCGGCGCTTCATGATGTCGGGCGACGGCAGGTTCGGCGCCTCGGCGAACTGTGCCGAGGCCGAGAGCACCTCCCCGCAGGCCCAGTACATCTTGTCGATCATTTGCCTTGGGACTCGACCGCGTAGAGCGCGAGGGAGAGCGTGTTCGGGTCGAACGGATGGTAGAGCGCAAAGGTACCGGTCGCGACGATGTCGGCCCAGAACTCGGGGGCGCGTCCGAGGCGGAACCAGTGGAGGCCGGGCTGGAGCGGCAGCGCGGCGGGCGGGCGGTACTCGAGCTCCAGCGGCGCGCCCGCTACGGCGGAGTGCATGATCGCGCCGATCTGGTGCTCCGACGCGATCTTCATGAGGCGCGGGAGGCGCTCGCGGACCTGCGCGTCGGGGAGCGTGGTCGACACCGACACGAAGAAGTCGGAGCGCATGATGTCGGGGCCGCTCGCGCGTCCGAGGAACACGCCGTCCTCGCGCCGCGTGAGCGGAATCGCGGTCGAGCGCGCCTGGATCGCGGAGCCGATGAGCGCGTTCGCGCGCGCGAACATCGGCTCGAAGACGCTCCCGAGATCGGTGTAGACGAACTTCGGGATCGTGGTCGGATCCGCGTCCGCCGCCATCGTGCAGAGCTGGCCGATGAGCTGCCCGAGCACGAGGTACGCCTGCTCGGGGTGCACCGCCGGCGCGTCGACGAGGTGCGCGATCGTCGGGATATACGTGTTGAGGGTGGAGAGGAGCCAGAGCTTCGGGAGATCGCCCTGATCGAACTCCACCGCGCCGGCGGAGCGCTGCCGCCGCGACTCCGCGAGCGCGCGCTGGCGCGCGGTCATCGCGGTGAGGAGCGCGCGGAAGCCTCGCGCGAGGTACGGCGACGCCGCGATGCGGAGCACCGGCGCGACGTAGTTCTCCTTCAAGATGACGGCGCCGGCGGGAGAGCGGACGAGCTGCGCGATCTTGATCGTGTCGAAGCCGTCGCGCCGCTCCTCGCCGAAGAGGAGGCGCGCGAGCGGGCGCGCGACGTCGACCGCCTGCGGCGAGGTCCCCGTGTTCACGTCGGGGAACGTCTCCTGCGCGCGCGCGTAGCGGCTCACGGTCGTGAACGCGGGATCGAGCGCGACGGCGGGCGCGCCGTCGACCTCCTGCGCGATCGCGACGTGGACGTCGAGCGACGGCATCTGCGGGGTGAACTCGCTGTCGAACGGCCGCGGCGGGATCGCGTCTTCTCCCGTGAGCACCGCGCCGCCCGGCAGGACGCAGGTGAGCCGCGAGATCGAGAGCTGCCCCGCGGCGAGGGCGCGCTCGTCGACCGCGAGCTCGGTCACGCCCCAGTCGTAGCCGTGCGCGAGGCGCATCCGATCGGCGAGCAGCCGCTCGTGGTAGCGATCGAGCCGCTGGAAGTGGTGCTGCGTGATGAAGAGGCCTTCGGTCCAAACGAGCTTCTGACTCATCTCACTTCTTCGCCTCGGGAGGCGCCGCGCCGGAGGCGGGCGGCGCGGCCACGGGTTTGCTCAGCTGCACGACGCGGATCCGGCGGCCGTCGGTGACGTCGGCGAGGTGATCCGCGCCGTCGTCGACGCGCGTGGCGTCGACCCAGAGCGAGAACTTCGGATTGAGGTTCGGTCCACACGTGCCATCGGGACAATCGGGGGCGGCGACGAGGCAGTTCCCTTTCCCGGGCGCCGGCGGCAGCTCGAACGAAAGGTACCAGCTTCGTCCTTTCGGATTGCGAAAGAGCGCCGCCCCCACGATGAACGACGCGGCCGGGTCGCGATCGAACTTCACGTCGGTGCGCGTGTTCGGATAGACGAAGACCTCGTCCTTCTTGATCACGTCCTGGCCGAGGACCTCGGCGTCCTCCTTCCAGACCTGCTCGAAGGTCGTGGCCTGGAGCTTCACGTCGTCCTTGAGCTGGTAGATCCGCATCTGCACCGGCCGCGTCTCGCCATCGATCGTGGGGTTGATCGACGGCGACGCGACGATGCTGAGCGAGACGACCTGCACCTCGCACTTCTTGTCCTCCTTCAGCGGGAGGATCGTCTCCTTGCCGCCGCAAGAGACGAGGAGCGCGAAGACTACGAGCCGCTTCACGTCACGCTTTTTTGCAGACGAAATCGCCGGTCGGATCGACCTTGAGGTCGAGGACCTTCACCGGGTCGCCGTCCGCGATCGCCTTGAGGATCTCGTTCGAGACGATCGGGAGGACCGAGCCGCGGACGATGTGATCGATGTTGCGCGCGCCGCTCTGCACCTCTTTGCAGCGGTCGGCGATCGCCTTGTAGACGGCCTCGTCGATGCGAAGATCGATGTTGTGCGTCGTCTTCGCGCGCTTGATGACGCCCGAGAGCTTCATCTTCGTGATGCCGAGGAGCGCCTCGGGGTTGATCGGGATGAACGGAACGACCGTCATGCGCGCGAGGAGCGCCGGCTTGAAGTGCGCGGTGAGCGTCGGCTTCGCGAGCGCGGCGAGGTCCTCGAGCATCGGCGGCTCCTCGCCCGGCGGCGCGGCGTTCGTGATGAGGTCGGTCGCGAGGTTCGACGTGAGGATGACGACCGTGTTCCGGAAGTCGATGATGCGTCCCTCGCCGTCGGCGAGCGTGCCCTTGTCGAACACCTGGTAGAACATGTTCATCACGTCCTTGTCCGCCTTCTCGACCTCGTCGAGGAGGACGACGGAGTAGGGACGCTGGCGCACCGCTTCGGAGAGGATGCCGCCCTCGCCGTAGCCGACGTAGCCGGCGGGCGCGCCGATGAGCTTGGAGACGGTGTGCCGCTCCTGGAACTCGCTCATGTTGATCGTGACCATGAAGCGCTCGCCACCGAAGAGGAGGTCCGCGATCGAGATCGCCGCCTCCGTCTTGCCGACGCCGGAGGGACCGACGAAGAGGAAGACGCCGAGCGGCGTCAGCGGCGACTTGAGGCCGGACTTCGCGGCGCGGAGCTCCTTCGCGACGAGCTCGAGGCCCTGGTCCTGACCGCGGACCTTCTCCTGGAGGAGCTTGTCGAGGCTCTGCATGATCGAGACGTCGTCCTTGACCATCTTGCCGACCGGGATGCCGGTCCAGTCGCCGATGATCGACGCGACGACGGTCTCGTTGACGTCGGCGTGCACGAGGCGCTGCTCCGCCGGGATCGCGCGGAGCTTCTCGATCGCGGCGCGGAGCTTGTCGCGCGCTCCGTCCTCGCCGTTCGTGTTGGCGACGCGGTGCGCGTCGATCTCCTCGACGATCGCCTTCTGCTCCGCGAGGCGCGCCTCGAGCTCGGTCGCCTTCGCGGAGAGCTCCTGCTCGAGCGCCTCCGCCTTCGTCTTCGCCTCTTCGTCGATCGCGAGGCCGGCGGTGAAGTCGCGCCCGAACGCCTCGAGCTGGCGCTTGAGGCCGGCGAGCTGCGCGCGCGTGTCCTCGAGGAGCGCGGGCGGAGCGGCGCGCGTGATCTTCACGCGAGCGGCGCTCGTGTCGAGGAGGTCGACCGCCTTGTCCGGGAGCTGGCGGCCCGAGATGTAGCGCGCGGAGAGCTCCGCGGCGGCTTTGACGGCTTCGTCGAGGATGACGACTCCGTGAGCTTCCTCGAATTTCCGGGCGACCCCGCGCATCATGAGCGTCGCGTTCTCGATCGACGGCTCCTCGACCTTCACCGGCTGGAAGCGGCGCTCGAGGGCGGGGTCCTTTTCGATGTACTTCTTGTATTCCGCCCACGTCGTCGCGCCGATCGTGCGGAGCTCGCCGCGCGCGAGGGCGGGCTTGAGCAGGTTCGCCGCGTCGCCGGTGCCCTGCGCGCCGCCGGCGCCGACGAGGGTGTGGACCTCGTCGATGAAGAGGATGATCGGCTTCGCCGACGCCTTCACCTCGTCGATGACGCCCTTGAGGCGCTTCTCGAACTCGCCCTTCATGCTCGCGCCGGCCTGGAGCGCGCTCATGTCGAGCGAGAGGAGGGAGACCTCCTTCAGTTGCTCGGGGACCGAGCCCTCGGCGATGCGCATCGCGAGGCCCTCGACGAGCGCGGTCTTGCCGACGCCGGCCTCGCCGACGATGAGCGGGTTGTTCTTGCGGCGGCGGACGAGGATGTCGACGACCTGCCGGACCTCCGGCTCGCGGCCGAACACCGGGTCCATCGTCCCGTCCTTCGCCTTCTGCGTGAGGTCGGTCGTGTAGCGCGCGAGCGGCCCCTCGGGATCGCGGCCGACGGTGCCGGTCTTCCGCGCGGCCGGCGCGGCGCCCTCGGTCTGCGCGAGGCGCGCCGCCTCGCCGCTCGCGCCGGCGACGGTCGCGAGGTTCTTGCGGAGGTCGTCCTTCGGCACCGCGTCGAGCGCGGCGATCTCGCTCGGGAGGTACTTGTTCGGCGTCTGCAGGACGCGCACGAGGAGCGCGCCCGATCGGATCGCGCTCTCGCCGAGCTCGGTCGACCCGTAGACCCAGCCGTCCTGCATGAGCTCGAGGAGCCGCGTGCTGAACACGGGCTTACCGGCGTTGCCGCTCCGGAGATCGCGGAGCGAGCGTTGCACCGCCTGCTGCACGTTCGCGCGGTCGACGCGGTAGTGATCGAGCACGACCGAGATGTCGCTCTCGCGATCTTCGAGGAGCGCGCCGAGCAGATGCTCGACCGTAACCTCGTAATGCTGTCCGGTGACGCAGGCGCCTGCTGCGGCTTCGAGGGCGCGGGTGCAGGTCGGGGTCAGCTTCTTGAAAAGCGCGCGCGGTTCGGCGACGAGCATGGGGCACTCCTTTGGGACACGATCCCGTGTGCCTTTCGTACAGGACTTCGAGTAGGCTGACCATCCTTGGCGACGGGCCTCAAGCTACGAATCAAGAACACGGCCAACGACGTCGTCGTCGACCGCACGTTCACGCAGTTCCCCGTGCGCATCGGGCGAAATACGCTGAACGATCTCTGCATCGTCGACCGCTTCGTCTCGCAGTTCCACGCCGTCGTGGAGCTCCACGGCGACGAGCTGATGCTGCGCGATCTCGGCAGCAGCAACGGCACGAAGCTGAGCGGAAACCGCGCGCCGGCGCACACGCTGACGTCGCTCGAGCCGCACAAGAACTCGTTCGGGATAGGGCCGCTCACGATCGACGCGCTCGTCGCCGAGGTCGCGGTCGAGGCGTACGAGGAGAACGTCCCGCAGAGCCTCGGCGAGGCGTCGACCGGCGACGACGAGGGCATCCTCGACAACTCGTTCATCACGAACATCAACGAGACGCTCGCCTTCAACGATCCGAAGCTGGCAGCGGCTCGCGCGCAGTTCGAGGCGGCCGAAGGGACACCCGGCGGGAACCTCCAGTCGACGCTGCTCCTCGATCAGTCCGAGTTCGAGCGAAAGAAGGCGGCCGCGCTCGAGAAGGCGCGCCAGTTCCAGCTCCAGCAGGCCGCGCAGGCGGCGACCGCGAGCGTGCCGCCCGTCTCGGACAACCCGAAGCAGCGGCGGCTCGAGCAGATCGCGCTCCAGGGTGTCCGCGAGATCGCGAGCACGCTCCTGCCGCACGCGAAGCCGCTCGACGATCCCGAAGACCTCGCGCGTTTCCTCACGAAGCTGCGCGACACCGTCGAGGTCTTCCTCCGCGCGTTCGTCCCGCTCCGGGACGGCTACCGGCAGTTCGCGTCGCAGATGCAGATCCAGCGCGGCCCGGCGCAGTCCGAGCGGCGCGTCGAGACCGCGAAGGACGAGCGCGAGCTCGCGGAGCACCTGCTCGACTGGACGCAGAAGGGTCGCGAGGCGCACAAGGCGATCGAAGGCACCTTCGCCGACCTCATGATTCACCAGCTCGCGCTGCTCCACGCGATCATGCGCGGGGTCAAATCCCTCCTCGACGAGCTCTCGCCGAAGGCGACCGACGCCGCGCTCGAGGAGCTGAAGAAGCAGGGCAAGACGAACTTCATGTGGGGCCCGTGGCGCTTCAAGGAGCTGTGGCGCGTCTACGGCGGCAAGCACGGCGACATGGACGACGGCGACAAGCGCATGTTCGCAGCGCTCTTCGGCGCCGACTTCGCGGAGTCGTACAAGCAGTACCGCAGCATGGTCGACACGCCCGAAGACTCGGAATGAACGTCCTCGTCCTCGCTCCTCTTCGTGCGAGCGCCGACCACGCCATCGACGGCGCCTGGAAGGGTCCGCTCCGGTTCGAGCACGCGACGTTCGATCAGACGATGTCCCATCACGCACCCGGCGTGGTCGTCGATCTGCCGAACCCGGCCGGCGGCAAACCCGTGCGCGTCGAGCACCGCTTCTCGTCGCTCGCCTCGTTCCACCCCGAGTCGATCCGTGCCGAGAACGGCTATGTCCGCTCGCTCGCGCTCGAGGCGCCACAGGCCCCGTCCGCCGGAAGCTCGCTCCTCGACGACATCCTCGACGGGATGGGATCGCGCGAAGCGAAAGAGGAGAACCGCGCCGACGCGGCCGCGAGCGCGCTCGCGTCTCACCCGGAGGTCCGCGCGATCGAACGGGCTTGGCGCGGGCTCCACTTCCTCACCGCGTCCGCGAACGAAGACGTCGTCATCACCGCATTTCCCGCGGCGGCGGACGACGTCGACGCGGTGCTCGCGGAGCTCGCGAACGCCGCGCAGCTCGACCTCGTCGTCGTCGATCACATCATCGACGGGAGCCCGCGTGACCTCGAGCGGCTCGAGGGCTGGGCGCGCCGCGCCGAGGCGATCTCGACGCCGGTCATCTGCGGCGGCGTCCCCGCGCTCCTCGGCCACGACGACCTCGAGTCCCTCGGGCGCTCGCAGCGCCGCCTCCGCGCCTCGGACGCGCCGCGCGCGTCGGCGCTCCGCGCAACGGCGGCGCAGGACGCGATGCGCTGGATCGCCATCGCGCTGAACGGCTCTCGCGCCGCGTCCGCACCCGAGCTCGTCGCAGCAGCGTGCGTGGCCAGCTTCGTGCGGACGGGCTGGCCGTGCGCGATCACGGGCCCGATCGCGGGCACCGGCCCGCTCGAGGCGACCGTCACGGAGGACGTCGCGACGGAGGCGGCCGCCGCCGGCGTCATCCTCCTCGCGAGCACGGACGGCGGCGCGATGATCGCCGAAGCGAACGTGCTCCACCGCGAAGCTTCGAGAGGCGGCACGAGCCCGGCGGCGTCGCTCTCCCTCGTCGATCAGCTCTTCCTCGTGCGCCTCGGGCAGACCGTCACCCAGCTCGCCGCGTCGATCCCGGCGGGGAGCGATCCCGCCGCTGCGCGCGAGGCCGCGCTCGTCGTGCTGACGGAGCTCTTCGCGCAGGGGAACGGCAAGAAGCCCACGATCGACGTGGCGATCGCGGGCCGAATGCTCGAAGTGACGGTGCGCGCACGTGGCTTCGAGGAGGTCCGCCTCGACGAAGCCACGCTCGGCGCGCGTCTCACTTGATCGTGACGAGCGCGGACCTCAGGGTCTCGAACATGCCGTAGTTCATCGAGTACTTTCGGGTCGCGATGAACTCCCGCCGGAACGCGTCGTCGTCCAGGGCCTTCAGGAAGTCCTTCATGAACTGGGAAACGTTCCCTCCCAGCCATCCCTGAATCTGCTGGCAATCGTGAATGTCTTTGATTTCCTTTGCCCACTTGGAAAAGGGATTCAAGGGGGCCCCCTCGTTCGGCTTCCTCGGCGGGGAGCTCGTCAGATACGTGGCGGTGGTCACCGCGTTGTCGCCGTGCAGCGTCTCGCAGATCGCTTTGAACAGCGACCGCATCGAAAACAGCTCCCGGTCGCTCGGCGCCGTCATGTAGCACCACGTCCTGCTATTGTAGTCCGCAAACAGGATCGAATCTCCGTGCAGACCGCCCGGCCCCATCCGGATGGGCATGGCTTTGACCTTGACGTTACGCAACCTGAAGCCCATCTGGTTTTTCAGCTTCGTGATGAAGGGATCACTCCCGCCAGGGGCGTGCCTCGAATTGCACGTGAGGATCTCGACCGTCTCGATCTTCGAATTGAGGGCGCGCCACTTCTTGATGACGTCGACGATCCCCTTGGCATCCTTTCCACATAGGCCGGCGGGCGTTCCGTGGCCCCAGAACACGAGCGTGTCCAACTTCTGTACGGTCTTGGCCGGCTGGTTGATGTCCTGGCATTTGTCGCCGGCAAACGCTCGTGCGCGGTTGGCGTGGTCGTGTTCGTAGACGAAATAGAAGTTTGGAGATGGTTGCGTGAATTTCATCGGAGGGTCACTACTCGTATTGCCCCGCCCCGAGGCCGCCGGGCTTGACGACGGACACGTTGGCGGGCGGCTGCACCCGCTTGAGGCCGGTCATCTTGAGCCCCGGTGAGCCGTTGTTCCACTGGAACTGCCTGACCCACGCGCCCTGCGGCGTCGCGGAGCTCACCTTCAGGTATTGCCAGCAGTAGATTCGCCGGCCGGTGCCCGCCAGGCCGCAGTCGAAGGTCAGCAGGCGCTCCTTGTCGGTGTCGTCACCGACCTTGGGCGTCTGGATTCCAGGCGAGTCGCGCACCGTGCAGTCCATCATTCCGCCGTTGCGCTTGAGGTAGTCCCGGACCGCCTTCGCCTTCTCGGGCGAGGAGTTGAGCGTCGGGAGCGCGTCCTTGGAGACCTGCCTGCCGTTCCGATCATACAAGATCGTCGGCGCCTGCAGCTCGTCGTAGGCGATGCCCTTCTTCGTCGACTCGTACGCCATGATGTAGCGGTACGTCCACGTGGCGAAGGTCGGACTCGAGATGCAGCGGCGGTACTGATCCCCGATGTAGACCCAGTACTCGCCTTTGGCATGGTCGAGGAGGGTGATGACCTCCTTCCACTCCAGCGCCGGCATCTCCTTGAAGGAGCTCATCATGGAAGGGGTGTACTTGAGCCGGAACACGACCGGCATGTAGTTTCCGAACACCTCCCCGTTCCGATGGCTGTCCCAGTGCCTGACGTTCACCAAACTCCAACTGCCCATTTACGTCTCCTGATCTCCGTTATCACTTCACTTCATTAGTGCCGTCTTCGACGAAGGCGGTCAGTCGACGCTGACGTTCCGCGTCACGTCGATCGCAGTCTTGAACTTGACAGGCACACGCTTCCCACCGTCGAGGATGTCGGCGGTGATCTCGAAGCGAATCTGCACGTCGGTCCCGTCCGCTCCCGCGACGTGCTTCACGACCGGGTTGATGAGGCGCGGCTCGTACTTGCGAATCGCGGACTGAAGACTCTTGAGGACGTCTCCGATCGCGTCAGGACACGAGTGCAGGATGTCGGTGACGCTGAGGATGCCGTAGTCGGCTCCGACGAGGGCCGACCCCGCGCGCGTCGTGAAGATGGCGCGCAGATGGTCGAGCACGGCCGCCCGTGTCTCCTCGACGGAAACGACCCGTCGAGGAGCCGCGAGCGCGGGCTCGCGAATGCGGCGGAGCAGCGAGTGCCCGCTCAGAGTGACCTTCGGGTGCTCATGTCGTGTGACTCACGCGACTCAGGTGGTCGCCATCAGGTCGCGGCTCGCCATCTTCGCGCCGGACTTCGCTTCGTAGGTGAGATCCCACTTTTCGAACGCGAAGCTGAGGCTGCAGGTCGCGTATGGGCCGTCCCAGCCGAGGCCGATGTTCGAGATGTACGCGTTCGTCAGCTTGATCGTGCGCACGAGCTTCGCCTCTGCGCTCCCCTGAGCCTCGTTCTTCTGGTCGACCTCGATGATCGTGACCGTTTCGAAGATGAGCCCGTCGAAGCACGCCTTCTGGAGCTCGGCGACCCACTCCCCGTACTTGATGAGGAGCGAGACGTCCCCGATCTGGACATGGCCGCCGCCGCTCGAGTCGTACGTGATCTGCGCAGACGCGCCTACGGAGACGGAGTCGACGCGGATGTTCTTCTCGACCCCCGTAACGCTGACATCACCCTCGATCGTTCCTGCCTTCAGCCCAATGACTCTTCCCATGATCCTGCTCTCTCTTCTTCTACGTTGATGGGGCTACGCCCCGAATTCTTGGTGGGGACCGCTCCGCGACGGAGGGTCAGCCGCCTGCCTTGGTGAGGTTGCGCACGGTGAAGTCGGCGGTCTTCTTGCCCTCCGTGAACATGATGTGGGCGAACTCGAGCGTGACCTGCACCGAGCGCTCTCCATCGGGCATCCAGTTCTCGGAGACGGACGTGATGAACACGTCCTTGAGCTCGATCTTCTGGACGAGATCGGGCGCCTGTTTGGCCGCCTTGTCGACGGGCTGCAGGCACTGGTGGATGTGAACCTGAGCGAGCGCCGTCGTCGCGAAGAGCGTCTTGTACATCTCCGCCGTCGCGCTGCCGCCGTGGAGCATGAGCGACAGGCCGTCGACATGCGCGGTCACCTTCTTCGCCGTCTTGCCCGCAGGGCCGTCCGTACGGTCCGCCCGGCTGTTGAGTTGCACCGAATGACCGAGGACCCAGTCCTCGTAACCCGCAACCGCGGAGTTGCCCTTGATCTTGGCCGACTTGTTGTCACCGAACGCTACGAAAATTCCGAATTGAGCCATGTTGTTCCTCGTGAGCTCCTTGCCTGCAGATGACTTGAGCATTCTCCATGCCGGCTCGTTGCGGTCAATGGGCGCAGGCCCGGTTCAGCGAACGATCGCTGATTTTCTCGCGGGTTGCGCGGCATGACATCCGAGCTCGGATAGTGCGCGGGGGGGGTGTATCGCCTGATACAGGGGGGACGTATCGTGTGCTGTATCGCCGAGAACTGGGGTCGGCGGCGGGCGCCTCGTATCCTGTGGGCCGTGCGCACGGTCTTCTGGCTCGGGCTGCTCTCGTCGGTCTTCCTCGCGGGATGCGCCGCGACGGAGGAGCGCCCGCGCACCGAGGACGACGCACGGCAACTGGCCCCGCTCCCGGCATGCTTCACGCACCTTGGACCGCCGAAGAAAGAAGAGCGCGCAGCGGTCTCGCTCCGCGAGGAGCAGATCTGGCCGCTCGTCTTTCCGTCCTTCGATCCGACGCGGGCGCAGCTAGAGGAGAATGCCCGCGCCTGTACCGGCCGCGCACCGCTCCAGGATGACGTCCTGAAGGGCGGCACGCCGACGAAGATCGAGGAGGGCGCCATCGTCATGGGCGGCGGCGGCGACCGGCTGAAGGCCGCCTGGATGCGCTCCCACACGTTCGAAGACGGCACCGCCGGCGGCGCGCTCGCTCTCCTCCGCACGATCGACGGCACCGCCGAGGTCTACGCCGTCGGCACCTTCCGCGGCCGCCCGAAGTCGACGTTCACGATCGAGCGGCTCGGGCCGGCCGTCGTCGTCGTCGCGCAGGACGACGGCTGCAAGGCACGGAAGGCCGAAGCGGGCTGCGAGACGGCCGTGAGCGTCTTCCAGCCCCGCCTCGGCGTCCTCGATCGCGTCGCGCACATCAGCCAGGAGCGCGTCGACTACGCGGTCAACAGCGAGCCAGGCGTCCCCGGGAAGGTCGAGTACCGTCTCTCGAGCTCGATCCAGTACCTCGACGGCGGCATCCGCGTCCTCGAGCAGGTGCTCGTCCGCGACGAGCTCGCGCGCGAGCTACGCCGCTCCGAACAAGAGCGCTCGTTCACCTTCGCCCCGGGCGGCACGATGGTCGTCGACGAGGACTCGCTCTGGTCCCGCGTCACCAGCAGGACCACGACAAAAAAGTAGAGCGAGCGCCCGACGAGGCGCCCGCTCTACCTGCTCGCGTCTCGCGACCTAGCTCTTGTCGAGCTTGCCGACGAGGCTCAGCGTGAAGGAGGCGCCCATGTACTTGAAGTGCGGGCGCACCTTCATGTCGACCTTGTAGAAGCCCGCGTTGCCGGGGACCTCGGACACCGTGATCGCGGCGGAGCGCAGCGGACGCACGCCACGGATGTAGGCGGAGACGCCGTCCTGGTCGACGACGTACTGCGAGATCCACTGATTGAGCTCGCTCTGGAGCTCGCCCGCTTCCTTCGTCGTTCCGATCTGCTCGCGCTGGATGACCTTCAGGTAGTGCGCGATGCGGCACGCCACGAAGATGTACGGGAGCTGCGTGCCGAGGCGGTAGTTGAGCTCCGCCTCCTTGCCCTCCGGCGACTGACCGAAGTTCTTCGGCCGCTGGCAGCTGTTCGCGGAGAAGAACGCGGCGTTGTCGGAGTCCTTGCGGAACGTGAGGCCGATGAAACCCTGCTCCGAGAGCTCGAACTCGCGACGCTCGGAGAGCATGATCTCCGTCGGCGTCTTGGTCTGGATCTCGCCCATCGCTTCGTACTGGTGAAGCGGGAGGTTCTCGACCGTTCCGCCGGCCTGGGGTCCGATGATGTTCGGGCACCAGCGGTACTTCGCGAAGCTGTCGGCGAGGCGCGAGGCCATCGCGTAGGAGGCGTTCCCCCAGAGGTACTCGTCGTGCTTGTCGACGGTGTCCTCCGAGTAGTTGAAGCTCTTGATCGGCATCGTCTTCTCGCCGTACGGGAGGCGGAGGAGGAAGCGGGGCATCAGGAGGCCGACGTAACGCGCGTCTTCCGTGTCGCGGAACGAGTTCCACTTCGTATAGAGCGGGCTCTCGAAGTGGGACGCGAGGTCCTTCAGGTTCGGAAGGGCGAGCATGTCCTTCTGACCGAAGAACGCCGCCCCCGCCGCGGCGAAGAACGGCGCGTGCGCCATGGCCGCGACGGCCGCGCAGTTCTTGAGGAGCTCCATGTCCTGCGCGCCGGGGCCGAACTCGTAGTTCGAGAAGATCGCGCCGATCGGCTTGCCGCCGAAGGTCCCGTACTCGGCCGTGTACGCGGTCTTGTACAGGCCGCTCTTCGTGATCTCGGGCGCGTCCTCGAAGTCGGCGATCAGGTCGTCCTTCGAGACGTTGAGGAGCTCGATCTTGATGTTCTCGCGGAAATTGGTGCGATCGACGACGAACTTGAGCCCGCGCCACGCCGACTCCAGCTTCTGGAAGGCCGGGTTGTGCATGATCGCGTCGAGCTGCTTCGAGATCTTCTTGTCGATCTCGACGATCATCGCGTCGACGACCGACTTATCGATTTTCGCGCTCTGGCTGCTGCTCTCCGTGAGGAGGTTGGCGATGAAGGCGTGGACGCCCTTCTTCGCGATGTCGTAGCCGTCATCGGTCGGCTGCATCTGGGTCGCGCCGAGGATCTCGTCGAGGAGTGAGCCCTCGGCGGTCTCGGTCGCCGCTGCTGCGCCCGCTGCTTGCTCTTCAGCCATGTTCAGCCTCCCGCCTTCGGCTCGTCACCGAGGCCCAGCTCCTTCATGAGCTGGTCGCGTTTCGCGTTGTCTGCCAGGAGATCCTGGATCTTGCGCCGGAACGCCGGCGTGTTTCCGAGCGGGCCCTTGAGCGCGGTGAGCGTCTCGCGGAGCTCGATCATCTTCTTCAGCTCGGGGACCTGCTGCGCGACGGCCTCGGGGCCGAAGTCGCTCAGCTTCTTGAACTTCAGGTTCACGTTGAGCGACGCGCCCTCGTTCCCGGACATGGTCTCGTTGACCGCCATGTTGAGCTCGAGCTTCTGCTCGCCGAGCACCTGGTCGAAGTTGTCCTTGTCGATGTTGATCGGCTTGCGATCCTCGAGCGCGCGCGGGTCCGGACGGCCCGTGTAGTCGCCGAGGAAGAGCATCTTGAGCGGGAGCTCGATCTCCTCTTTCGCGTCGCCCGTCGACGGCTTGTACTTGATGTTGATGCGTTCCGGCGGTGCGACGGATCCTTCGTTTGCCATGGAGGTACCCTCTTCTTCTCAGGACTCGGACGAGTCACGCATGTTCCGTCTAATTGCCGCATCTGACAAGGCGGCTCGGCGGCTAGTCGTCGTCATCGTTCATCCATGCGGATAGCCCACCCCCGTCGTCGTACGACTCGTACGACGGGTAGTCGGGCTGATACTCCGGCTCGGCAGACGGCGCGTTCTCGGGAGCGCTCGGCGCGAGCGCCGCGACGTAGGTGGGAAGCGGGATCGCGATCGGCGCGGGTGGGGCTGCGCCGTCGCTGGTCGTGTGAGCGCGACCCTGGACGCGGAGCGCGAGGCCGGGATCGATCCGGCAGAGCGTCTCGAAGGCGGTCGTGCGCTCGGGGGCGTCCGCCGGGAGCACACGATAGAGACCGGCGGAGAGGCGCGCTGCGAGCGCGGGCTCCCATCGCTCGAGATCGTGCCGCGTCGCGTCGGCGACGAGCGACTCCAGGATCGGCCGCGCGACGTCGTTCGCACCGACCTGGCTCGCGAGCCGCGCGACGTCGAGGTTTGCGCGGAAGCGGTCGCGCGGATCGGAGCCGCGCCGCGCGAGCTGCATCGCGAACGCGAGGCCCTCCGCATGACGCCCGCTCGCGACGAGGTTTCGTGCATCCGCGAAGCGGGCGGCGAGCTGCCGATCTTCGTGACGTCCGACGTCGGCGAGCGCGGTGCCGTGCCAGCGCTGCGTCTCCGCTTCGAGCCAGGCCACGGTCTCGATCGCCGCCGCCGCCGTCTCGTCCGTGAACTTTGCGTCGAGGAGGCGCCGGTGCCGGCGAACGAAGTCCGTCGTGTCGCGGCCGACCGTCGCGCGGGCATCGTTGAACGCGCTGCCCAGTCGCTCGAGGGCGAGCGCCACGAAACGATGCGGGTCGAGCCAGCTCGGGTAGAGAGCGGAGGCCTCTTCGCCCGCGAAGACGAGCTCCAGCCAGCGCGATTCGTTCGCGAGGCTTCCGAGCCGTTCGCGCGTCGCGGCGTCCGGCGCACCGTCGAGCGGTGCTGCGTCGAAGGCGCCGCGCTCGATGCGAAGCCAGATCCCCCGCCGGTGAAGCGAATAGGCCCACGCTCGCGCGGGCTCCACCATCGCGATCGAACGAGCGAGCGCGACGAGGGTGCCGGCGATCGTCGCCGTCGTCGCGTCGGCGTCCGCCGCTCGTGTCGAGAGAGCGACACCGCCGCTCGGCGCCGGCTCCGCAGCCGGAGCGTCGAAAGAGGGAGGGGGGTCGGAGCCCGGCGCGGAGTCGGCCGGCGGCGGAGGAGGAGGCGTCGGCGGCGGCTTCGGGATGTCGGCGACGCGCGACTTCATCGCAGAGATGAAGGCGCGGATCCCCTGGAACGCGTCCCCGAGCTTCTCGCTCGCCACGCGATCGATGTCCGTCACGAGCTCGAACGCCGCGCGCACGTCCGCGCCGTCTCTCATCTCGACCGACAGCTCTTGCACGCGCGGAACGGCCCTCTCCGCGAGCCAGCCGATGATGTTGCTGCGTGCCTTGTCTCGCTTGGGAAGGGCGACCTCCCACAGGTCGACCATGAGCGCACGACAGACGACGAGACCGCGCGCGAGGCCGTGCCAGCCCGAGGAATGCACGCCCGCGACGGTGAGCCACACGGCGAGGCGCAGGTCCTTGGTGCGGCTCGCGAGGAGGTCCTCGGCCGACGTGCGGACGAGATCCCAATCCGGCGTCAATCCGTCGATGCCCGTCAGCTTGTCGATCTCGAGCTTGATCGCCTCGAACTCGGGCTCGAGCGAGATGTCGGCTCCAGCGGGCTCGTCGGCGGTGAGAGGGGCGCGGAGAGCGGACGTCTCCTCCAGCAGCTTCTCGAGATCTTCAGCCATCCAGGGCAGACGACGCTACACGCCCCCGTCCCGGCTGCCTAGGTCAGCCAGCTCTCGCTGCACGTTCGAGTCCGTCGCGATCTTCTTCGCCCAGTGCCGGATCAAACGGCTGTAGTCGGCGAGGCCGAGCGAACGCTCCCGGAGCGCCTTCGGCAGTCCCCGCGTATCGATCGCGCGCTCGAGCGCGAACCATTCCGCAACGGATAGCGAGACGAGCGGGCGCTTCGCGTCCTGGGCCTGCGCGAAGGCGTCCGAGAACGCGATCGCGTGCTCGCCCATGCGCTGGCCCCAGTAGAGCGTCGCGTCCATCCACTGCGCATCCGTGAGGTCTCTCGCGGCGAGGACCTCGGAGAACGTGCGGTCGCCCTCGGCGAGATCGGCGGAGACGGCAGCGTAGGCGGTGAGGTCGATCCCGTGCGGCGGGGTCATCGGGCTCAGGTTAGCATCGTCGCCATGAGTGACGCTGACGCGGGCGAGTGGGTGTTGATCAACCTCGATGACAAGCTGGCGAAGCGGCAAGGGGTACCGACGCGCGTGCCCGTCCCGCGCAAGGAGTTCGAGGGCCTCGCCACGGACGGTCTCGGCATCGACGCGATGCGCCGGTGGTCCGGCCAGTTCATCGGCAGCGCGCCGAAAGACACCGCGTGGCGGACCGAGAACGCGGCGCTGCTCGCGAGCCTCGAGGCGTTCATCAGCAAGCAGGAGCTGTGGGCCAAGGCGCAGCAGGCGTTCGCCGCGAACGACTACAAGCGGGCGATGTCGACGCTCCGCATGATCTCGTCCGTCGATCCGAACGATCACGCCGCGAAGATGAACCTCGGCAACGCGCTCGCGAACACCGGCGATCACGCCGGCGCGATGAAGCAGCTCCAGTCGATCCGAGAGACCTTCAGCGGCGACGCCGACTACCACCTCGCCGTCGGCCAGCTCCACATCTCGCTCAACGCGCTGCAGAGCGCGGCGGAGGAGATGTCGCTCGCGCTCGAGGCGAAGCCCGACTGCAAGCCGGCGATGGATGCGCTCGTGAAGATGGGCGTCCTCGTCTCGATCTACGAGGATCCGCGCGACGCGGAGTCGCTGGTGTACGTGCGCAGCGACAGCGTGATCGAGGCATTGAAGGAGGCGTGGGACGCGCCGGGCCGCACCGCCGCCTACTTCCTCGAGCAGCTCGCGTACCACGAGGCCGAGGGCCGCTTCGACGTCGCTCTCGCGGCGGCGGATCGCGCACTCGCGGCGAAAGGAACGGACGCGGAGTCCGAGCGCGCGCGCATGGGACGCATCGCGGCGCTGCGGAACACGAAGCGGCAAGCCGAGGCGCGGACCGCGATCGAAGCCGAGCTCCAGAAGACGCCGGCGCCCGCGTGGGCGCACGTCGAGCTCGCCTGCTGCCACCTCGAGGAGGGCAAGGCCGACGAGGGCCGCGCCGCGCTCGATCGTGCGCTCGAGCTCGATCCGAACGACCAGACCGCGCTCGTCCTTCGCTTCTGGCCGCGCGATCCGAAGGACATCACGGCCGTTTCGAACGCGATCCCGGCGCTCACGGGGTTCGCCGAGGCGCATCCGCAGGCGGCCGGCCCCCTCCGCTCGCTCGCTCGGGCGAAGGCGTCGATCGGCGCGGATGAAGAGGCGGCGAGCGTCTTCGCGAAGGCCGTCGCGCTCGCCCCGGAGGACGACGAGCTCCGCGCCGAGTACTGGGCGCAGCTCTCCCACGCGAGGAAGTTCGAGGACGTCCTCACGGACGCCGCTTCACTCGGCGACCTGTCGAAGAAGGACTGGAAGCTTCGCTGGAACGAGGCGGAGGCGCAGCGCGGCCTCGGCAAGACGATGGAGACCCGCGCCGCGTTCTCCGCGATCAACGCCGACGAGTCGCTCCCGGTCGAGGTGCGCCGTCGCGCGAAGCGTGCCGTGCGCGCGATCGAAGAGCGAGCGAGCGGCTCGACGCGCTGACATGAGCGACTTCAATCACTACTACCAAGACGAGCTCGCGTACCTGCGCGAGCTCGGCCGCGAGTTCGCGGCAGCACACCCTGCGCTCGCGCCCATGCTCGCCGAGCGCAGCGGCGATCCGGACGTCGAACGCCTGCTCGAAGGCGTCGCGTTCCTCACGGGCCGCGTCCGGCAGAAGCTCGACGACGAGCTCCCGCACGCGATCCAGGGCATCGCCCAGCTTCTCTTCCCCGACGTCGTCCGGCCGATGCCTTCGGCCGCGATCCTCGAGCTGACGCCGCTGCCGACCGTGCTGCGCGAGCGCATGCTGGTCCCGGCGGGCACCGAGTTCGCGAGCGTGAAGGTCGACGGGACGCCGTGCACCTTCCGGTCGACCTCCGACTGCGAGCTGATGCCGTGGGTCATCGACGACGTCCGCGCCACGCCGCTCGCGGGCGGCAAATACGAGCTCCGCATCGACCTGAAGATGCCGCTCGCGATGCCCATCGCGCCGCTCGGCGCCGACCGCGTCCGCCTCCACTTCGCCGGCGAGACGAGGCGCAGCCTCAGCCTCCTCACCTGGGTCCAGGAGCGCGTGGAGTCGGCCGCCATCCGGGCGGCGGGGCCGAGCGGCGATCGCGACGTCGATCTCGGTCGAAACGCGGTGCGCAGCGTCGGCTTCGAGGCGAACGAGGCGCTCCTGCCGGCGCCCACGACCGCGTTCGCAGGGCCGCGCCTGCTCGAGGAGTACTACGCGCTCCCCGCGAAGTTCGCCTTCGTCGACGTCGTCGGGCTGGCGCGCCTCGGCGAGATCTCGAAGACCGCGAACCGATTCTCGATCGTGCTCCGGCTCGACTCGCCGCCGCCCGCCGACGTCCGTGTCGATCGCGACGCGATCGCGCTTCACTGCGTCCCCATCGTGAACGTCTTCGCGGCCACGGCGGAGCCGCTCGCGGTCCGCCCCGCGAAGGACGAGTACCTCGTCCGCCCCGCGGGCTTCGCGCCCGGACACGCCGAGGTCTACGCCATCACGCAGGTCGAGGCGATCGCGGAAGGTGGCTCGCGGGCGGTCCTCTCCTCGTTCTACGACTTCAGTTACCTGGGCGGCGCCGCGCAGAAGGCGTTCTACGCTGCGCACGTCCGGCCCAGCGTCGTCGGCGGCGGCGCCGACACCGTCATCTCCTTCGGGACGGCGCGCGACTCGGGCGTGCTCCCCGACGCAGAGGCGATCTCGATCGATCTCCTCGCCACGAACCGGTCGCTCGCACGCGCCATCCGCGCCGGAGAGATCTGCGTCCCCACCGCGTCGTCGCCGGCGGTCGCGACGTTCCGGAACCTCGCGCCCCCGACGGCGTACGTGCCGCCGCCCTTCGGGCGTGATCAGCAATGGCGCGTCGTCGCGCACGCGGCGATGAACCTCTCTGCGATCACGGACGTGAACGTGCTGCGCGCAGCGCTCGACGTCTACAACTTCCACGCGCGCGTCGACGCTCAGGCCGCGCGCTCGAACGAGCTTCGCCTCGCCGCGCTCCAGCGCGTGAAGGTCTCGCCCGCCGACCAGCTCCATCGCGGCGTCCCCGTCCGCGGCGTGGCGATCGACATCGAGGTCGCCGACAGCGGTTTCACGGGCGCCGGCGACATGTACCTCTTCGGCGCCGTGCTCGATCGCTTCTTCGCGTCGTACGTTTCCATCAACTCGTTCACGCGGGTGAGCCTCGAAGGCACGCCCTCCCGTCATCGGTTCACATGGCCGGCGCGAAGCGGATCGTCGACGCTCACCTGAGGCGCCTGCTCGAGCGCGAGGCGAAGAGCTTCGGGTTCTTCGACGCGGTCGATCTCGTCGAGCGCATGCGCCCGGACGCCGTCCCCGTCGGTCACGCGGGCCCGGCCGCGAAAGAGGCGCTCCGCTTCGAGCACGATCCCGAGCTCGTGTTCCACACGAGCGACGTCAGCTTCGTTCGCCCGCCGTTCCCGACGCAGGACCCGCCGTTCACGACGATACGGACGACGTTCCTCGGCCTCTTCGGCGTCGTCTCACCGCTGCCGACGAACATGACGGAGGACGTGCTCGCGTCCGAGCAGAGCGACACGCCCGGGCTACGCGCCTTCTACGACATCTTCCATCACCGCATCCTCGGTCTGTTCTTCCGGACCTGGCAGCGGCACCGCCTCCACGCAGGACATCGCTCCGACGCATCGGACGCGTTCACCTCGCGCGTCGCGGCGTTCGTCGGCGTCGACGCGCAAGCGACTCCGCCGAAGAACGGCCTCGCGCCGCTCGTACGCCTGGGCCTCGCGCCGGTCCTCGGCGTGCGCGCACGCACGGTCGAGTCGACGCGCTTCCTCGCGGGGAAGCTCCTCCCGGGCGTTCCCTTCGACATCGAGTGCTTCGTCCTCCGGCGCACGGAGCTGCGCGAAGAGCAGCGCGTGACGCTCGGCGTTCGCAACACGACGCTCGGCGTCGACATGGCGATCGGCCGCACGGTGCCAGACCGCACCGGCCGCTTCCGCGCCGTCCTCGGCCCGCTGACCGAGGACCAGGCCGACGACCTCTCGCCCGGCGGGACCAAGCACCCGACGCTCCTCGCGATCCTCGACCACGCGTCCGGGGGAGTCCTCGAGGCGGAGGTCGAGCTCGTCGTCGCCGCAGAGCACGTGCCGCGCTTCGCGCTCGGCGTGAAGCGCAAGGCCGAGCTCGGACGCACGACACGCCTCTCGCGCCGCGACGCGGGCGAGCTTCGTTCTCGCTTCTTGGCCGCGCGTCCCGGCGGATGACCGTCATCGAGGTCCCGCCGCGCTTCCGTGTCGTCAGCGACGATCACGCCACGGACGATCGCACGATCGTGCTCGCGAAGACGCGCGCGTTCGGCGACGGACGGCACGAGACGACGCGGATGTGCCTCCAGGCGCTCGGGGCATACGCGCCGCGACGGCCTTTTCGCCTCCTCGACGTCGGCAGCGGCTCCGGCATCCTCTCGATCGCGGCGGCGAAGCTCGGCGGCGAGGCCGTCGGCGTGGAGATCGATCCCGAGGCCGTCGCCGCCGCGAAGGACAACGCGGAGCGCAGCGGGGTACGGGACCGCGTCGCGTTCGCGACGACGTGGCCGCCCGACGGCCGCTTCGACGTCGTCATCGCGAACATCCTTCGCGACGTGCTCCTCGAGCTCGCCCCCACGATCGCTACGCGCGTCGACGGATCGCTCGTGCTCTCCGGGCTCGTCTCCACCGACGTCCCCGCCGTCATCGCGCGCTACGCTCCCCTCCTCGAAGGCCGCCGGCCGGACGTCTTCGAACGCGACGCGTGGCGCACGCTCGTGTGGCGCTAGTATCTTGTAAGCTCGCGCGACGATGACGCGCTTCTACCTCGCCGCGCTCGCGGGAGCGCTCGTTCATTGCGGCGCGCCGGATCGGCCGGCGCCCGTCGTGGTGCCGCCGGCCCCGGCGCCGGTCGCGCTCGCGCCGGTGGTCGAGGCGCCGAAGGCAACGGCGGCTCCGTCGCGCGCGGTCCTCTTCACAGGTCCGGGCGGCTTCATCGGCGCGGCGTGGGTCTCGAACGGGATCGTCGCCGTGACGCGCACGGAGGTCTGGCGCTTCACGCCCGAGAAGCCGGAGCTCGTCCGCATCACGCCGCTCGCGGGCCCGGCCTCGACGAACGAGGTCATCACCGCGACGTCCGCCTCGCCCCTCGTCGCCGTCGCGCTCGACGACTCGAGCGTCGACATCCTCGACGACACCGCGCGCAAGCGAACGCTCCCGCCGCCCTCGAAGCCGACCGACATCCTCGCGCTCCGCTTCTCGCCGGACCAGACGACGATCGCGGTGACGCGAACGGGCGCGACGTGGAAGAACGAGACCACGTTCTACGACGTCGCGAGCGGCAACGTCCTCGGCGCGATCGACGGCGCGAACGTCGTCTTCGATCCGAGCGGTAAGTACGTCGCCGGTCGCGGTGGGGTCTCGTCGGTCGACGGCAAGGCGCTGTCCACGTTCAAGGAGGGCTTCTACGTCCTCGACATCAACGGCCGCATGTCGCCGATGGGCAGCGGCGGCGGCGAGGTGATGGCGGGCGACTACGTCGCACGCGGCTTCTACGGCGCGACCGCGTTCTACGCGGCGTCGAAGACGGTCGAGCTCGTGGAGGTCCCGGGCGGGAAGACGGCGAGCATCGGGGCTTCGTGCAGCCCCGGGCGAAAGCTCGGCAGCGAGGCCGACGCCGAGGGCGCGCGCGTGATCGGCGTGTGTGACGACGGCGTTCTTCTCACCGACCTGGCGTCGAAGAAGACGACGAAGCTCAAGTTCCGGATCCCGAACCCCGGCATCTTCCCGCCGGAGGTGCATGTCCCGCGCGGCGCCGCCGACTTCATGGTCCGCTCCGGCGCCACCAGGTTCGTCGTGCTGCCGCAGCAGGGCGTCGTGCGCGCCGCGAGCTACGACGAGATCCAGGGCTACGCGTCGAGGACACATCCGATCCAGTGCGTGAAAGAAGGCACGCCGCGGAGCGACAACCGCTGCGACCTCCCGACGTTCCGCGCCGACAACGCCTACTCGCTGAAGCTCTCCGATGGGCTCGTCGTTCGTGACCCCAAGGGAAACGCCGTCGTCGACTGGAGCCGTCCGAAGACGCAGCAGCTCGACGCCGAGTGGACGTATCACCGCGGCGCGCTCGAGCTGCGGCAGCGCAAGCAGCGCACGCTGCTCGCGCGGCTCGACGGCGCTCCCGCCGGCGCGCCGGACCCGGGCGAGCCCTTCTCGGCCGACGGGTGCGGGAAGGCGCCTTCGAAGTCCGGCTGGAGCGGCCACGGACGCAACGACGCGTATGCAGCCTTCACGGACTACAAGTCCGCCAAGGACTTCGTCACCGCGCAGGTCGTGTGCATCTGCCGCGCGGAGGGCTGCACGACGAGCGATCTCCCGAACAGCCATCGCCTCGACGAATCGCTCGTGAGCGTCGGCGACGACGGCTCGATCCTCACGATCTCGATCAACAACACGATGACCGAGACGCAGGTGTACCTCCGGCGCGCGAAGAAGCCCGCGCTCCACGCCAGGATTCCGGCGAGCTGCATCTACGGCGCGATCGGCGCCGGCGGACGCGTCTTCATGTCGTGCGAGGCGAAGCAGCGGCTCTTCATCTACGAGCTCTCGCCGAAGGACCTCTCCCTCGTCGGCAAGCGCAGCGCGCCGCCGGTGGGTCGGCACATGGGGTCGATCGTCAGCGCCGGCGACGACTTCGTCCTGAGCTCGGGGTACGAAGCGGCCGTTCTCCCCGGAGACTTCGTCACGAATCCCGCGTCCGTCCCGCGCGCCATCCTCGAGGTCGCTCCCGACTTCGTGATCCAGCTCGCGCAGGACGGCAAGGTCACGATCGCGGGCGACGTCGAGGCGGCGAGCAAGCAGCTCCACTGCTACGACGGCGCTCAGCTCTGGCCGTTCGATCATTGCCGGCAAGAAGTGCTCGTCCACAGATGACGCCGCCGACCCAAGCCGCGGTGCACGAGTGGGCGCTCGCGTACCTCACGAACCGCCCCGCTTCGGTCGCGGAGATGAGGCGCGTGCTCGCGCGGCGCATCGACGGCTGGGCGCGCCGCGCGCGCAAGGCGGAGGTCGACGCCGAGGCGATCGAGGCCGGGGCCCACACCGCACGCGAGCGGGCAGAGGCCGTCATCGAGCGACTCCAGGCGAGCGGGCTCCTCGACGACGTGACGTACGCGAAGCACCGCGCGGAGCGTCTCGCGCGCGAGGGCAAGTCGCGCCGCGCGGTCTCGTTCGACCTCGCGAAGCGCGGGATCGCGAGCGAGCTCGCGCGGGCGTCGATCGATCAGGATCCGGCGACGGAGCTCGCGGCGGCGGCGTCGCTCCTGCGCAAGAAGCGGATCGGCGCCTTCTCGCGCAAGGCGACGGCGGAGATCGACGCGCGCGAACGGCAGCGCTGGCTCGGGGCCCTCGCGCGCGCGGGCTACTCGTTCTCCACCGCCGAGCGCGCGCTCCGCCTCGACCGCGAGGCCGCCGAGGAGCTCCTCCGCTCGCTGCGCTGAAGCTAGCGGAGCTCCTTCGCCTTCGTGCACGAGAGCTCGAACTTCGCGTCGCAGCCCTTCGTGTACCAGTCGCGCGCCTTCGCCTTGTCGATCGGGACGCCGATGCCCTCCGCGAACATCTCGCCGAGGTCGTAGCAGGTCACTGCGTCACCGCCCATGCAACCCTTCTCGTAGAGCGGCAGAGCGAGCTTGATGTCCTTCGGCACGCCTCTGCCGTCGCGGTAGTGACGACCGAGCTCGCGGCACGCGCGCGCGTAGCCGAGGTCGCAGCCGCGCCGGAACGCCTCCGCGCCCTTCGCCTCGTCCGGGGGGACCTGCTTGTCGTACAGCTCGCCGAGCTGATCGCAGGCGATGTCGAGCCCGCGCTTGCACGTCGCGTCGAGGAGCTCGGCCGCCTTCGCCGGATCCTTCGCGACGCCGCGCCCCTCGAGGTAGTGCTTCGCGAGGTGCGTGCAGCCGATCGTGAAGCCCTTGTCGCAAGATCGCTGGTACGCGGCGACGGCCTTGGCCGCGTCGGCGGGCATGCCCTTTCCTTCCGCATAGGCATCGCCGAGGTCGTCGCACGCGACCGCCGCCCTCGGCTTCATCGACTCGCATTCGTCGATCAGCGTCGAGCCCGCGACCGCGACCGCGACCGTGCCGGCGTCGACTTCGGCCGGCGGTGGCTTCGGCTTGCAGCCGGCGAGGACGACGAGGACGACGGCTGCTTCGAAGCGTCTCATGGCACCCGCGCATCCAAGCACGGTTGGAGCTCAAGGTCGCGTGCTGCGCGAACGGGCGCCGCTCTTCGCGGGCGCGCGCTTCGGGATCGCGCCGCCGTTCTCGGCGCCGGTGAGCACGAGCTCGAGGATCGTCTCGAGCTGCCGGTCGTCGATCGGGGAGTGCATGAAGCACAGGCTGTGCTGCACCGCTCCGAAGATGACCTCGAACAGCAGCGTCGGATCGGTCCCGCGCGGGAGCTCGCCGCGGGCGATCGCGCGATGGACGATCTGGTGCGGCTCGTGGGATTTCTCCTCGCGGACGCGGCGCGCGAACTCGCTGATCTCCTCGTTCGCGACGTCGACGACCATCATCCGCATCAGGCCCTGACCGCGCGGCGACGAGACGAAGTCACGGAACGAGCGGAGGAGGAACATGAGGTCGCCGCGGAGCGAGCCGGTGTCCTCGATGCGGATGATGTCGCCGGCGACGTGCTTCATCGCCGCCACCGCGAGCTCGCCCTTCGTCGGCCAGCGGCGGTACACCGTCGTCTTCGCGACGGCGGCGCGCGCGGCCACCTCCTCGATCGAGAGCGCGGCGAATCCCTTCTGTGAGAGCTCCGCCACCGCCGCGGCGAGGATGTTCCTCACCACCGCCTCCCCTCGGAGCTGCGGCGTCTGTGGCGTCTGTCGACGAGCGGCCATGGAAGGTGGAGCATACTACGATGGACGCGCGGCCTCACCGGCGGCGGCCCGTTACGGAAGGCTCGCCTCGTCCAGCACCAGGCGGATCGCGTCGACGAGCTGCGCCGGCTCGTAGGGCTTCGCGAGGAAGCGATGTTCGCCGACCCCGCTCCGCGCGAGCTTCTCGTCGGTGTAGCCGGAGGTGATGAGGACGCGGATGCGCGGGAAGAGCGTGGCGAGGCGCTCGACGAGCTCGCCGCCGTTCATGCCGGGCATCACGACGTCGGTGAAGACGAGGTCGATGCGGTCCCCGACCTCGTGCGCGATGCGGAGCGCCTCCTCCGCGTTGGCCGCGACGAGGACCTCGTAGCCCGCGGCGCGGAGGATGCGCCGCGTGACGGTGCGGAGCGGCCCCTCGTCTTCGACGACGAGGATCGTCTCGGCGCCGCGCACCTTGTTCGCGGGCGGCGGCTTCGGCGAGCTCGCGACCGCGGTACCGGCGTGACGCGGGAGGTAGATGCGCACCGTCGTTCCGACGGCGGGCATGCTCTCGATCGTGATCGCGCCGCCGCTCTGCTTCACGATGCCGTACGCGGTCGCGAGGCCGAGGCCGGTCCCCTTCCCGAGCCCCTTCGTGGTGAAGAACGGCTCGAAGGTGCGCGCGAGCGTCGGCGGATCCATCCCGACGCCGTTGTCCTCGACCGAGAGGCACACGTACGTCCCGGCGGGGAGGTCGAGCGGCGCCGCCTCGTGCGCGTCGAGCGTCATGCACCGCGTCCCGATCGTGAGGCGTCCGCCTTCGGGCATCGCGTCGCGCGCGTTGACGACGAGGTTGACGATGACCTGCTCGAGCTGTCCGCGATCGACCTTCGCCGCGGCGGGCTCGCCGTCGTGGAAGAAGCGGAGCTCGATGTCCTCGCCGATGAGGCGTCCGAGCATCTTGCCGGTCGTGTCGACGACGTCGCGGATGACGAGCGGCGTCATCTGGAGCAGCTGGCGGCGGCTGAAGGTGAGGAGCTGCCGCGTGAGGCTCTCGCCGCGCTTTCCGGCGGCGACGATCTCCGCGAAGTCTTCCTGGAGCGGATGTTGCGGCGGCAGCGTCTCGATCGCGAGGTTCGTGTACGAGAGGATGACGCTGAGCAGGTTGTTGAAGTCGTGCGCGACGCCGCCGGCGAGGCGTCCGATCGCTTCCATCTTCTGCACCGCGCGGAGCTGCTCCTCGGTCTTGCGCGCGGCGGTGACGTCGCGACCGATCCCGAGGATCCCGAGCTTCTCGCCGTCGGACCCGCGGACGAGGATGGTGAGCATCTCGACGAGCTCGCGGTGCCCGTCGTCGGCGAACGTGAGCCAGCGGTCCTCGCGCAGCGGCTCGTCGCCGAGCGCCTCCACCGGCGTGGCGCGCGGCAGCACCGTGCCGAGCAGCTCACCGGGCCCGACGCCGTAGAGGCGCTCGAGCCGCGTGTTGCAGGCGAGCACGCGGTTGTCGAGATCGCAGAACGACACGAGGTCGGGGAGGTGATCGAGGAGGCGCTGCAGGTGCCGTCGCGAGGAGAGCGCGTCGCTCAAGCTCCGTGAGCGCGCGCACACGAGCAGCGCGCCGCTCACCTCGTCGCGCTGCAGGAACGACAGGAGCTCCGCGCGCACGGTCGTGCCGTCCTTGTGGGTGTGGGCGATCTCGTCGACGTACCGCTCGTGCTCCCCGCGCTCGAACGCGGCGCGCCGCGCGGGCAAGACGCGGTGCAGGAGCTCGCTCGACCGCCGGCTCCAGATCGGTGTGTCTTCGGCCTCCATCTCGGCCTTCGTCGCGAATCCACGCAGCCGCGCCATCGCCTCGTTCGTGTAGGCCACGACCTGCGTAGCGGCATCGAAGACGACGAGCGCCTCCGCCAGCGGCTCGAGGTACCGCCCCAAGCGCTCCCCCGACGCGGAGCCGCCTTGCTCGTCGCCGGTCCCCTGCAGCTTCTTTCCATCGTTCACGAATGCCGGCCCCGAAATGCCTAACGGCCGGTCGGCACCCACTCTTCATCGCGCCTCGTCGCGCCTCATCGCGCCTCGTCGCGCCTCGTCGCGCCTCGTCGCGCCTCGTCCTGCCTCGCTACGGCGGAGCTCGGTCGAGTGTTCGCTTCATTCCGTCGCGGTAGTGGGGATACGCGAGCGTGACGCCGAGGACCGCGAGGGCGCGTGAGCCGTCGACGCGGCGGTCGGCGCGGAGGGTCTCGTGGACCTCCTCGGCGGGGACGTGCGGCGGGTATGGCACGTCGTACTCCCGCGCGACCCACTCGGCGATCTCGCGCTGGGTCGCGGGGGCGGCGTCGCCGACGACGAAGGTGGCGCCGCGCACGACGCGCGCGTCGGCGTCCCTGATCGCGAGCAGCAACGCAGCGAGGTCGTCGACGTGAATGCGCGACGTGAACGCGCTTCCGTCACCAGCGATCCGGTGCTCGCCGCGAACGATGCGACGGTGAAGCCCACGCTCGGGCCCATAGATCGCGGGACAGCGCAGCACGGTCGCCCCCATCCCCCGCCAGACCTCCTCCGCTGCAAGCACACGCGCCGCCCGCGGCCCGGCCGGCGCCTCCACCGGCGTAGCGTCATCGATCGTCCCACGCCGCGCCCCGTACACCCCGGTGCTCGACACGTACGCGATCGCGCGCGCGCGCGCGACGCCCGCCGCGACGCGCGCATCGCTCTCACCATCCGGCGGAAACGCAACGACGACGAGCGTGCGTTCTCCGACGAACGCCGCAACGTCCTCACCACGCAGCACCTCCGCAACGACGATCCCAACCTCGTCCCGCCGAAGCCCCTCGGCACGCTCCTCCCGCCGCACCGTCGCCACGACCCGAAGCCCCCGCGCACGAGCCCGCCGCGCAACGACACCCCCAACATACCCAGCCCCGAGCACCATCACGTCCGCGGCGTCCATCCCCGCATCATCACGCACGCCCGCGCTGGCAGCACGCGCGTCCGCGGTGTCGGGATCCCTCTTCTCGTGTGGTCACGCGATTGGCTTCAGGCGCGAGCGCGCACGGCGGCGGCGGCGAGGTGCTCGAGGGTGCGGCGGAGCGCGGTGCGCGTCTTCTCGTAGGTGTCGGCGCCGAGGAGGCGGCGGACGTCGTCGTCGACCGCGGCCCGCGATCTCCTCGCAGCCGCGACGAGGTCCTGACCGCGCGCCGTGAGCGCGACGTACCGCGCGCGTCCGTCCTCGCCGTCGCTCTCTTTCACGTACCCGAGCCGCTCGAGCTCGCGCAGCGACTTCGACACGGCCTGCTGCGAAATGCCCAGCGCCCGCGCGACATACGTAACGCTCTGCGGTCCCCCCATCAGATGCTGCATGATCCACCCGTAAGAAACGCGAACCCCGCCATGCTTCCGCGCAAGCGCCGCAAGCACACGCCCCCCCGCCGCCTCCGCCACGAACTGCGCGAGAAACGTCAGCCCAAGCTCGCCCACCTCCACCTCCGGCGCCAACCGCGCAACCCCCTCCTTCCGCTCCCGCACCCCCTCACTCCGCGTCCGCGTCGCCGTCGCGCCCCGCGTCGCCGTCGCCCCCCGCTCCGCCGTCGCACCCCGCGTCACCGGCGCGCCCCGCTCCGCCGTCGCACCCCGCGTCACCGGCGCGCCCCGCTCCGCCGTCGCACCCCGCGTCACCGGCGCGCCCCGCTCCGCCGTCGCACCCCGCGTCGCCGGTGCGCCGCCACGCGTTGACGTTCCACTTCCGCGGTTCGTTCCTCGTCCACGAGCTGTCGCCATCCTTGCGATTCTTCAACCATGGTTGTGCAAATGCAAGCCCCCAATACACAACCATGGTTGTGTATCAATCCTCGGCGAGCTGTCGCCATCCTTTGCAATTATTCAACCATGGTTGTGCAAGCGCAGGCCCCCAATACACAACCATGGTTGTGTATCAATCCTCGGCGAGGGGAAGCCCCCGCGAAGTCAAAGGGGCCCCACAAAAAAGCCAAGGAAGCCCCGCAAGGGATCCCGCCAACGCCGAAGAGGGAGCCCAGCGAAGCCGAAGGGAAGCCCGCGACGCCAAGGGGAGCCCAGCGAAGAGGGCGCTCCGCGAAGCGAAATCGGCGACGACGTTCAGGGATCGGACGCGACGACTCGGACCGCGACGACTCGGACGGACCGCGACGACTCGGACCGCGACGACTCGGACGGACCGCGACGACTCGGACGGACCGCGACGACTCGGACGGACCGCGACGACTCGGACGGACCGCGACGACTCGGACGGACCGCGACGGCTCGGACCGCGACGGCTCGGACCGCGACGGCTCGGACCGCGACGGCTCGGACGGACGGACGACTCGGCCCGCGACGCGGCAGCGCGCGACCGAAAATGTTCGAGGCCGTGGCGGTGTGGGAGCGTGCGTTCGTGATGTCGTGATCGAAGGGATTTCGTTGCGTTACGGCGTGGGGACGGCGTCGGCGGGTGTCGGACACGGCCACTCACGCGCGCACAGATGCGCTCAATTGCTCTGAAGTTACGGGCAGTTGTGAGACGTCAGGGGGGCGGGAGATCCAGGGGGGTGCGGCGTAACAAGGAGCGGCATGGTTACGGGCTCCGTCCGCTCCACCTTCCTCGTCGCCGCGCTCGCGAGCGTGCTTGGTGGCTGTGCGGTCGAGCAGGCGGGGGAAGACACCGAGCTCGCCAGCAACGAGCTCACGACCGATGTCGCCTCGACGTCCGACGGCAACACCGGCGCCGACCGCGCCGGCGCCGATGACACCGGCACCGACGACACCGACGGCGCCGGTGTCGACGCGGCGCCCGCGACGCACGGGCTCGCCGTCAGCGTCCACACGACGCTCGGCTTTCCCGAGGACGCGACGCCGACCGATCCCGAGCACGCGCTCATCGTGAAGCGCCAGTACGTCACGTCGTACGACGGCTCGCGGAAGAACCCGCGCTGGGTGAGCTGGGAGCTCACGCAACCCTGGCTCGGCAGCGCCGACCGCTCGAACTCGTGGTCGATCGATCGCGACCTCGCGACCGGCATCCCGCAGGCGGTCAACTCCGACTTCACGAACTCGGGGTTTCAGCGCGGTCACCTCTGCCCGAGCGCAGACCGCACCAAGAACGACGCCGACAACCGCTCCACGTTCGTCTTCACGAACGCCGTCCCGCAGACGGCCCAGAGCAACTCCGGGACCTGGCTCACGCTCGAGAACGAAGAGCGCTCCCTCGCGCGCACCGGCAACAACCACGTCTTCGTGATCGCGGGCACCATCTACTCCGGCAACGTGCGGCGGATCGGCAACGGCGTGCACGTCCCGACCTCGCTCTTCAAGGTCGTCGTCGTCATGCAGGGCGATCACCCGCGGCCCAGCGACGTCACGCCGGCCACCCGCGTCATCGCGGTCGAGGTCCCGAACGACACCAGCGTCAACGGCAACTACCGCCGCTACCTCACGAGCCTCGAAAAGCTCGAGCAAAAGACCGGTTTCCACTTCCTCTCCGACGCCGACCCCGCCGTTCACGCCGCGCTCGCGCCCCAGGTCGATTCGCAGTAAAGAGCGGCTCCATGCGAGCCCTCATCCTTTCTGCCGTCACCGTCATTGCCCTCACCGCGTGCGGAGGCTCCGAGCCGCCGCCCGTCGCCCCGTCCAACACCGCCGCCACCACCCCCGCGCCCGGCGAGGCGAAGGAAGCCTCCACCGGCGGCGAGCATGGCGAGCACGGTGAGCACGGCAAGGGCGAAGGTCACCACGGCGACGGCAAAGGTCACGAGGAGCACGGCAAGATGAACCCCGCGCTCCACGACTTCCACGAGGTCATCGCGCCGATCTGGCACACCAAGGCCGGCGACGAGCGCGTCGCGAAGGCGTGCAGCGGCGAGAAGGCCCTCCGCGACAAGGCCGTCGCCGTCGGCGACGCCGAGCTCACCGCCAGCGCCGACGCCGTGAAGGCCGCCTGCGAGAAGCCCGGCAAGAGCGACGTCGAGACGAAGCTCAGCTCCGTCCACGACCGCTTCCACAAGCTCGCCGAGCAGGCGAAAGAGAAAAAGTAGCTAAAACGGGAAACTATAGTCGGGCGCCCATGCGCGCCCCCATCGGGAGGCGAGGAGCTACGGGCGCGGCGATGCCGCCACGCCACGCGGCTCGCGCCGCCCAGCGGAAAGACGAGGAGGCGAGGACGCGACGGCAACGCCGCCCGGGCGCGCCGATGGAGGCATGGAGCCGGCTACGACTCCGCGATTCGGCCCGGCGCGCCGGCGTCGCCCCACTGTGTGTGGCAGCCGTTGCAGTCGCCGCCGTTGATGGTGCGCTGCATCACGCGCGTGCCCTTCGGCGAGGTGACCGCCACCTTGTATGGCGCGTTGAGACGGCGCGTCGAGCTGAAGTTGCCGGCCTCGTTGATCTGCATCGTCTCCGTGCGGCCGCGGACGTCCGTGATCGTGACGGAGACGGGCGCGGCACGAACTGGTTCTCGGGCTCTCCCGACTTGCACGCGGCGACCACGATCGCGACCGCGAACGAGGACGCCATGACCAACGAAAAGACGCGGCGCATCCTCTCATCGTGCTCTCGGCGCACCACGAACGCCAGCCACCGATCCGGGACGGCGAAGGATTACTTCGCGCTCGCGAGGTCGGCGCAGCAGCGGAAGCCCGTCGAGTAGTCCCAATAACGCGCTTCATGCCGCGTCGTTACGTAGTCGCAGCCGTGCCCGTTGAGCCACGTGTCGACGTAGTAGCCGCCGCGGAAGGTGCCGTCGGGATCGGCGCTCCATTCGTGGAGGTTTCCAACCATGTCGAACACGGCCTCCGACGTCTTGCACTCCTTCTTGCTGCCGGCGGGGAGGAGCGAATCGGAGATCTGGTTGATGCACGGGTGCTCGAGCTTCGAGAACACGGAGAGGTCGCGCGACTCGAGGTACTGCATCGCGGGATGGGCGACGCGATGATCGTTGCATGTTCCACGCTTCTCGGCGTTGCCGTACGGGAACTGCACGCCCTTCGCGCCCTTGCAGGCGGCGACCCACTCGTCGTCCTTGCAGAGCCGCTTGCTCGCCGCCTTGCACGCCTCCGCCGACTGGAGCGCGGAGATGTACCCCTGCGGGACCGCGCCCGGCGCGCTCTTCGCCCGGATCTTCACGCCGGCCGGGTTGAAGTAGGGGCTCCACGTGTGCTCCGTGCCGTCCTCGAGCACCTCGACCACGTGCGCCTCCCACCGGTCGACGCACGCCGCGCGCCCCGGGATCTTCGCCATCCCCGCGGGGCAGCCGTCGAGACCCGCCGGCTCGCGGAGGTCCTTGCCCGCGTTCGGGCGCACGAACTCGTGCGGATCGCAGACCTTGCCCTTGCTCTCCCACTTGAAGGACGCGTTCTGCTTCGTGACGATCGCGTCGGCCTTCTCCTGCGAGCTCTTGCGCGCCTTCATGTGCGCGAGGGAGTAGACCGCACATCGCTTCGGGAGCTCGACGACGTAGAAGCGAAAGGGCTTCGGCCCCGGCTTCGTGTCGAAGCGCTCGAGCTGCCGCTCACCGCCGGACGCTTCGCACATCACCTCGCCCGACGGATCGTCGTGCGGGAGCTCGATCTTGATCGGCACGTGGAAGCGATGCGCGACCGGCTCGAACACGAAGCCGAGCGCGGTGCCGCGCGGCCACGACGAGAGCTCCGCGTCCGGAACGCGCGTGACCTTGATCGCGACCGGCGCCGCGACCGCGCCCTCGGGGATGACGATGCGCGCGCCGTCCCCCTCGATCGTGCCGCCTTCGAACCCCGGCGCGCTGCTCTTCGGCGCCCCGGCGTCCTCCGGCGACGGCGACGGCGACGGCGACGGCGACGCAGCGTCCGCCGCGACCGGCTCCGAAGGCCCCGGCGCGCCGGCGTCCGCGACGCTCGCCGATCGCGCGACGGGCTCGTGCCGGTTGCAGGCGGCGATCGAGAGAGCGACCGCCAGCGCGATCGACGCGCGCGGGACGTGCATCCCGCGACTATCGCACGTCAGGCCGCGCGGCGGATCGGCGTGCTGCCGGTCGGCGGGATCGACGGCGGCGGCCTCGACGGCTTGCCGTAGATCACGCGGAGGTTCGGGACGGTGGGCCGGCTCGGCGCCGGCGTCGGGTTCGAGCACACGAGCTTCAGCGTCGGACGCTGCGCCGCGATCGAGACGATGCGCGGCATGAACGTCGGCATCCGCGGCGGCGCCGGCAGCGCAGTGGGCATCGACGCCGGGCCGTTGCTCTCGCCATGTTTCGCTTCGTTCGCCGTCGTCTCGTCGCTCATGAAAGTTCCTCCGAACGACAGGCGCTCCTTCACCTTCCATGCCGGCGCGATCGTCAGCCGCGTGACGTTTCGAAGCGCGGCCGTACGTGCTCGCCCGCACCGCGAGCGTCACGTCGCCGTCGAAGCGTCATGCGGACGACGCCCTGGGGCTTGACCGCGCGGCGGACCAGCGGCAAAACCTCGGGAAACATGCTCTCCGACACCGTCAAGGCGCAGCTCGAAGACCTCATCAAGAAGAACAAGGTGCTGCTCTTCATGAAGGGCAACAAGCACTTTCCGCAGTGCGGGTTCTCCGCGCAAGTGGTCGGCATCCTCAAGGAGGTCGGCACGCCGTTCGAGACCGTGAACGTGCTGCAAGATCCCGGCGTACGCGACGGCATCAAGGAATACTCGAGCTGGCCCACGATCCCGCAGCTCTACATCGAGGGCGAGTTCGTCGGCGGCTGCGACATCGTCAAGGAGATGTACGCGTCGGGCGATCTCCAGAAGAAGCTCGGGGTGGAGGACAAGCCCGTCACGCCGCCGAAGGTCAGCATCGACGCCGGCGCGGCGAAGGCGATCAAGGACGCCGACGACGGCTCGGGCGACGTGCTCCGCCTCGTCATCTCCAACAACTGGCAATACGACCTCTCCTTCGACGCGAAGAAGCCGGGCGACGTCGAGGTCGAGGCCGGCGGGGTGAAGGTCTACTTCGATCGCATGAGCGCGAAGAAGGCCGACGGCCTCGCGATCCACTGGGTCGAGACGCCCGACGGCGGCGCGTTCCGCATCGACAACCCGAACGAGCCGCCGCGCGTGAAGGGCGTGTCCGCCGCCGAGGTGAAGAAGTGGCTCGACGCGGGCAAGGAGTTCGCGTTCTTCGACGTGCGCACCGACGAGGAGCTCCGCACCGCGAAGGTCGCCGCCGCGACGCACTACGAAGGCGAGAAGAGCCTCGCCGGCATCGCCAAGGATCACCCGATCGTCTTCATGTGCCACCACGGCATGCGCTCGCGCCAGGCCGCGGAGCGCATCCTCGGCAGCGGCTACAAGCAGGTCTACAACCTCGAAGGCGGCATCGACGCGTGGTCGCAGACCGTCGACGCCTCGGTGCCCAGGTACTGACCGATGAGCGAGATCAAGGACCAGATCAAGAGCGCGATCCTCGAGAAGATCCCGGACGGCCAGGTCGCCGTCGAGGCCGGCTCGGGCGGGCACTTCACGATCTCCGTCGTCTCGCCCGTCTTCGCGGGCAAGAACATGGTCGAGAGCCAGCGCCTCGTCTACGGCGCGATCGCGCACCTGATGAAGGGCGACGGCGCGCCGGTGCACGCCGTCGACAAGCTGACGACGAAGGCGCCGTAGCTTCAGAACGCGAAGGCGAACGCGAGCTCGGGGATCAGCATCGCGTGGACGCCGCGATCGTTCCCGATCAGCGCGAGCCCCTGCACGCCGAGCCCGACGAGCGCGTTCCTGCCCTTCCACACGTCGACGCCGAGCGCGCCGCCGAGCGCGAGATCGCCGCGCCCGCCGGACTGCGCGTAGCCGGCGCGGAGGCCGAGGAACGGATTGAAGAAGCGCCGCCGGCCGCCGCCGAGGAGATCGGAGTAGAGGTCCAGCGACGTGAGCGCGAGGTACACGTAGCGGCTGCCGGGCGGGCGACCGGTGAACGCCGAGCGCGCGACGCCGAAGTCGGCGCCCACCGAGCGGATCACGCCTGCCTCCGGGTGCCACGCGAGGCCGAGGCCGCCGCCGAGGTACCCGTGCCGCTCGGACTCGCCGCGCAGATCGAACGGCATGACGACGCGGAGCGACGGGTACAGCGCC
This sequence comes from Labilithrix sp., assembly GCA_019637155.1. Classification (NCBI taxonomy): domain Bacteria; kingdom Pseudomonadati; phylum Myxococcota; order Polyangiales; family Labilitrichaceae; genus Labilithrix; species Labilithrix sp. Next base: position 211,152 of record JAHBWE010000014.1, on the reverse strand, counting down.
GAGCGGGTGGCGAGCGGAAGGTCGTCCGCCGGCGACGTCGTGAAGAGCCGCACGCGGACCGTCGCGCGCGCGACGCGGTCCTGCATCCACGCGAGGTCGCCCTTCACCCGATCGATGCGCGCGCGGAGCCGCTCGAGCTCGCGCTCGATCGCGAGCACCTCCGGCACCGCGGCCGCCTTCGCGAGCAGCTCCTCGTAGCGACGCATCGCCGCCTCGAGGTTCGAGAGGAGCAGCTGCGCGTCGTGGTGCTCCTTCGTGATGTCCTTCACCTTCACCTCGCGCGTCCGGATCGCCCCGACGCCGCCGAGCTCCACCGCGATGCGCTCGTAGTCGCGCGCGGGGACGCGGATCTCGAGCGTCGTCTCCGAGCGCTGCTCGCGCGTCTCCGACTGGTCGAAGGTGATCGTGCCGCCGGCCTCGCGCACGCTCTCGCGGAGCTTCGCCGCCGCCGCCGTCACCGACTCGCACTCGATCGCGAACCGCGCGTCGATGTCGAGCATCTCGTGCGGGCGCGCGTTCGCCGCCGCCGGCAGCGACGCCGACGCGGACGCCGACCCGGCGCGCCGAGAAGACACCGTCGTGCTCTGCGCGTACACCTCCGCGACGAGCGGCTGGCTCGCGAAGGAGATCCCGTCCCGCGGACACGCCGACGGGTCGAGCTCGCAGATCCCTCCGCTGCCCCTGCTCTCCTCCTCGCTCGCCGGCGTCCGTGCCTGCGACGGCGCAGGCAGCGACGCCGTCCCCGCGCTCGTCGCGGGCGAAGTCGACGACGCACAACCACCAACGAAGACGAGACAAGCGAGCGCGGACCGACGCAACATGCGTCGATGGTACGCGCCTCAGCGCGTCTTCGGCTGCGGATGCACCGGCGCGGGCTTCGGCTTCGGAGCGATGAGCATCCGGCCCGCGACGTACCGATCCGGACGAGCCGGCGGCTCCTCGGTCGTGACGGGATGCACGTCCAGCTCCGGCGGCTGCAGCTGCTGCGGCGGCGGCTCGACGTAGACCGCCTCTATCTTGCCCATCACCCTGTCGTCCGCCGCGCGCTGTAGCGCCGCGAACGCGCCGAACGCGAGCGCGCCCGCACCGGCAACGCCGAGCGCGAGCTTCTTGCGCCGCTTCCGCGTCACGCCGACCGGGCAGTCGGACGTCATGATCGTCCCGTCCTCGCGGCGGTAGAAGCGGATGCAGAGCTCGCCCGCGGCCTCGGCCTGCGCGGCGATGAGCGCCTCCGCCTCGGCCTTCGGCATCGCGCTGATGTCGTAGACGTGCTTCTCGCACGAGAGGCAGAAGCGAACGCGCTCGTCGCCGAGCATCTCGTTCCAATTGGCGCTGCACGGCGACGCGACGGACACCTGATCGAGCGTCGGCAGCCGCCGCTTCGCGCCGCTCGCGAGCGTCTCGTCGATCGCGGCGAGCTCCTTCGCGATCTCGCTCTCGCGCGCGCTCATCCACTCGAGCTGCGCGCGCTGCTCCTTGAGCCGGTTCGTCTCTTGCTCCAGCGCCGCCTTGCGTTCGCGGAGGGCTTCGGTCTCGTTCCGGTACGGCGTGGTCACGAAGGCCTTCGACGTCGATGCTCGCGAAAAGTTCTGTAGGCTCCCCCCATGCTCGTCGCCCGCGGCCCCGCGATCGACGCCCTCACCGCCATGCTCGAGCGCGCGAGGTGGACGCGGCGGCCTCGTGCTCGTGCGGGGCGAGGCCGGCATCGGCAAGAGCGCCCTCCTCGCCGAGGCGATGAAACGCGCGGAACCAGTCGGCTTTTCCGTCCGCGCGTGGGAGCTCGGCGAGGCCCCAACGTACTTCCCGCTCCGCGCGTGCTTGAACCGCGCGCGCTACTCCGCGCTCGCGTACATCGAGGCGATCTCCTGCTTGTACTTCTCGTTCACGACCTTGCGCTTCACCTTCATCGTCGGGGTGAGCTCGCCGCCGTCGATGGTGAACTCGGTCGGGACGACGACGAACTTCTTGATCGTCTGGACGCGCGCGAGGCCCTTGTTCACCTCGTCGATCTGCTTCTGCAGGTGCGTCTTGAAGGTCTCGCACGTCGCGGCCTCGGCGATCGTCTTGGCCGGGCTCCCGCAGAGCGCGGCCTCGGTGAGGACACGCTCGGGGTCGAGCGTGACGAGCGCGGCGAGGTACTTCATGCGGTCGCCGACAACGACGGCCTGCCCCACGACCGGGATCGCCTTGAGGTGTCCTTCGAGCACCTGCGGCGCGATGTTCTCGCCGCCGGCGGTGATGAGGAGGTCCTTCTTGCGGTCGGTGATCTTGAGGAAGCCGTCTTTATCGATTTCGCCGATGTCGCCGGAGTGGAGCCAGCCGTCCGCGTCGAGCGCGTTCTTCGTCGCCTCCTCGTCCTTCAGGTAGCCCTTGAAGACGTGCTGGCCGCGCATGCAGATCTCGCCGTCCTCCGCGATCTTGAGCTCGGCGCCGGGGAGGACGATGCCGGTCTTGCCGGTGCGGTAGTCGTCGGGCGGCGAATACGTCGCGGGGCCGGTGCACTCGCTCATGCCGTACACCTCGAGGAGGGGGATGCCGAGCGAGAGGAAGAACTCGAGGGTGTCCTTCGAGATCGGCGCCGCGGAGGTGACGCAGATGCGGGCGCGATCGAGGCCGAGGCGCGCGCGGACCTTGTCGAAGACGAGCTTCTTCGCGATCGGGTACGTGAGCGGACGCGCCACGCCCTTCTGCTCGGCGTAGCCTGCGGCGAGGCCCACCTTCTTCGCCCACGCGACGATCTTCTTCTGCGCCGGCTTGGCCTGCGCGCCCGCCGCCATCATCTTCGCCTGGATCTTCTCCCAGACGCGCGGCACGCCGAGGAACGCGGTCGGCCGCACCTCCTGGAGCGCGTCGGGCAGCTTCTCGAGGCTCTCCGCGAAGTACACGAGCGTCCCCACCGCCATCGGGAGGTGAACCGTGAGGACCTGCTCGGCGATGTGGCTCAGCGGGAGGTAGCTGATCGACACCGTGGATTGGTCGAAGCCCATCGCCTCGACCGTCGCCGCCGACGTCCACGTCAGGTTGCGGTGCGTGATCATCACCGCCTTCGGCTCGCCGGTCGTGCCCGAGGTGTAGATGAGCGTCGCGACGTCATCGAGCTTCTGCGCCGCGAGGCGCGAGTCGAGCTCGGCCTCGGGCGTCTCGTCTCCGAGCTTCATGAACTCGTCCCACGAGAGGACCTCGAGCCGGCCGCGCTTCCGCTCCTTCGGCGCGCCGAGCATCTGCACCAGCACTTCGAGCTTCGGCATGTGCTCGGCCTGGTCGATGAATTTTTCGATCTGCTCCGGCGTGTCGCCGAACGCGATCTTCGCGTCGCAGTGCGCGGTGATGTAGCGGACCTGCTCCGGCGTGTTGGTCGTGTAGATGCCCGCCGGCATCGCGCCGGCGAGGATGGCGCCTACATCCGCCACCAGCCACTCGGGCGAGTTGTAGCCGATGATCGCGACGCCGCTCCCCTGCGCAATGCCGAGCTTGAGGAACGAACGCGCCGCTCTTCGCGCGTCCTTCTCGTAGGCGCTCCACGTCATCGTGCGCCACGCGCCGTCGCGTTTGACGCGCAACGCCGGGCGGTCGCCATAGCGCTTCGCGGTATCGAACAGGACCTCGTGGACCAGCTTTGCCGTCGCCATCGGACCGCCCATGGTACGTCAACTTGCTCCGACCGAAAGCCGGGCTCACACTATGAAGTGGAGGGTGAAGTTTTGAACCTCCCGACTTCGAACATCAAAGCAATTTTCGCCGCGGCATTTTTCACCATCGCGCTCGGTCCGACGGAAACGGCGCCCGACTTCGTCCCTGCGAGCGAGCCACCGCCGATCCCACTTCAGGAGCAGCCGCCTCCAAAGGAGATCGACCCCGTCGCCCCCAGCCCGTGCGGCGGCGACATGATCCTCGTCGACGGCGACGCGTGTCCCGACGCGGCGCAGGTGTGTCTGAAGTGGATCGATCCGCCGCCGTACTCGAACCTGCGCTGCGCCGAGTACGCGAAACCTGTAACATGCAAGGTTCCGCGCGTTCATCGCCGCTTCTGCATCGACCGCGAGGAGTACGTCCAGGACAAGGACAGCGAGCTCCCCCTCGTCGGCAAGAACTGGAACGAGGCGCAGGACATCTGCAAGGCGCGCGGCGCGCGGCTCTGCAAGGAGAGCGAGTGGGAGTTCGCGTGCGAGGGCGTCGACATGAGCCCGTACCCCTACGGCTGGAAGCGCGACTCGACGGTCTGCAACTTCGACAAGACGAACCTCGGCGGGCGGGAGGACAAGCTCCACGACCTCCGCGCGAAGGTCAGCGACTACCCCGACTGCAAGAGCCCCTTCGGCGTCCGCCACATGGTCGGCAACGTCGACGAGTGGGTCGAGCGCGAAGGCATGTCCGCCCCGAACCGCTCCGCCCTCCGCGGCGGCTGGTGGCTCCCCGGCCGCAACCGCTGCCGCGCCGCCACCACCGCCCACGCCGAAGACTACGCCGGCAAACAGGTCGGCTTCCGCTGCTGCAAGGAAGCCCCACCCCCCGACGCGCAGTGAGCAGAAGTCAGAGCAGGCGCTGGAGCTTGATCGTCTCGGCGGGCTCGCCGTCCTTGAGTGAGAAGTCGAGCTTGTACGAGTAGGGGCGCGTCTTGATCTCGCCCTGCGCGTCCATGTAGTGCTCGCTGCCCTCGATGAGGGCGGTCGACTCGTTCGGGACTTCGAACTTCGTGACGGAGAGGATGTTGAGGCCGAGGTCGTAGGTCTTCTCCTCCGGCCAGCTCATGATCGAGAGGAGGAGCTGCCCGCCGTTCATCGCGGGGTCGCCGCCCTTGCCGGTGTCGAAGAGGCGCACGATGGTGCCCTCCTTCGTCTCCTTCTGCTTCACCTCGAAGATGGAGGAGAAGAACTGGATCCCCTCCTCCGTCGAGGCCTTCACCGTCTCGGTGTGGCCCGCGCGCGTCACCGTGAGCGACTCCTGCACGTCGTTCGCGTTCATCGTGAGCTTCACGAGCGCCTCGAACGGGTGGCCACCCGTGATGTCGCCGTCCTCGCCGATGATGTCGTCGTACGTGCCGGTGAGCTTCAACGTGGTGTCGCCCACCATCTCGACGCCGGTGAGCTCCGAGATGTTGAGGCCGAGCTCGAAGACGCCGCCGCCGCCGTGATCGGGGCCGTACGCGGAGAGGAACAGGTGGTTGCCGTTGAGCGCCGGATCGCCGCCGCCGGCCTCGATGATCGAGAGGTCGATGCCCGCCTCGTTGTCGACGCCGCGCACGTTCCAGACGCCGTTGAGCCAGCCGAAGCGCGCCTCGGTCGTGGCCTTCACCTCGCGCGCCGCGGTGCGGACCTCCTGCTCGGCGGCGGTGGCCCCTGCGTCGTCGCCGCTGTTCGCGGCGCAGCCGAAGGCGGAGAGGGAGAGGACGGACGCGAGGACGAGGCTGGGGAGGAGCGAGATCTTCATGGTGACCTTCCGGGGCGTTTCGGGATGTGCCCGACCCAGCTGCATTCGGCATACCAACACCCACATCCACCCCTGTTGTAGCCTTAAACCGAAATCGTTCGGTTTTTCGCCTCGGAGCCGACGGATCAGGGATCGACGGCGGTGCCTTCAGGCGATCCGGGTGGCCCGATCGATCATCGCGTCGCGTGGCTGCGACACCGGTCGCCTCGTCAGGCGCGGAACTCGCCGAAGGCGGCGGCTTGTTTGCCGAGCGCCTCGACGCGCGCGGCTTCGTCGTCGCGGCCCGCCTTGCGGAGGAGGCCGGCGTAGGACTTCAGGTTCGACGGGCCGACGATCTCGCGATCGCGCTCGAGCGCGCGGACGACGTCGGACCAGCGCTCCTCCTTGATGAGGGAGACCACGTAGACCTCGAGACCCGCGCGGCGCGTGTCGACGTCGACGTTGCGGCCGAAGATGACCGGCTGGAGGAGCGCGATCGCGCGCTTCGTGTCGCCGCGGTTGAGCGCGCCGTAGCTCTCCTCGACCGCGCGCGCCGCCGGCTTCTCGTACGCCGGACCCGACGACGACGACGACGCGTTGCGGAACGCCTGCACGTTCTGGAACCCGAAGAGGGCCGCGAGATAGAGGAGCCACCACTGGTTACTCGTCGCCGCCCAGAGCCCCATCGCCACCGCGCAGACGATCGAGACCACACGCGCGATCGACTCGCCGCGCCTCGTCGCGAAGTGGCGGAAGAACGAGCGCATGATGTTGCCGCCGTCGAGCGGCAACATCGGGAACAGGTTGAAGATGCCCCAGCCGATGTTCACCACGAGCAGCTTGCCGAGCGCGAAGCCCGCGAGCGGCGCGGTCGGCTGGAAGCCGGCGAGCTGCACGCCGACGATGAGCGCCGCGAACACGAAGCCCGCGAGCGGGCCCGCGAAGCTGATCGCGATGCTCTTGCCCGTCGTCTCCGTCCAGCGGCCCTCGCCGAAGCTCGTGTGCCCGCCCATCCCGTGGAGCACGATCGCGGGGCGATAGCCGAACGCCATCCCCATCAACGCGTGCCCCATCTCGTGGACCACGATCGAGACGAGGACGACGCCGACCCAGACCGCGAGCCGCGCCGGATCGCGCTCGCTCAAGCCGAGCAGCAGCGTCATCAGGAAGAAGCGGCCCTGGATCTGGACGGGGATCTTCCCGATCTTGAAGTCCATCGCCGCCATCGCCGTCGCTCCTCGCTCAGACCACGATCTTCCGGATCTTCTCCGCGATCTGCGCGACCGGAGTGCTCTTCGGCAGGTACTGGCTCACCCCGATGACGAGCGCCTGCGTGACGTGCTGCGGCGAGTGCTGCGCCGACACGAACATGATCGGCACCTTCTTCATCACCGGGTTGTTGCGGAGGATCTTCGCGAGCGTGAAGCCGTCGACGCGCGGCATCGCCGTGTCCGAGACGATCATGCCGGGCGCGGCCATCGAGCTCGACATCTCGACCGCCTCCATGCCGTCCTTCGCCTCCATGACGTCGTACCAAGCCTCGAGCACGGTGCGGAGGCGGCTCCGCAGATCGGCGTCGGGGTGGACGATGAAGATCGTCTTCTTGCCCGGCCCCTTCGCGACCGCAGCGGACGGACGCGCGACGGCGCCGCCACCGAGCGCGTGCGCCTCGGCGGCGGCATCGCGAACGTTGTGCGGACGCGTCGACGGCGCGCCCCCCGGGCTCTGGGAGGTGGGCGGACGGACAGCCGGATTCGAGGGCGAGGATGGACGTTTAGGCTGGAAGCTCATGTGATCGGAACGCCTCCTACTATAGCACCGACCGCGTCATCCGGCGGTGGCCTCCGCCTCTTTCCGGCGCGCGACGCGACCGAGGATCGATGCGAAGAGGCGTCGCATGAAACGCGGACTGAGGGCATTCACCAGCAGGGCCAAGCTGATCAGGACCCCGGGCACGACCATCGCGCGGCCACGATCGAAGCCGCGGATCGTCGCGCGCGCGCAGCGGGCCGCGCTGATTTCCACGATCCCGGGCGCTCGCCTCCCGGTGTAGTTCCCGATCTGCTGCTCGAACTCGGTCGCGACCGGACCGGGCAGGACCTGGGTGACGACGACGCCCGTGCCGGCGAGGTCGGAGACCAGCGCCTCGGAGAGGCCCGTCACGTAGTGCTTCGTCGCGACGTACGCGGCGAACGAAGGCATCACCGCGACGCCGAAGCCGGAGCTGACGTTGATGACGCCGCCGCGCCCCTTCTCCACCATCGCGGGGAGGAGCGCGCGCGTGAGGATCGTGAGGCTCGTCACGTTCAGATCGATCATCGCGAGCAGCTTGTCGGGGTCCGCGCGATCGAAGGCGCCCATCATTCCAACGCCGGCGTTGTTCACGAGGACGTCGACCGCGAGCCCGCGCGCCGTGACCTCGGCGGGGAGCTTCTTCGCCGCGTCGCGGTCGGAGAGATCGCACGCGATGGTCTCGACCCGAAGCGACGGATGCGACTTCGTGAGCTCCTCCTTCAGCTCGTCGAGGCGCGCGAGGCGCCGCGCGACGAGGACGACACAATTCGCGCGCGGCGCGACGGCGCGCGCGATCTCCATCCCGATCCCGGACGACGCGCCCGTCACCAGCACCGTCCCGCCGTCGATCGCGCTCATGCGCCCCCCTCCTTCACGAGCCTCTTCACGAACGTCGCGATCGCGTCCGCCGCTTCGGCGAGCGCGTCACGCTCCGCTCTCTTCGGCACCTCGAGCGAGTGATCGCCGTCCTCGATCGCGACGACGCGCGCGTTCGCCCGCCGCCGCAGGTACTTCTTCAGGACCGCGGCGCCGCCGAACGCGTCGCGCGTGCCTTGCACGACGAGGAGCGGCAGATCGACGGAGAGGATCTCGGCGCGCGCCACGTCCGGCTTGCCCGGCGGATGGAGCGGATAGCCGACGCAGACCACGCCGTCGATGACGAGTCCCTCCTTCGCCCCCGCGACGCGCGTCGCGATGCGCCCGCCCATCGACTTTCCGCCGACGAAGAGCGGCGAGGTCTCGAGCCCCGTGCGCGCGCGCACCTTCGCGATCGCGGCGCGCCAGCACGTCTCGAGGAGCTCCACGCGATCGGGCGCCCTCCTGCCGGCCTCGGCGTAGAGGAAGTTGAACGTGACGACGTCGACGCCGCGCGCCGCGAGCTTCTTCGCGAGCCCCACCACGAACGGGTGCGTCCGCGGCGCGCCCGCGCCGTGCGCGAAGACGAGCGTCGCGCCGACGGGATCGGCCGCGCGGTACACCGCGCCGCTCGTCTTGCCGTGCGCGCCTACGTCGAACCTGAGCTCCGTGGTCCGAGCCACCGCCGCATCATAGTGCGAGGACCCACTTCGCCCAGACCGGATGCGCCTCCGCCGGCGTCATCCCCACGACCTCCTTGAACGACCGCTCGCCGGAGGGATCCGTCGCGACGTTGTCACGCCAGCGGTGATAGAAGGCCCACAGCTTGCCGCGCTCGTCGAGCCACTGGCAGACGTAGCGCGCGGCGGCGTAGTGGAGGTCCTCGCCGTCGCCGCGGAAGACCTCGTCCTTCATCCCGAAGAAGCGATCGAGCCGCGCCTTGTCCTTCTCCGCGGTCGTGAGCGCCTTCTTCAGCCGCGGCCAGCGCCAGTTCTTGCCGCCGTGGATCTCGCCCGGCTTCGGGATCTGCGGCTGCTCGAAGACCGACGCGATCCCCTCGTTGAGCCACGTCGGCGCGCTCGGGAAGTCGGCCTCCACGAGCGGGTGCACGATCTCGTGCGTGAGCGTCCCGAGCCCGAGGCCGATGTTCATGACCATGTAGCGGTCGTTCGGCTGGTAAAAACCGAAGTGCGCGATGCACGGCGCGTTGTACTTCTTCGCGCAGAACTGCTCGTAGCCGGCCGCGGTCGGGAACAGGTAGACCGAGATCGCCTCCTCCGGCTTCTTGTCGAAGCGGCCGTTCATGTAGCCCGCCATCGCGCTGCGCATCAGCTGCACGCTCGCCTCGTTCTGCGCGCCGGGCGGGTTCACGATCACGAAGATGTCGGAGACGATGCTCGTCGTCGTCCGCGCGCCGAGCTCCTGCTTCGCCGTCTTGATCCGGCGCTCGCGATCGGCGGCGAGGTCGTACGCGGGCTCCGCCGGCGCGGGCGGCGGCTCGGGGACGGCGGCGGCGGCGTCGACGGACTCCTTCGCCTCCACCATCTTCGCGACCGGCGCGGGCGCGGGGCGAGTCGCGACGGGACGATCCGATCCGGTGCATCCGATCAGGAGGAGGGCGACGACGGAGAGACGCATGGTGGCTCGTCGACGGGGATGGACCGTCTGTGACCGACTTTCCTTGGCTCCCGCGATCACGCGCGCTCACGCCGCGAGGTTGCCGAGCGAGACGGGCAGCGGGAAGTCGTACGTCGCTCCGCGGAGACCGATCTCCACCACGCGGTCCCAGTAGTGCATCCCCGCCGCGACCGCGCTCCGCTCCCCGAACGGGACCACGCGCGTGGCCTTCTCGACCGCGCCGATGAACCGCTTCACGAGCGGCATCGCGAACCGCGCCGTCTGCCGCGGCACGCCGAGCTTGTCGGCGAGGTCGTCGCCGACGAGCTCGCGGCAGATGAGCCACCCGAAGACCTGCGCGCGCTTGGCGGCGCGGAGCTCGCGCGCGCTCCGGGCGTCCTTCACCCCGGCGTCGAAGAGCGCCTTCGTGAGGTCGCGCGAGTCCTGATCGGGCTCGCCCATCGTCGTCTCGATCAGATCGGCGAGGCGCATCGCCTCCGGCTCCGACGCGGGCAAGACGTCCGCGTCGACGCCGATCACGCGCCCGACCCAGCGCCAGAGATGGATGTAGCTCTCCGCCTCCGCGGAGGAGACCTGCATCCCGAGCGCGCGGAGCCCGTCGATGATCGACGCGGAGAAGAGGAGCGTCGTCCCGGCGAGGTCGTGCTGGTTGGCGGGGAGGCCCCAGTCCGCGGTGCGCCACTTCCCGCTCGAGAGGATCATCTTGCGGACCTGCGCGTGGATGAGGCGGACCTTCAGCGTGATCTGCCAGCCCTCCGCGAACGGCCGCATGCCGGACGGACGGCACACCGCCTGGACGAAGCGCGCGGTCTCGTTGAGGCGGCGGTTCGCTTGCTCGACGAGGCGCCCCGACATCACGAGCGGCTTGTTCCCGCCCGGCGACGCGTAGCCGAGGACGAGCGAGCGCGCGCCGAGCACCGCGCCGCCGAGCGCGCCCGAGCGCATGAGGAGCTCGCCGCCTTTGTCGGCCGTCCTCCAGTCGAGCCACGCGGGGACGTGGGCGGCTTCTTCGATGAGGCGGCAGAGCGGCGCCGGCGCGGCGGCCGCGACGTCGCCGCGGAGGGCGCGCTCGAAGAGGCGCCAGCCTTCCCCGCGCGCGAGCGATGCGAAGGAGGTGATGACCTCGTCCGCGAGGTCGTCGCTCTTCGTGAGGTGATGCCCGAGCCGGTCGACGCGATCGCCGTAGAGCTCGCGCGCGCGCGCGAGGTTCACGTAGCGCGTGGGGAAGATAGGCACCTCTCGGAGTCTACCGCCTCAGAAGCCGAAGGCGAGGATCGGTCCGACGCCGATGCCGCGAAAGCCGGTCCCGGTGATCGCCTGGTACGAGACCTCCGCCCCGAACGCGAAGCGGCGGAAGTGGATCATGAACCCGCCGCCGACGAGCCACGCGAAGCCGGTCTTGCTCGGATCCGAGACGTGCCCGACGCCGCCGCCGCCCTCCACGAACGGCGCGAACCGATCGATCGGGACGATGAGCTTCACGGTCGGCATTCCGAGGTAGACGTTCGGATCGGCGAAGTACCCCGCGAGCCGGACGCCGGGCACGACGATGACGGGACCGGTGTCGATGCCGTAGCCGAAGCGGACGCCGAGCGCGAACGCCGCCCTCCCGCGCACGAACACGACGCCCGGCGAGAGGCCGAACTGGAAGCCTTCGTTGTACAGCGAGACGAGCATGCGCCCCTCCGACATCGACGGCTCCGGCTCCGCTTGCTGAACGACCGGCTCTTGCGGCGGAGGCGGCTCGGCGTCTTCGACGTCCTGGAGGAGAGCAAGCAAGAGCGGCGTCATCGCCGCTCAGATTAGCCTCGACGCGCCTTGCGCTCCCGCTTCTCTTCGTACATCGCGCGATCGGCCCGCGCGACGAGCTCCGCCGCCGCAGACGTGCCGTCCGCGATCGCGACGCCGGCCGAGAACGAGGTGCCGAGCGGCGCGGTGAGCTCCTCGAAGCGCGACCGCAGGCGCTCGACGATGCTGCGCGCCTCTTCGGGCGACGCGTCGAGGAGGAGCGCGAACTCGTCGCCGCCGACGCGCGCGAGGAGGTCGCCGCGACGGAGCACCGAGCGCGCCGCCTCCGCCATCGTGCGGAGCACGTCGTCGCCGCGCGCGTGCCCGAGCTGGTCGTTCACGCGCTTGAAGCCGTCGAGGTCGATGTACACGACCACGACCGAGCGACCGCGCTGGCGGAGCTCGTGCTCGAGCAGGTTCATGTAGTGCGCCGCGCGCGGGAGCCCCGTCACGCTGTCGGAGCCTGCCTCGACGAGGGCGCGCTCGAGAAACGCGGGGGCGACCATGACGGGGCGGCTGTCGCGCGGGTTGCGGCGGCTCGCGGGGCGCGAGACGAGGAGGTCGAGCGCGGCGACGCGGATGTGGACCGGGCGCCCGAGCGCGCGCGACATCTCCTGCCGGTGCCGCATCGCGCGATGGAACAGCGAACGCGCCTCGTCCTCGCTCAAGTTCATCCCGAGCATGACGCGGACGATCTCCGCGTGCGGCTCGCTCGTCGTGCGCGCCTTGTCCGTGACGAGGCGCTCGAGCTCCGCATCGTCGAGGATGCGGTCGAACACGTCGTCCCGAATGAGCTGCCACGCGGCTGCGCTCGACGGGGGCGGATACGACACGGCGGACATGGATCGACGTGAAACATGCTCACGCCGCGGCGCCTTGGCTAGGCCGTGAAGCGTCGCCGGACGGGGTGACGAGGGAGGCGAAGAAGCAGATCGATAGACCAAGATGACGACTCAACGATCGACGCAGGGAATTCCTTTCCCTGACACCTGCACTCAAGAGGCCAACAGCTCGATCTCGGTGATCTCCGCCGACGTGCCTACACGCATCGGCGGGCCCCAGTACCCGGTGCCGGAGCTGACGTAGATCTGCGCGCGCTCGAGCTTGTGGAGGCCGGCGACGAACGGCTGCTGCAAACGGACCATGAAATTCCAGGGGAACAGCTGCCCGCCGTGGGTGTGGCCCGAGAGCTGGAGGTCCACGCCGAGCTTCTCGGCGAGCGCGATGCCGCGCGGCTGATGGGAGAGGAGAACACATGCGCGATCCGCTTCGCGGCCCTCCAGCGCCTTACGCAGATCCTGCGTACCGGACGAAGGGTCGTCGATCCCGACGAGGTCGAACCCGTCCGCTCCGCCGATGCGGACGTGCTCGTTCGCGAGGACCTTGATCCCGATGCTCTCGAGGTACCGGATCCAGGCGCCGGCGCCGGAGTAGTACTCGTGATTGCCGGTCACGAAGTAGATGCCGTGCTTGTTCTTCATCGTGCCGAGCGGCGCGACGTGCTCCTTCAGGTCCTCGACCGATCCGTCGACGAGGTCGCCGGTGATGACGACGACGTCGGCGTCGAGCTCGTTCACGCGCTGGACGACCTGGTCGACGTACGCCTTGCCGATCGTGGGGCCGACGTGGACGTCGGTGAGCTGCACGATGCGCGTGCCGGACGACGCCTTCGTGAGCCGATCGAGCGTGACCTTCACCCGCTTCACCGCGACCGGCGCGAGCACGCTCGCGAGGCCGACCGCGCTCGCGCCGAGGCCGAGCATCGCCGCGCCGCCGGCGAACAGACGCGAGATCGCCATCCGCCGCTCGGGATCGTCGATCGTGCCGCTGCCCTGGACGCGCATCGTGATCACGCGCGCGAGGTCGGAGAGCCCGAGCGAGAGCACCATGAAGAAGAGGACGCCGAGCCACGTGTACGTGATCCACATGAGCGGCGCGCCGATCGAGCGATGCAGCGTCCGCACGAGGACGAAGCTCCCCATCAGGAGCACGTACAGGACGACGATCGCGACCGTGGCGACGCGCGACCACGGCTGCGGCAGCCCCGCGTCGCGCACGAGGCGCGCCCAGACGTAGCGATGGGACGCGCCCATCACGAGGACCGCGACGACGAAGAAGCCGAGATAACGCATACCGCCCGAGCTTATGATGCCGCGCTTCCGGGTGGCGTTCTGTTAGGCTGCGTCGCCATGAAGCGCGCGCTGCTCACGTTCCTCCCTCTCCTCTTCCTCGGCGCCAACTGCGGTAACAAGGACACCGGCGCCGGCCTCGTCCCCGAAGCCGGCGCCGTCGCCGTCGCCGTCGTCGACGCCGAGCCCGCGGCGGTGGACATCAACCAGTGCGCGGGCTGCTCCCTCGTCGCGCAGCAAGCGTGGACGTTCCAGGGCATCTACCGCGACGACAAGTGCACCGACCCCGTCGCGCAGATCACGACGAGCGCGTGCCAGCCGGTGCCGGCGCTCGGTCAGGTGAGCATCACGTACGTCGACAAGATCGGCGGTCGCAAGGCGGGCGAGGCCGCGAACATCACCGTCGGCGAGCAGCTCGCGCCCGAGGCCGCGCGCTTCCGGAAGACGCCCGAGGGCTGCGTGAGCGCGAACGAGACCGCGACCGACATCACGCCGCTGAACTGCGCCGGCCAGCGCGTGTGCCGCGACTCCGCCGGCGCGCTCGCCTGCACGAATTGCCGCACCTTCGCGAACGGCTGCCCCGACCTCGAGGAGACGCGCACGTACGCGACGATCCAGGACCCCGCGATCAAGCCGGTCGCGGTCGTCCCCGGCAACGCGAACCTCGAGAAGCTGCGGCAGTGCTGCGCCGCGCTCGCGACGCAGGCGAAGCAGCTCGGCGCGTCGCCGGAGGCCGGCATGCTCGCGGGCTACGCCGCGCAGTGCCAAGCGCTCGTCGCGCAGGCGGGCCCGAGCGGGAACGCGCCGGAGCTCGGCCCGCTCCGCGGCTACCTGCAGGGGGCGAACATCCCCGCGATCTGCAAGGGGCTCTGATCTCAGAACGCGTCGCGCATCGTCGGCGTCGGGCCGGCGAGCCACGCGTCGAGGAGCGCGCACGTCGCCTCGTCGGCCTCGAGCCAGCCCGCGTCGGCGAGCACGTGCGCGGGCGTGAAGCCGCTGTAGAGCGCAGCCAATCCGCGCTCGTCGGTGGCGACGCGCGCGCCGTTCGTCCCGCCGCGCGTCACCGTCGCGCGCCCCTCCGCCAGCGCCACGCCGTAGCGACCGCTGTTCTCCGGCATCGAGCGATCGTCGAGCTCCAACGTGAAGCCGCCGGTCGCGTTCGGCGGGAAGCCGCGCGCGGCGAGGGCGGCCGCGACGTCGATCACGCGCACCATGAAGTAGTCGATGAGCGAGATCGTGACGTGGCGCTCGGGGAGGAGGTTCGCGAAGACGTCGTTCACGCCGCCTTCCCATTTCACCTCGTCGGCGAGCGATCGGTACTCGACGAGCAGGCGGAGGATCGCGCGGGTCGCGCGCGGCGTGATCGCGGCGAGGTCGCGGACGTCGACGCGGGTCGGGAAGCCGTACGCGCCCATGACGTGGGCGAGCACGACGTAACCTTCGAGCCGTCCTTCGTGCGTGATCGTGAACGTCTTCGTCGTGAGGTTCCGCGGGTGGACGACGCGGTCCCAGCAGTAGGGGCCGCGATCGAGGAAGCCGTTCGTGCGACGCGCCGCGCGCGCGTAGAGGGAGCGCAGCTCTTCGGGCGCGCCGGTGACCTCCGCGAGGACGACGCCGGGCTCGCGAAGGACCTCGACGTGCCGCGGATCGACCTTGATCGCGAAGCGCGCGCCGGCGCGCTCGTAGCCGGCGCGGCGGTAGAGCGTGACGGTCGCGGGGTAGAGGGTCGAGAGCGGGAAGCCGCGGTCGCGAGCGCTCCGCAGCATCTCCACCATCATGCGCGCCCCGACGCCGCGACCGCGCTCGATCGGAGCGACCGCGACGCCGGCGACGCCCATCGTCGGCACCGAGCGGCCGCCGAAGTACTGCGCCATCGGCACCTCGAGGAGGCTGCCGACCATCGCGTCGTCGCCGTCGCGCAGCATGACGCGCAGGTGCTCGTGCCCTGCCTTCGCGAACCATTCGCCGACGCGCTCGGGCGCGATGCCGTAGACGTGGCCGACCAGCTCGCACAGCTCGGCGTGGCGGGAGGTGGGCGGGACCGCGAGGCGGAGCGTGGCGGGCGTCACTTCTCGGCCGTCACTTCTCGCCCGCGCGGAACTGGATCATCTCGCCGCCCTGCTGGTCGAGGCGGAACGTCTTTCGTGTACACTGCACCCAAAGCGTGGCGATCGCGCGGTACGTCTTCACGCCCGGCATGAGGAGCTCGCTGCCGACGAGGGCGTCTTTGCCGAGCGAGACGGCGAGCGCCTTGCCCGACTGGGTCACCTCCACCGCGTACGACGCGATGTACGCGCTCTCGCCGTCGCGGAAGGACTTCCAGCGCACCTTGATCTCGGCGGGTGGGTAGCTCTCGAACCCGCAGATCGACTTCGTCATCTCGTGCGACTCGAGCGCGCTCTCCGCCGGGACCGCCACCCCGGCGGGGAGCTGGCTGCGGAGATCGACCTCGCCGAGGAGCCCGGGAGGCGTCGTCGGAGACTCCGAGCATGCGACGAGCAACGCGGCGAACGGGAGGGCGCGGGCGAGGTGCATTCCCCGACTCTACACGCGAAAAGGCCGCTGGCCGCGTGCGTGAAGTGACGTAACGTCTCCGGTATGGACCGCGCGGTGGTCTCGCGCCTCGTGAAGCGTGCGCGACGGCGCTGGCCCGAGCTCGGGGCCGTCACCGACGCGGAGCTCGAGGCGTTCGTGCGCGCGCGCGTCCCGCCCGACACGCGCGAGGACGACGTGCGGATCGAGGACCTCCTCCTCGTCTGCGCGTGCGCGAAGGGCGTGCGCTCGGCGGAGGACGCGATGCACGAGCTCTTCGCGGGGGAGATCGATCGCGCGCACGCGCGGACGAGGCCGCCGATCAGCGCGGTGCAGGCGCGCCACCTCGTGTTCAAGCGCTACCTCGCGATCGCGGAGGGTGGGGCCGCGCGGGTCGCGCTCTATCGCGGCGACTCCGACTTCGCGTCGTGGATGCGGAACGCGATCAACCGCACGTTGCTCGAGACCGCGAGCCAGGCGCGGCCGCCGCCGGACTCGATCGAGGACGGGCTCCTCAAGAAGGAGGCGGCGCCGATCGCGGCGCTCGATCCGGAGATCCAGCGCGTGAAGCAGAACTACCTGCCGGGGCTCCGCCTCGCGCTCACGCACACGCTCTCGTCACTCGAGGCGCGGGAGCGCGCGCTCCTCCGCAACGCGATCGTCGACGGCCTCGACGCGTCGTCGCTCGGGCTGATGTACGGGATGACGATCGAGGAGACGCGCGCGGTGCTCGGCGCGGCGCGCGAGCGGCTGCTCCATCGCCTGCGCCAGGGCCTCGCCGAGCGGATGCGCGTCTCCGACCGCGATCACGCCGCGCTCGCGCGCTTCGTCTCGGCGCAGCTCGAAGCGGCGCTCGCGAAGGCGCTCGAAGCTCCGGTATAAGTGGTCGCCATGGCGACGTTCCTCGTGAAGAGCGAGCCCACGGTCTATCCCTTCGAGCAGCTGCTCGCGGAGAAGAAGACGGCGTGGACGGGCATCCGCAACTTCGAGGCGCGCAACAACCTGCGCGCGATGAAGAAGGGCGACACGCTGCTTTACTACCACTCGAACAAGGGCAAGGAGATCGTCGGCATCGCGAAGGTGACGAAGACGGCCTACGCAGACCCGACCGCGAAGGAGGGCGACTGGAGCGCGGTCGACATCGCGCCGGTCAAGCGCCTCGCGAAGCCGGTGTCCCTCGCGACGGTGAAGGCCCACCCGCTCCTCTCGAAGATGGCGCTCGTAAAGAGGAGCCGCATCTCCGTCGTCCCAGTGACGGACGCCGAGCTCACCACGATCCTCAAGCTCGCCGAAACGAAGCTGTAGCACCACTCCGCCCACGCTCACGCTGACTCGCGCGCGCCCGCGCCCTCAACCTAACTCGCGCGCATCGTCAGATGCGCGGCTCAACCGAACTTGCGCGCGTCGTCGTCGTCCCGCTCATCCCGACTTGCGCGCTTCGTCTCCCGAAGCGGGCGGCGCGCTCGCGCGGGCGATGCCGGGGCGCGCGGTGGCGGTTGGGGAGAGGAGCTCGCGGGCGGCGCTGCGCCAGGTGAGCGCCTGCCGCACGCATGCGGTCTCGCGGGCGCCGCGCGGTCCCTCTTCTTCGCGGTACCGGCGCGCGAGGCCGAGCGCACGACGCGCGGCGGCACGGAGACCGCGCGCACGGCGACGCGCCGCCACGATGCGCGCGATGTCCTCGTCGGTGAGCTCGCTCATGGTCGTGGGTTCGTTCGTGTGCGCGTGCAACTGAGGCGGCTACCTCTTCGCCGCCCGCTTCTTCGGCGCGGCCGCCTCTTCGCGGAGCTCCGCCTTCTTCGGCGGCTTCACCGGCGGCGCGGCCTCGATGTCGGAGGGCTTCGTCGTGTTCGCCGCGGCGACGGAGCGCTTGAGCGCCTCGAGCAGATCGATGATCTGCGCCTTCGGCGCCTCGGGCGCGGCGGTGACCTCTTCGCCCGCGACCTTCTGCTGGACCGCGGCCATGACCTTCTCCGCCCACTCGTCCTTGAAGTGGCTCGGGTCGAACTTCTCCTGCTGCAGCTGCTCGATCAGCTTGTCCGCGAGATCGAGCTCCATCGGCTTGAACTCGAAGGTCGCGCCGGTGTCGATGTCCTCGAAGGAGCGGACCTCTTCGGCGTAGTAGCACTCGTGCAGGATGAGGCCCTTCTTGTATGGCCGCACGATGACGAGGTTGTCCTTGCCGCGCTGCGCGAAGCGACCGACCCCGAGCTTCTTGTTGCGCTCGAGCGCCTCGGCGAGGAGGCGATACGCGCGATCGCCGCCTTTGTCGGGTCCGATGAAATAGGTCTTTTCGATGTAGAGGTAGTCGACCGACTCGGCCGGCACGAACTCCTGCAGGTCGAGGACGCCCGTGCGCGCCGCCTCCATCGACTTCAGCTCCTCGTCGGTGAAGGTCACGTACTGGTCGCGGGTGTGCTCGAAGCCGCGCACCGTCTCGGAGCGCTCGACGACGACGTTGTCGACCGGGCAGACGAGCTGCTGCTTCAGCCGGCTGCCGCACGGCTTGTGCAGCATGTTGAAGCTTACGGACTTCGCCGAGGTGGCCGTAAAGAGCTTGAACGGAATGGACACCAACCCGAACGAAATCGTGCCGGAGCCTATCGAGCGCGCTGCCATGGGATCTCGGATCGTATGCAAGTCGCCGAGCGGAAGTCGAAAAAGGCGCGTGACAGGGGAGAAATCGGCGCTAGGGACGGTACACGAACGGGTCGGTGATCGGTGGTCGGTGGGGCGAGCTTGCAGGGGAAGGGGCGAGGGATGAAGCGGATTGGCGCATTGGCAGGGCTCTTCGTGGCGGGCATCGTCTCGAGCGCTGCGGCAGAGACGCCTCCGCCCGAGCCCATCCCGACGACCTGCGTCGGCGAGCAGGCGATCAAGGGCACGAACACGTGCCTGCCGCCGGGCACCTTCGTGAAGAAGCTGTGCACCGTCCCCTACCCCGACATGGCGCTCACGATGTTCGCGAAGGGCACGCCGTGGACGCGCGTGTGGCTCGCGGGCGACGTCGAGGCGTGGAACGCGTCGGGCGGCTTCACGAGCCGAACGCAGCTCGCGTTCGACGAGGAGGTCATCGTCCTCTCGCGCCACTCGGCGCCGAGCGCGGGCGGCGTCGTGATGAGCGGCAACACGAGCTTCGACGTCCTTCGCTGGGACGGCTCGTGCGTGTCGGTGCTGGAAGGCGAGCTCACGCTGAGGCGCCCACCGCAGCCGAAGCCCGCCGCGAAGATGCCGTGGACGCGCCTCGAGGAAGCGACGAAGCGCGCGCTCCTGACGACGCCGAAGGTCAAGTCGACGCGCGACGCGCTCGAGAAGGCATGCGCGAGCGACAAGGTCGCCTGCGACCGCGCCGAGAAGGACTTCGGCGCCGCGATCGCGCAGAGCGTCCGCGCCGGCACTCCGCTCCCGGTCCCGACCCGTCGTCCTTGACGATAGGACGCGCGGCGCCCGCGCGATCAGTAGCGGTATTCGATCTTGTACGGGAGGCACTTCTCGCCGTTGTTCGTCTGCCTCACGCGGAGGAAGAAGTCGGCGGAGTCGTTGTCGGTGAAGCCGGCGCAGTCCCACTGCGGGATGGCCTTGCCGTTGCCGGGCGCGGCGCCGCAGCAGCCCTTGAGGCCGTTCTCGGCCGTCGTCGGCGTGCCGGCGGCGCAGCCGCTGACGGCGTTGTCCGTGGAGTTCTTGCAGCGCGCGAAGACGCAGAGCTCGGTGCCGGCCGTCTTCGTCTCGAACGTCGTGTCGAGCTTGCAGCCGACCGGGTGATCGAACGAGATGCCGCGATCGGTCGCGGAGAGCGAGTACCAGTCGACGTCGACGCCGCCGTTCATCACACCGCTCACCGACAGGATGTCCTGGTTGCAGTCGTCGGTGTCGGGGAGCTTCTTCGCGAGGTTCGGCGACGAGCCGGGATCGTCGGTGTCGATGCACTGGTCCGCGCCGCCGGGCGGGGTCGGATCCTTCGACGGATCGTCCGCCTCTTCGTCGTCGGGCGTCCCCTGCTCGAACTGCGGGTCGAAGTCGGGGCGAGAGCCGGGCTTCCGCGCCTCTTCGCTCTTCTTCTCACCTGCGCCGGTCGCGTCGTTCGTCGCGGGCACGGCGGCCGGATCATCGTCGTCGACGTCGCCGTTGTCCGTCGCGCAGCCCACGAGCGCGAGGGCGATGACCGCAGCCGACCAGAGAGCCGATGTAGGTGCGAAGCGCATATGTATATGCTGACAGGAGACCTCACCCCGTCAAGCCTGTAAATGCCTAAAACTCATGGACTAATCAGGATCCATCCGCGTCATGACTTCGACGCAGCGCATTCCTTGCGCGGTATCAACCAGATCCGCTGCCCCAGGTGCTCCGATGCCCCGCAGCGCGCCGCTCGAAAAAAATGAAACGGGCAGCCGCGAGCTATCCGACTCCGCTCCATTTCCGGAAGAGCGCTCTGTCATCTCCATCACCCTCCGTCCCCCTCCGATCCGTCACCCTCCGAACGGAAAGAGCCGGTCGGCGGCCCATGCGCGGACCTCCGCGTAGTCGGCGTCGCCGCGAGCGACGCGCGCGAGGATGCTGGCGAGCTCCAGCGGCGTGGCGTCGAGCTTGAACCCGAGGCTCTTCGCTTGCCACTGCGTGACGAGGACGCTCATCGTGCGGAACGCGGCGAAGCATCGTGGCGTACGCCCCAGCGCAAAGAGCACGGCGCCGGGTACGTCGTAGACGTCGTCGGCGAGGTGATCGGCTTCACGCATCGCGATGCGCAGCGCGGTCTCGCTCGCCTTCGCGTCGAGCCCGAGCTCCGGCGCGATGCGCGCGCACGCCCGCGCCAGCGTCGCCGCGTCGGCGACCCAACTCACGGCGTCCTCACGAACGCTGCTCCGCAGCGACGTCTTCGCCGAAGCGCCGATCGCGCTCCGCGAGCAACTCGTACTCGCGCCGCGCAGCCGCGCTCAGCGAACGAAAGAACGCGACGAGCGACTCGTCCCCGTCCTCGACCTTCGGTTCATCACCGCTCACACATCGAGCGTACCACCGCCCCCGCGCCGACTCCGTCCACGCGTCGCCGCGTCCCCCTCGACACGCCCCCCTTCGTCGCGCGCTCGCCCTCGCTCATCTTCGGGCGCGACCGCGAGCCCGGCGAACGCAGCAACGGCGACGATCGCCCCCACCACCTCGAGCGCCGCCATCGCGAGCGCACGACTCACGACGACCGCTTCACCGCGAGAGCGCCGACGCCCACGCGAATGCGCCCTCGGCAGCACCGCCGGCCGTTCCCGCGACGGCGCCGCCGGCCGTTCCCGCGACGGCGACGGCGACGGCCATTCCCTCAACGGCGCCGCCGGCCCCTCCCCAACGTCGCCGCTGGCCGTTCCCGCAACGGTGCTGCCGGCCCTTCCCCCCGACGGCTCAGCCTGCCGTTTCCCCGACAACGCGCTCGCCCTTCCCTCGACGGCGTCGACTGCCGTTTCTCCTGTGCGTGGGTCAGAAGGAGCCGCCGCCGTCGACGTCGACGGTGCGCGCGTTGAAGTAGTCGCACTCGAGCGCGAACTTCACTGCAGTCCAGAGGTCGTCGACGGTGCCGATACGACCGACCGGGATCGTCGCGACGACGGCGTCGCGCGCCTTCTGGTTCATGCCCTTCGTCATCGGCGTCTCGACCATGCCCGGAGCGATCGCGGTGACGCGAATGCCGAACGGAGCGAACTCACGCGCCCACGTCACGGTGTTGGCGACGAGGGCGGCCTTCGCGGCCACGTAGTTCGACTGGCCGCGGTTGCCGTGCCGCGAGATCGACGACATGTTCACGATGACGCCCGGCTTCGTGCCGGTCTCGGCCATCTTCGCCGCGACCTCACGAACCATCATCGTCGCGCCGAAGAGGTTGACGTTGATGACGGCGTTGAAGTCGTCGGCGGAGAACCGCTTGATCGCCTTCGTCTCGCGGTCCTGCTTCACGAGGAGACCATCGCGAATGATGCCCGCGTTGTTGACGAGCGCGTTGAGCCCGCCGAGCTCCTTGTGCGCCCAGTCGACGAAGGACACGACCTCGTCTTCTTTCGAGACATCGAGCTTCCGCCGCGCGATGCCCGCAGGGAGCTCGGCGAGGAGCGCCTCGTTGACGTCGCCGGCCGCGACCTTCGCGCCCGCGGCATGCAGCTGTTTCGCAAAGTGCGCGCCCATACCAGAGGCCGCACCCGTAACGATGATCTTCAGCTCTTCGAGCTTCATGTCGTTCTCTCCTCAGATTCCAAGCTTCAGTTCCAGCATGTCCGTCCCCCAGCTTCCGCCCCCGCCTCGCTTCGCTCCCACTTCCGCTTCGCCCCGTTTCGGCTTACCCCGCTTCCGCTCCGCCCCGACTTCGCCCGCTTCCGCTTCGGCGCACCGCTTCCACTTCGGTGCCGCTTCCGCTTCGGCGCTGCTTCCTCGTCGGCGCCGCTTTCGCTTCGGGCCCCGCCTTCCACTTCGGCGCCGCTTCCGCTTCGGCGCCGCTTTCGCTTCGGCGCCGCTTTCGCTTCGGGCCCCCGCCTTCCGCTTCGGCGCCGCTTCCGCTTCGGGCCCCCGCCTTCCGCTTCCTTCTTCTGCCGACTCCGCTCTGCCGTTCTACAGTCGGCTCTCCGGCTGCCGCGTGCGTGCGATGGTGCCGTGCTTGTCGAGCCATGCGCGGAGGCGTGGATAGAGCTCCTTCGCGGCGCGGCTGCCGACGACGGCGCCGACGTGACCGCCCGGGATCGACATGACGTCTTTCACCGTGCTCGACGACTTGTCGTTCAGCGCCGTCGCTGCGGCGGGCGGACAGATCGCGTCGCGGTCGGCGACGATGGACATCACGGGGCACGTGATGCGACGCAGATCGACCTCCGCGCCGGCGACGCGGTGCTCGCCCTTGAAGAGGCGGTTCTCCTGGTAGAGCTCCTTGATGTACGTGACGTACGCGGCGGCCGGGAACGGGATGTTGTCTCCCGCCCACTTGTCGAGCGCCGCGAACGCACCGACGGCCCGCGGATCGTGCATCTTGTCGGCGAAGCCGATCCACTTCGAGATGCTGCCGGTGGGCGCGAGCGCGGTGAAGCCGCTCTGCATCTGCGCCGCGCCGAGGTTCCCCGGCGCGGTCATCGCTTCGGGATCGAACCAGCGCTTGTCGACCATCGTGCCGAGGCGCCCCGCGTGGCTGAAGTCGATCGGCCCCGCGAGGTTCACGAGCGCCGCGACGCGCTCGGGATGCAGCGCGGTGTAGATGCTGCTGAGCGTCGCGCCCATGCAATACCCGACGATCGAGACGGCCCGCGCGCCGGTCACACGCAAGACGCGTCTCACGACACGATCGAGCTTCGCGACGACGTCGTCCCACGAGAGGTACCGATCCTCGTCCTCCGGGATGCCCCAGTCGAAGAGGAACGTGTCCCACGGCGCGCCGGCGCTCACGGCCGTCGCCACGCTCGCGCCCTCGCGCAGATCGAGGACGTACCAGCGGTTGATCATCGAGGGAACGAGGAGGACGGGGACGTGCGTCCCCGCCCCCGGCTTACCGCCGCGGAAGCGGTAGATGCTTCCCTTCCCCTCCCGGTAGATCGTGTCCTTGGGCGTCGGTGCGATCTTCGCTTCGAGCATCTCGAACATGGCGCAGCTCCGATCAGGTTTTGGTTCGGTTCCAGCGTCTCGAGCGCGAACTCAGGCCGACGCGGCCGGCGCCGACTTCGTCACGAGCGACGTGACCTGCTTCATCGCGTCGACCGAGAGCTTCCGCATCTCCGCGCCGACGCGCGCGCCATACGCGAGCGACTCCTTCTGCAGCCTCGCGACCTCGTCGATCGCGGCCGAGGCGCGCTCGACACGCTGCGAGTCCGCCTTCTCCATCTCGGCCCAGAACGCCGACGCGCGGGACGCCGAGTCCTCTGCCATCTTCGTCCAGGTCTCCATCATCTTCCCCATCTGCGTGAACGGATTCAGGTCCTTGAGCTCCATCGCATCCTCCCGGCGACGCCCAATGTTGCGCCGCACCATCGAGCCCCAACCCTAAGGAGGGCCCGCGTGTCCGTCAACCCATTTTGTTGCATCGCAACATCAAGCAGAACCAGGGCGCCGTCCTTCACGCGACTTTCCCGCGCCATTTCTCGTCCCACGCTGCACCGCAACATCGACGGCATGCGATCTCCCGACTCGCGCAAGCCCGCCGGCCCCGCATCCCGCGCCCACGATCGCGTTCGATGGCGATTCGTTGGGTGCTAGCGCGTGCTAGCGCGTGCTAGCGCGTGCTAGCGCGTGTTAGCGCTTCTTCGCGGGTTTGGGCTTTGGGCGGCGAGGACGCTTTGTCGAGGGGGGCGGGACGAGCGCCTGCTTCAGCGCCTCGATCTGCTCGCGGAGCTGCTGCACCTGAGTCTCGACGCTCGACTCCGACTCCGACTCCGACTCCGCCAAAGCTTGCGGCGGCGCACCATGCGGCGCCGCACCGTGAGGCGATGCCGCGGCGCGACGAGACGCTCCGGCCGGAGGAGACGCCGCGGCGCGACGAGACGCTCCGGCCGGAGGAGACGCCGCGGCGCGACGAGACGCTCCGGCCGGAGGAGACGCCTCGGCGCGACGAGACGCTCCGGCCGGAGGAGACGCCTCGGCGCGACGGGACGCTCCGGCCGGAGGAGACGCCGCGGCGCGACGGGACGCTCCGGCCGGAGGAGACGCCTCGGCGCGACGGGACGCTCCTTTCGACGGCGGAGCAGGAGACGATGGGTCTTGCGGCGGCGCAGCATGTCGGGCCGGACCTTGTGCCGGCGCAGCATGACGGGGCGAACCTTGTGGCGGCGCAGCATGGCCCGGGGCAACGTGGGACGGCGCTTCTTGTGGCGGCGCAGCATGGGGCGACCTTGCGGCGCGACGCGGCGCGCCATGCGGCGGCGCAACATGCGGCAGCGCAACACCCGGCGGCGCAGCATCCGGCGGCGCAACACCCGGCGGCGCAACATGCGGCGGCGAAGCGTCTGAGGCCGTGGCGGGCGGTGGGGCGGCGCGCGGCGTGACGTGGGGTGGGGGCTCGAAGGGCATCGTGCCGTAGCCGACGGCGTCGAGGGCGTCGTCGTCGGGGAGTGGGAAGGGGAAGGGTTGGGGCGCGGGGATCTCGTATTTCTTTTGCTGGGCGCGGCCGTAGGGGGAAGCGTCGAGCGCCATGCGTGCGAGCGCGTCGGCGGCGGCGAAGGGGGCGTTGACGAGCGGGTTCTTGTGGAAGAACGACGTCGTGCGGTCCTTCATCTGCATGTACATGTCGAGCGCCCAGCTCACGTAGCGCGTGAGGAACTCGCCGAGCGCCGCGTCGTCGAGGCGGATCAGGCGCATCAGCAGCGCCGACGGCAAGATCTTGCCGTTGCCGCGCTCGAGGATGATCTGGGTGAGCACCTCCTGCGTGAGCTCGCGTCCGCTCGCCGCGTCTTGCACCACGATGTCCTCGCCGCCGCGGATCGTCTGCTCGAGGTCCTCGAGCGTGATGTAGCGGCTGTTGCGCGTGTCGTAGAGCCTTCGGTTCGGGTACTTCTTCACCACCAGCATCGCCGGTGCAGCATAGTGGACGTCTCAACATGGTGCGCCGCAACATTTCGAGTTGACGGACGCGCGGCAGAGGCCTACGAAGCGCCTCGATGGTGCGACGCAGCATGCTCGAGGCTCGGCCCTTCTCCGCGAAGGGGATCGTCCGCGTCTCCGCGGCTGCGGTCGCCTTGCTGCCGACGCGGCGCGGTGTCATGGGAGCGCCGAATTCTCGCTCCGAGGTATCCGTGCGAAGTGCCTTCACTTTCCCGCTCGTCGCCGTCGCCGCCATCGGCGTCACGTCCGTCGTCGTCGCGTGCTCCGACTCCGAAGCGCGGGCCTGCCGCGTCGGCGCCGACTGCGCCTCCGGCGTCTGCTCCGCCGACGGCCGCTGCGTGCCGGTGCAGGACGGCGGCGTCTTCGACGCGGGCGCGCCGCCGGCCGACGACGACGACGACGATGACGACGAGGTCATCAAACGCCCCTCCGACGACGGCGGCGGTCTCACCACGCGTGGCTGCGTCGCCAATCGCGACGGCGTCATCGCCGCGAACGAGGTGCCGACGCGCGCCGGCCTCCACGGCATCTTCCGCTTCGCGACGAAGGCGCTCGTGTCGACCGAGGGCACCGACATCGGCGGCGGGAAGCGGCGCTGGGACCTCTCGGGCAAGCTGAACGGCGACGCGAACGTCCTCATCGAGACGCTCCCCCTCGACGACAAGTGGTACGGACCCAAGTTTCCGAACGGCTCGTACGCGACCCCCATCGGCAAGTCGCCCGACCTCCTCGCCGTGTTCGCGAAGTCCGACGACGGCAGCCTCACCATCCTCGGCGCGGTGAGCTCCTACGACGGCGCGTACCGCACCGAGCTCATCAACGACAAGGCGGTCGAGGTCCTCAAGTTCCCGCTCGAGAAAGGCAAGAAGTGGGAGTCCTCGGTCATCAACGTGACCGGCGTGGCGCCCTACCCCACGGCGCCGACGTCGCCGTCGGGACCGTACGCGTACACCGACGTCTACGAGAACGAGGTCGACGGCGAGGGCGAGCTCGTCGCACCCCTCGGGACGTTCGACGTGCTCCGCGTCCGCATCCTGATCACGCGCACGTTCCCCGCCGTGCCGCCGGCCGTGCCGACCGAGACGGTGGTGAAGACGCGGCAGTTCGCGTTCGTCACCGAGTGCTACGGCAACGTCGCCGCCGTCACCTCCGAGCTGAACGAGCCCAACGTCGAGTTCACCAACGCCGCCGAAGTCCGGCGCATCGCCCCCTGACCCGACGAGAGCACGAGACCGACCGGACCGAGGCCGATGAACCGCACGCGCCGTCTCCTCCTCGCTTGCTTGCCGGCCCTCGCCGGGTGCCTCTCGTTCCATCCGGGCGCGCTGCCGGGCGAGCCGAAGAACGCGACGTTCGCCGAGGTCGAAGGCGCGCGCGTGCGCTACCTCGACACCGATCCCTCGTCGGTCGGGAGCCAGACGACGATCGAGACCGACGACGGCAACGAGGCCGTCGCGACCGCGACGAAGGAGAAGCCGACCGTGGTCATGGTCCACGGCTTCGCCTCGTCGCTCGAGAACTGGGCGCCCGTCATCCCCGTCATCTCGAAGCAGTACCGGATCGTCGCGCTCGATCTGAAAGGCTTCGGCTGGACCGATCGTCCCGAGGGCGACTACTCGCCGGAGGCGCAGGCGAAGCTCGTCCTCCGCCTCATGGACGCGCGCGGCGTGAAGTCCGCGATGCTCGTCGCGCACTCGTGGGGCAGCTCCGTCGCGCTGCAGGCGCTCCTCCTGGCGCCGGAGCGCTTCACGCGCGTCGCGCTCTACGACGCGTGGGTCTACGAGGACCAGCTCCCGACCTTCTTCCATTGGTCGCGCGCCGCCGGCGTCGGCGAGGCGCTCTTCGGACTCTGGTACAACGAGCGCGTCGACGAGCGCATGTCGCTCGCGTTCTACGACAAGCGCTTCGTCACCGAGCGCTTCGTCGAGGACGTCGAGAAGGCCGTCGCGCGCCCCGGCACCCGCGCCGCCGCCCTCGCCGCGGTGCGCGGACAGCGCTACGCCGACGTCGAGAGCAAGTACAAGGACGTCAAGCAGCCGACGCTCCTCATGTGGGGTCGCGAGGACACCGTCACCCCGCTCAAGTACGGCGAGCGCCTCTCGCGCGAGCTGCAGAACGCGCGCATGATCGTGTACCCGCGCTGCGGTCACTTCCCGATGATCGAGGCGCGCGACGCGTCGAACCGCGACCTCCTTGCCTGGCTCGGCGGAAAGGACGTCTTCCAGTGACGCGCCGCAGGCCCTTTTGGTGCGCCGCAGCATTCGTTGCGAGCACGCTTGCTGCACCGCACGCAAGCGCGACCGGCTACCAGGAGATCGGCCAGGACTACCGGACGCGCGACAAGACGGAGGTGAACCTCGCCGGCTACATGCGCCTCCGCACCGAGGCGCTGCACAACCTCGATCTCGATCGCGGCCTCACGCCGTCGGGCCTCCCCATCTTCCCCGTCTCGCAGGCCGATCCCAAGGCGCAGACGCTCACGCACGCGGACATGCGGTTCCGCACCGACCTCTCGCTCTACGCGCCGGGATCGATGGTCGGCGTGAAGGCGCGCATCGACATGCTGGACAACATCGCGCTCGGCTCGCTGCCGGACGGCATCCCGTCCGCGACGACGACGCAGCGATCGCCCGCCGACGTCGTCCGCGTGCGCCGCGCGTGGGGCGAGCTGCTCCTCCCGTTCGGGTTCATCACCGCCGGCCGGATGGGCACGCACTGGGGTCTCGGCATGGTCGCGAACGGCGGCGACTGCCTCGACTGCGACAGCGCCGACGCCGCCGACCGCATCGCGTTCCTCACCCCGCTCGCGGGCCACATCTGGGGCTTCGCCTACGACTTCAGCGCGACCCTGCCGCTCGGCGCTCGCCCCGCGCAGAACCGCACGATCGCGCTCGAGCCGACGACGAACGTGCGCACCGCGACGTTCGTGTGGATGCGCTACCACACCGACGAGGCGCGCGAGCGGCGGGCGAAGGCGGCGAAGTCGACGCTCGACTACGGCGCCTACGTCACGCATCGCTGGCAAGAGAACGACGTGCCGTCGGCCTACCTGCCGACGGCCACGAACGTCGACCCGCTCCTCAACGGCGGCTCCGGCATCATGTCGCGCGGCTACACCGCGACCGCCTTCGACGGCTGGGCGCGCCTCACGCTGCCGTTCGGGCGCGTCGAGGCGGAGGCCGCGTTCCTCACCGCCACCGTCGATCAGCCGTCGCTCTTCCCCGGCACGCTCTTCAACCGCCCCGCGAAGAGCAAGCAGGTCGGCGCCGCGCTGCAGAGCGACTTCGGCACCGGCCCGTTCTCCTTCGGCTTCGACGCCGGCTACGCGAGCGGCGACCCCACCCCCGGCTTCGGCGTCGTGCAGCGCGCAGGCAACCCCGCGCCGGTCGCGGGCGATCTCGACGGCGCGCAGGGAAATCCGCCGCGCGACAACCGCGTCGACAACTTCCGCTTCCACCCCGACTACCGCGTCGACCGCATCCTCTTCCGCGAGATCCTCGGCGCGATCACGGACGCGGCCTACGCGCGGCCGCACGCGCGGGTCCAGATCGCGCGCGCGCGCTCGACCCAGCTCACCGCCCACGTCGCCGGGGTCGCGTCGACCGCGATCGAGAAGAACTCCACGCCCTCCGGCAAGGCCCCGCTCGGCGTCGAGATCGATCCGTCGCTCGTCTTCGAGACGCACCAGTTCCTCGCCGCCCTCGACTACGGCGTCCTCTTCCCGCTCGCAGGCTTCGACAACACGGTCGCGAACCTCTCCGCCAAGCCCGCGCAGCTCATCCGCTTGCGCCTCAACTACCTCTTCTGAGTCATCCGATGCGCCGTCTCCTCTTCCCGCTCGCTCTCACCGTCCTCGCGCTCGCGTGCGGCGACAACGAGACGCCGCCCTCTCCGAAAGGGAACTACGTCGGGGCCACGCCGCCGCCGCTCCCGTGCGTGCCCAACCTCGACGGGCGCATCGACGCGAGCGAGCTCCGCCCCGTCATCGGCGCGACCGCGCAGACGCTCGTGTCGTCGCCGGGGACGCAGCGCACCGTCGACACGGTCGGCGTCGAGCGCGACGGCAAGCGCTTCTGGACGTTCGACCAGGACTTCCCCGACGACACCGTCGCCCTCCTCACCGCGAGCACCCTCGAAGGGAAGTGGTACGCCGGCGAGTTCGCGGGCCTCGTCGACGCGTTCGTGACGAACATCGACGCGGGCGGGACCAACGAGGGCGTCTACACGCACTCGGAGCAGGCGTTCTCGCTCCACGGCATCGTGTCGAAGGCGGACGGCCCGAACCGCACCATCCTCAAGTACACGACGCCGATCGAGCTCTATCGCTTCCCGCTCACGCCCGGCCTCACGTACACGACGTCGGCCGACGTCCAGAACGGCACCTTCCAGGGCCTGCCCTACGCCGGCCGCGACACCTACGAGGTGAAGGTCGACGGCTCCGGCGAGCTGCGCCTCCCCGAGCTCACGCTCCAACAAGTCTTGCGCGTGAAGCTCAAGGTCACGGTGTCGCCGTCGTCCGGCGTCGTGACGATCACGCGCCAAACGCAGTTTCTCACCGAGTGCCTCGGTGAGGTCACCCGCGCGACGAGCGCGCCGGGCGAACCGAACGAAGACTTCACGGTCGCGGCCGAGCTCCGGCGTCGCGGCCTTGCCCAACAATAAGAGGAGAAGGACACATGCTCTGGGAGACCTGGAAAAAGGCGTTTTACGCGTGGGAAGACGCGACCGCGAAGTACATGGAGGAGTGGCTGAAGAGCCCGCTCCTCCTCGCCCCGAGCGGCCTCATGCTCGGCAGCGCGATGAAGGCGAAGGCCGCCTACGACAAGAAGGCCGCCGACCTCGTCGGCAACCTCGGCCTCGCGACGAAGCGCGATCAGGAGCGCTCGCTCCACGCGCTGAACCAGCTCGAGAGCCGCCTCATCGACCTCGAGGAGAAGCTCGCCGAGGCGCTCGCGAAGAACAAGGCCAACTGAGGGGAGGATCACCATGGACGTCACGCCGTTTCTCGATCTGAAGATTGCTCCGCGCGCGGTTTTCGACGCGCTCGACGAACGCAAAGATCATGTGAGGTTCATGGTGCCCACCGGCACGGGCGAGTGGACGAAGGTGACCTTCGGCCAGTTCGCGGATCAGATCCGCGAGCTCGCGCTCTTCGCCGGCACGATCCTGAAGCCCGGCGATCGCGCCGCGATCTTCGCGCCGAACCGCGTCGAGTGGGCGAGCGCCGCGCTCGCGATCCAGGCCGCCGCCGGCGTGATGGTCCCGGTCTACCCCGCGTCGACGCCGGAGCAGCTCTCGTACGTCGTCGCGCACTCGGACGCGAAGCTCCTCTTCGTCGACACGCCCGCGCTCCTCGGCCGCGTCCTCGACGCGTGGCCGAACCTCTCCGCGGTGGAGAAGATCGTGCTCCTCGACGACGGACTCGACGTCGCGCGCGTCCACGCGAAGGCGACGAACCCGCCCGCGCTCGAAGAGATCCAGAAGAAGCTCGTGACGATCGGCGCCGCCCGCAAGCGAGGCGCCGACCTCCACGCCAAGGACCCCGCCGCCTTCACGACCAAGATGCACGGCGTCAGCCTGAAGCAGCCGGGCGTGATGCTCTACACGAGCGGCACCTCCGGCAACCCGAAGGGCGTGCCGCTCACGCACGAGAACGTCGGCCACAACGGGCTCGACTGGATCAAGGTGCTCGCCCCGCTCCTCGAGCTGCGTCAGACCGACGTGCTGTGGCTCCCGATGAGCCACATCTTCGGCTTCGGCGAGATGTGCATCGGCAACACGCTCGCGTGGACGACGTACCTCTCCGATCCCGCGAGCTGCCTCGGCCAGCTCGCGACGCTGAAGCCGCAGGTCTTCTTCAGCGTGCCCTCGCACTGGGAGAAGCTCGCGATCCAGGCGATGCACGAGCCCACCCCCGAGGCGCGCCTCGCGAAGTTCGCGGCGGCGACCGGCGGCAGCCTGAAGTTCTGCCTCTCCGGCGGCGCCGGCCTCAAGCGCGAGGTGAAGGACTTCTTCTACTCGTGCGGCGTCACCATCATCGAGGGCTACGGCCTCACCGAGACCTCCCCCACCCTCACGATGAACCGCCCCGACGCGTTCCGCTTCGACTCGGTCGGCAAGCCGTTCCCGAGCGTCGAGCTGAAGCTCGCGGAGGACGGCGAGATCCTCGCGAAGGGCCCGAACGTGTTCGGCGGTTACCACAAAGACCCCGAAGCGACGAAGGCGTGCTTCACCGACGACGGCTGGTTCATGACCGGCGACGTCGGCCGCTTCACCGACGACGGCTTCCTCCAGATCATCGATCGGAAGAAGGACATCCTCGTCACCGCCGGCGGCAAGAACGTGCCGCCCGCGAACATCGAGATGCGCTTCCGCGACGATCCCGTCATCGCGCACGTCGTCGTCTACGGCGAGGGCAAGAAGTTCCTCGTCGCCGGCGTATGGCTCAACGACGCCGCGGCGCCGAAGGACGAGGCGGCGCGCGTCGCGATGGTGCAGGACAAGATCGACGCCGCGAACAAGTCGCTCGCGAGCTACGAGTCGATCAAAAAATTCGCGATCATCGACGCGCCGCTCACGGTCGAGAGCGAGCTCCTCACGCCGTCGCTCAAGATCCGCCGCAAGAAGATCTACGAGCGCTTCAAGGACACGTTCGAGGCGCTCTACGAAGACACGCGCGACAAGGGCGCGGCCCCCACCGCGAGCGCCTGATGAGCCGGCTCAAGAACCTCGCCTCGCTCCTCACGCGCCCGCGCCCGCCGGTCGGCACCACGCCGGCGGACGTGGTGCACCGCGAGAACAAGTGGCGCCTCCTCCGCTACCGCGCGAACCCGAACGCGCCGCGGCGCTTCGACACGCCGATCCTGCTCGTGCCGTCGCTCATCAACCGGCACTACGTCATGGACCTCCTCCCCGGGAAGAGCATGGCGGAGGACCTCGTCGCGATGGGGCACGACGTCTACTGCATCGACTGGGGCACGCCCGGCGACGAGGATCGCTTCGTCACGTTCGACGACGTCTGCGACACGTACCTCGGCCGCGCGATCCGCAAGGTCGCGAAGACCTCGCCGCGCGGGAAGACGCACGTGCTCGGCTACTGCCTCGGCGGCACGCTCGCCGTCATCCACGCCGCCGCGCGCCCGGAGCACGTCGCGTCGCTCCTCGTCCTCGCCGCGCCGGTCTCCTTCGCCGACGCCGGACCGATGGCGGTGTGGACGCGGAGCCCGCAGTTCAAGGTCGGCGCCATCGTCGAGGGCTTCGGCAACGTGCCGTGGCAGCTGATGCAGGGCGCCTTCCACATGCTGCGGCCCACGCTCAACCTCGCGAAGGCGGTCGGCGTCATCGATCGCGCCGCGAACGACGAGTTCCTCGACGGCTTCCTCGCGATCGAGACGTGGGGCAACGACAACGTGTCGTTCCCGGGCGCCTGCTACGAGCGCTACATCGAGGAGCTCTATCGCAACGACGCCCTCATGAACGGCACCTTCACGCTCTCCGCCACGCCGGCGCGGATGGAGAACATCACCTGCCCGACGATGTGCGTCGTCTTCGGCGCCGACAACATCGTCCCCGCCCACTCCGCCTCGGTCCTCGTCGATCGCATCTCGTCGCAAGACAAGACGCTGCTCGAGCTGCCGGGCGGTCACGTCGGCGCGGTCGTGTCGAAGGCCGCGAAGAAGAACCTGTGGCCGAAGATGAGCGCCTACTGGGCCGCGCGCGACGCCGACCCGAAGCCGATCGTCGTCGAGCCGGAGCCCGAGCCCGTCCCCGTGACGAAGGCGTCGCCGAGGTCGAAGGCGCGAGCGAAACCCGCGCCAAGCACGAAGACGCCATCCCGCCGCAAGCCGCGCGCACAGTCGCTGCGCGGCTAGAACCTAGCTCGCATCGAACGAAGTCACTCCCCCGGGACGTCGGCCCAGACGCAGCCGTGTGCGTCCTCGTTCGTCGCGCACTTCTTGATGTGCGCGACGGCCTTCGCGTAGTCGGAGAGCGGGAAGGTCGCCTCCGTGAGGCCGTCGAGGCGCGGGGGCATCCAGTGCGTGCTCTCGAACTTCGCGCCGAGGGCCGAGTAGCGATGCGCGATCGTGCCGTCCGAGTTGCCGAAGCTCTGCGTCGACGCGATCCCCTCCTCGCCGACCGACCACATCGGGAAGCGCTTGATGCCGTCGCCGTCGCCGATGCGGTGACACGACAGACACGCCGCCGCCTCGGCGCTCACGAGCTGCTTCGGCTTCGCCCAGTCGGTGTCGCCGACGCGGGCATTGCTCATCGCCTCGCGGTTGACGATCGAGTACGGCGACGAGAGCCAGCTGACCTCGAAGTCGTGGTGCTTGCCCATCATCGGGACGATCGGCGTGCCGTCGGAGCGCTTCGCCTGATCGATCCACGGCGAGTGGATGAACGCGTCCGCGGAGTGGCAGCTGCCGCAGTAGCCCTTCGGGTTGTCCCAGATCTCGCGCGCGCGCTCGACGTCGGCGGGGTGCGTGACGTGGCCGCCGTCCTTGCCCTCGTGCAGCTTGTTCTGGAAGAAGCAGGTCTTCCCCGTCTTCGGGTTGTGACCGATCATCGCGATGTCGTTGAAGACCTTCGTCGCCTTGCGCGACGCGAGCGAATCGGTCGAGTCGCCGGGCGAGCGGCAGAGGAGCGTCCAGTGCGTGCCCCTCGCGTTGCGCGCGGAGGCGACGGTCGGGCCCGGCTCGCAGGTCTGCGAGCGCCAGTCCGGGTGGTCGCACGTCTTCCAGCAGTTCGCGGAGCCGGGCGCGGTGTCGTCGCACTCGGCCGGCGTCGTGTCGTTGCCGCTCGCGTCGTGCTGCGACTGCGGGATCATCGCCGCCTCGAGGCCCTCGATCGGGAGGCCGCTGCCGGTCGTGAAGTCGCGGCAGTCGAACGTGTCGTAGCTGCCGTCCGCGAGCTTCGGGAAGAACGGGATCTCGCCGAGCTCGTCGACGCAGAGCTCGGCGTACTTCTCCATGCTCCGGATCGGTCGCCCGATCATCGTGTTCGCGTGGTTGGTCGCCTCGATCGGGTTGTTCGAGGCGATGTTGCCGCCGCCGGCGGCGAGGAGGGAGTGGCCGACGAGCGAGGGATCGGACTGGTCCCACGCGTACGCGATCGACGTCTGCACGCGCGCGCGCACCTCGTCGCCCGCGACGACGCACGCCTCGACGATCGAGTCGGCGCCGCGCGTCGTGAGCTCCTCGAGCATCTTCGGCGTGACGTGCTGCATGATCCAGCGCTCGTCGTAGACGGTGGCGAGGAGCGAGGGATCGACGAACGGGCCGAGGTACACCG
The DNA here is from genome assembly GCA_019637155.1 of Labilithrix sp. NCBI lineage: Bacteria > Pseudomonadati > Myxococcota > Polyangiales > Labilitrichaceae > Labilithrix > Labilithrix sp. Next base: position 176,173 of record JAHBWE010000014.1, on the reverse strand, counting down.
TCGCGAGCTCGGTGAGGAAGCCGACCACGATGTTCGCCGTCGACGGCGGCTCCGCCGGCGCCTCCGGGAGCGCCATGCAATCGAGCTCCTGCTGCGACTGCGCCGACAGGCGGCCGCGGCGGACCTGGAGGCGGAGCTTCTCGTCTTCGGCGAGCGGACGCCTCAACGTCGCGCGCACGCGGCTCGTCTCCTTGTCGTAAACGAGACGAAGGCCCATGTGGTTCTTCGTGCCGGTGATCGCAGCGCTGTCGATCGACGGCGGCTCCTCGCTCGCCTCGGGTGCGCAGTTGAACATCGCCGCTCCCGCCGCGAGCGCGCCCGCGAGGAGGAGAGAAGTAGAGGACAGCCGCATCCTGAGCCCAACCAAAGCAGCTTCCGTACCTCAGGTAGCCAGATGTGCGCTTCTAGTTATTTCATACAATTATGCCAGCGCAGTTGGCGCAGATCGTAGGACAAGTGTCAGCATTTGCTACATCGGCGATCCACCCCGATCGATCCAGCTCGGGGCTTCTTTTTCTTAATGGGCCTCGCACGAGTCTCCAGCAGGCTGCCACGTCGTTGGTCAGGGGCGCTGGCGGGATCTGCCTTTCTGCGACGTCACCATCGGGTCAGACGCCGCGCGCCGCGGCGTCGAGGTCGGGATGCTCGAGCTGATCGAAGGGGTCGTCGTGTTCTCGCCGGAGCGGGAGCGCGAGACGCGCGCGTACGGTGAGCGGCCGCGGGTCGCGTTCCTCGCGGCGAGTGAGAAGCGATTCGGGGAGCAACCTTCGCCGATCGAGCGCGCGGTGCGCGCCGACGCGTACGCGAGCGATCGGGCGATGCTCGCGGCGGCGATCGCGTACGCGCGGAGCGAGGACCGCGCGGCGCGGCGGGCGGGGCCGCTCCGGCTCGTCTACGTCGGCTCGCTCGGCGAGGAGCGCGTGACGGCGAAGACGCCGCTCGGTCACACAGTGATCGTCCGCGGCCGCATCATGATCGGCCGCGCCGACGGCTGCGCGATCTGCCTGCGCCAAGGCGCGCACTCGGATCAGAACACGACCGCGCGCTGGCACGCCGTGGTCGAGCGCACGGAGCGCGGGACGCTCCTCGTCACCGATCAGCGCAGCACGCAAGGCACATGGGTACGCGACCTCTCGATCCGCGAGCCGACCGAGGTCGCGCCAGGCGAGGAGATCGCGATCGCGTGCGGCCACCGCCTCCGCATCGAAGGTGCGTGAACAAGAATGCGACCGCGAGCTCACCCCCCGCTCGGAACGTGCATCGACGAGCGGGGTGCAGGGGCAGAGCCCCTGCGTTGAGCAATCGAAGATCGGACACCCGCGGTCCTCCTCTCGGGGGTCCGGGGCGGCGGAGCGCGCCCCGCGCGCGCGGAGAGGCTGGCCCCTCTCGAACAAGCAAGCTCAGACGTTCATGTCCTTCCAGCGCTTGCTGAGTTGGGAGAACGTGATGATGCCGATGAGGGAGCAGAAGCCGATGACCACGAACGCGTACCAGACCTGGTACGGCTGGTACGTGTCCCAGAGCATCTTCTGGACCTGGTTGGGGTCCTGGCCGAGCTCCTTCACGAGGCGCGCGAACGCGTCGGTGCGCTCGATGCCGGTGAAGTCGGGGAGGCTCGCCGGATCGCCGTCCCACGTGCCCTCCGGCGCGACGAGCTTGTTTTCGACCATGTAGCGGAGCGAGAGCATCGCCTTCTCGCCGTGCGAGCCGTACTGCCACGCCGCGATCTTGGCGCCGACGGCCTGGCCGATCGCGACCGGGATGTTGACGTAGCCGAGGTAGAGCGCCTTCTTCCCCTGCGGCGCGATGAGGGAGAAGAACTCCGTCTTCTTCGGGCCGGTGAGCATCTCGCCGAGCGAGAAGCAGACGACGCCGAGCGCGACGACGTAGAGGCTCGGCGACGTGCCGTAGATGATCGTGCCCGTCGTCGCGATGAGGACGCCGATCGTGATCGACGTCATGACGCGGAGGCGCGCGACCGCGTACGACATCGGGATGACGAAGCACACGACGAGCGCGGCGTTGAGCGAGAGCGCGACCTCCTGTTTGAGCTGCAGCCCGCGGATGTCCTTGTCGAAGATCCAGCTCGACGGGAGCCAGCCTTTGTTCTTCTCCACGAACGAGAGCGAGTCGACCCAGTCGGTGTAGAAGTTCGGCATCAGATCCCAGAGCTGGTAGAGCAGCATCCAGAACCCGCTGAAGAGCGCGACGACGAGGATGAGGCGGGGGTTCAGGAAGAAGTTCGCGAGCGTGTCGACGATGACGCGCCCCAGCTTCTTCGTCTTGTCCGCGCCCGAGTCCTGCTCCTTGTACGTGAGGAGCATCGGCAGGTTCAGCGCGACGACGACGACCGACCCGAAGAAGACGTAGTTCCACCCGCGGCCGCGCATGAAGGCGGCGTACATCGGGCCGAAGAAGGAGCCGACGTTGACGAGCCAGTAGAAGAGGCCCCAGCCGACGCTGGAGTTCCGCTTCGTCATCGTCTGCGCGAGCGTTCCCTGGATGCCGGGCTTGAAGATGCCGGTGCCGAACGCGAGGACGAGGCAGCCGGCGAGGAAGCCGCCGAACGTGCGCTGCGTGCCCATCAACGAGTAGCCGGCGATGGTCGTCAGCGTGGAGATCGCGATCGTCTTCTTGTAGCCGTAGCGATCGGAGAAGCCGCCGCTCACCATCGGGATGAGCGACTGCATCAGCGCCCAGTAAAAGAAGATGGTGCCCTTCTGCGCCTGCGTGAAGTGGAGCCCGCCCGGATCGTCCGCCTGCGCGATGTAGATCCCGACGACCTGTCGCGTGCCGTAGTACGCGAAGCGCTCGAACATCTCGATCGTGCAGCACATGTAGAAGACCTTGCGAAAGGTCTTGATCGTCTCGCGGAAGGAGAGCTTCTCCTCGGTGTGCGGCGGCTCCGGCGGGGCGGGCGCGGGGTCGTCGATCTTCGATTCGAGGTCGGTCTTCGAAGCGGCAGACATCGGAGGTCGCGCTCCGTAGCATCACCCGCGCGTCGCGGCGAGGACTCACTCGTCGTCTGCCGGCGGAGTGCGCGTCACCTTCCACACGGACGCGTCCGCGTCGTAGTCGAAGTAGAGCGGCTTCCAGGTCTCGCCGTCGTAGCGGACGACGCCGAAGTCGGTCGCGGCGAAGAGGTAACGGTCGGTCGCGGTGAGGCGAAAGCAGCTCCCGTCCTCGAAGACGAGCCCGAGCTTCCGGCCGTTCTGGACGTACAGACCTCCGACCCCCTCGTCGCCGGCGGCGCTCCAGTACGTCTTTCCCTGAAACGAAACGCAGTCGTTGAACGACGCCGCCGGCGCGTCGAGCGAGGTGAGGCGCTCGAGCGGTCCCTCGAAGCAGCCGTCGCGCCCCGCGACGGAGACGTTCCCGTCCGCGTGGACGAAGACCCCCTCGAAGGTCGCGCCGTCGTGCGCGACGAGGCGCGGCTCGTGGCGGTCGAGCGTGAGGACGAGACCGTCGTCCCCCACCGCGGCGGTGAGCGATCCCGCGCCCGCGATCGCCTGAACGACTCCGTCCTTCGGCGTCAGACGCGCGCGCCAGGTCGCTCCGTCGAAGGTGAAGATCGCGTTGCCCGCGGCGTAGAGCTGGCCGTCCGCTCCGTGGCCGAGGGTCTTGAACACCTTCCCCAGCTTGAAGCGTACGGTGCTCGCGGGGACGGTCGCGTCGCGCGAGAGGCGATGCACCGCACCGAACCCGCCCTCCGCGTCGACGCCGTTCTCGAGCGCGAAGAGCGCGCCGTCGTACCGCGCGAGGTCCACCATCTCGCTCCTGATCGACGCGAGACGTACCGCGTCGGCGTCGAACGAGAGCGGCGCGCGGAACAGGACCGAGACCTGAGGTCCCTCCGCGCTCATGTCCCAGCACCAGAGGAAGAAGAAGACGTGCTCGCCGTGAACGACGACGCGCATCACTTCGGCGGACGGATCGTCGAGCTCCTCCGGATTGGGGTCGACCGCAGCGAGAGTCTCGGGCCAGCGCTTCGTCCGCATCGGCCGCCATCCTAACCGCGACCGTCGGTTTCTTGGCCCTTTCCACGCCAGCATGCACGGTGGGGGCATGCGGACCCCGATCTCCACCGCGCTCGTCGTGCTCGTCGCCCTCACCGGCGCGAGCGCGATCGGATGCAAGAAGGACGGCGACATGCCGGCCGCGGCGACGATCGCGTCGGGACAGCTGGCGAACGCTCCTCCGCCGGTCGTGCTCTCGAAGGTGGCGAAGCTCGCGGCGGCGGGCATGCACGTGCCGATCTACGAGACCCCCGACACGGTGAAGAAGATCGGATACCTCCGCCTCGGCACCGTCGTCTCGCGCAGCGACACGCCGTACGGCAACGCGAACTGCCCCGGCGGCTGGTACGGCATCGCCCCCCGCGGCTTCGTGTGTAGCGGGAAATATGCGTCTATCGATGATTATCCGCTTATCGTGAAAGCAGCGAGCGTGCGGCCCGACACGTCGAAGCCGCTCCCGTACGCCTACGGCTTCGTCCGCTCGGTGTCGCCGCTCTACCTCCGCGTGCCGTCGCGCGCCGAGCAGAAGAAGCAGGAGTACAAGATCGAGAACCACTTCCGCTGGTTCGCGAACCACCCCGAGGAGCAGCGCGTCGGCAGCGGCGCGAACGAGCACGCGCGCGAGCTCATCCCCGACGCCGCGGTGGTGCCGCCGGCGGAGGACACGCCGGACGGAGTCCTCCTCGGCGGCAAGTCGAACGCGGACCCGCCGCCGTTCTGGATCGAGAACGGCAACCGCGCGATCCCGAACGTGCAGGGCTTCGACGTGAAGCCGGAGTCGTTCTTCGCGAACATGGTGAAGCGCCACACCGGCGTGTCCTTCATCGGCACCTTCGACGCGGGCGACAACCTCGATCATCGTCGCTTCGCCGTCACCGTCGACCTGCGCCTCCTCCCGATCGACAAGGTGAAGCCCGAGGTCGGGTCGCCGTTCCACGGCGTCGAGATCACGCCCGAGATGAAGCTGCCGCTCGCCTTCGCGCGGCCGTGCGATCCGAAGAAGCGCGGCGAGGAGATGAAGGCGTGCCGACGCATCTATCGGAAGTCGGAGAACGGCAAGCGGATGAAGCGCGAGAGCGACGTCATCCCGTCGCGCGCGTTCCTCCAGCTCACGGGGGTGCGGGAGGTGTTCGACGACGTCCCCTACTACGAGACGAAGGCGGGCTACTGGATGCGCGAGCGCGACCTCGCGATCGCGATGACGCCGCATCGCTGGCCCGGCGCGGCGGAGCGCGGCGAGAAGTGGATCGACGTCGCGATCGTGGACGAGGTCCTCGTCATGTGGGAGGGCAAAAAGCCCGTCTTCACGACGCTGGTCTCGGCCGGGCAGGACGGCGTGAAGGATCCGAAGAACTCGAAGGCGACGATCCGCGGCTTCTTCCGCCTCAAGAGCAAGCACATCACGGCGACGATGGACTCGGGCGAGCGCTCGTCGGTCTCGGGCGGCGCGCCGCCGGATCCGAACGCGGGCGAAGCGGCGGCGGCGGACGACCAGCACGACACCTCCTTCGAGCTGCGCGACGTCCCCTACGTCCAGTACTTCCACGAGGGCTACGCCATCCACAGCGCCTACTGGCATGACCGGTTCGGGATCCCACGCAGCCACGGGTGCATCAACCTGGCGCCCATCGACGCGATGCGCGTGTTCCGCTTCACGGACCCGCCGGTCCCCGACGGCTGGCACGGCGTGCAGATCGATCCGAACAAGGGGACGGTCGTCATCGTCCACCCGTAAGCGAACATTTCCGCGCAACCCTGGGGGTTTGGAAGCGGACACCCCCGGATCCTCTCGATCTCAATCGGACATGTAGGGATCGCGGCGAGAGTGAGGGATACCACCTCGTGGTTTCGGGCACTTGGGACCGTGTTGCGCAGCTCTGGGATCAACCTGGATCCACGACGGCGGGTGGCCTCGCGTTTGCAGTTTCTGAATTCGCCATGACGTACGAGAGCGACTTCAACCCGCGGAACCGTACGACCGATGCCCCGGTGGCGATGGACCTGGACGCGAGCCACTCGGTGCCGCCGCCGGCGCATCCGCTCGCGGGCATCGCGGCGAAGCTGAAGATCCCGCAGCAGTGGGTGGGGATGAGCGGCTACCTCGTGGCCGGCATCTTCCTCGGTCTCGTGCTGATCGCGGCGCTGAGCATCGGTCGCTCGAGCGACGCGAGCGCGTCGCTTCCTCCGGCGGCGCCGGACGCGATGCTCGACAACATCGTTCGTCTCCACGCGCACGACATCGGCACGCCGTGCTGGGCGGGGCTGGGGACGCAGGGCACCGCGCGGCTCACCGTCGCGCTCGAGGTCGGCGTCGACGGCCGGATCCGTTATGCAGCGGCGTCGGGCGCGTCGCCGGTGATGCGCGACTGCGTCGAGTCGCACGTGAAGGCGTGGGAGTTCCTTCCGCAGGCGCAGGCGCTCACGATGGCGCTGCCGGTCGAGATCGATCGCCGCTGACTCTTCCCTCGCCGTCGCGCGCCGGGTAGGTTCGTGCGCCATGGCGAACCCCACTGCGCTCTGCGAGACCACGCTCGGCAACTTCACCGTCGAGCTCTTCGTCGACAAGATGCCCATCACGGCGGGCAACTGGGTGAAGCTCGCGAAGAGCGGCTTCTACGACGGCCTCCATTTCCACCGCGTCATCGACGGCTTCATGCTGCAGTTCGGCTGCCCGCACAGCCGCGACCCGAACAGCCCGCGCGCGGGCACGGGCGACGGCCCGGACGGCACGATCCAGGACGAGCACCCCGCGGACGCGAAGCTCTCGAACGAGCCGGGCACGCTCTCGATGGCGAACACGGGCCGGCCGAACAGCGGCTCCTGCCAGTTCTTCGTCAACACGGTCCACAACGCGTACCTCGACTTCTTCACGCCGGGCGCGTCGAAGCACCCGGTCTTCGGCCGCGTCATCGAAGGCATGGACGTCGTGCACAAGATCGAAAAGGTGCGCACCCGCAGCGACCGCCCGATCGAGCCGGTGCAGATGAAGAAGATCACCGTCTCCGGCTGATCGCGCCTCCGACCCGCATCGACCGAGGCCACGTTCACGAAGGACGTGGCCTCGTGTCATGTCCTCGGGCCGCGCTCGCACGGCCCAGCCCGCGTGCTAGCCTTTTGGGCATGGCTGCTGCGACGACGCTGACCGATGCCGAGACCGTTCGTGGGATCCGCGAGATCGCCGATCGGATCGAGGCCGGCGTGAGCGTCTCGACCGCGGCAAAGGAGCTCGCGATCAAGCTCGCGCACGAAGCCAAACATGCGCGCTTCGCTGCAGCGGTCGAAGAGTTCGTCGCCGACCACGGCGAAATCCTGACCGCGCTCTCGAAATGAAGTTCGATGTCGTGTTCGTCGACGTCGACGAGGTCCTCGCAGCTCACTCGCGCGTCCTCGCGAAGGACGGAGGCCAGGACGGTGTCCGTGATCGCGGCCTCCTCGAGTCAGCCGTCATGGCGCCTCGGACCGGCTACTACAATTCTCTCGCGGAGCTCGCGGCGGTGTACACGCACGGCATCGTGAAGAATCACCCGTTCCTCGACGGCAACAAGCGCACCGGCTTGACGATCGGCGGCGCGTTCCTCAAGACGAACGGATTTCCGCGCCTGAAGCTCGGTAATGAGTGGATCCGTCACATCGAGCGGCTCGCGGCGGGCGAGCTTTCGCGGGACGAGCTCACCGCGCTCTTCACCGCGGCGATGGGCGGGGATCCCGTCGCGCTCGAGTAGATCGCGTCGCGGCTGGGGAGGGGCTGGACAAGAGCGGGGCGCGTGCTCAACCTCTGGCGCGTCGCGCGAGGCGGTGTTCGAGGCGGGAGCTCGAAGGTCGCCAAACCCCGCGCGGCGGTAAGACGCCGTCGACTCTTGTCAGGCGGCGGAAAGGGGAGCGACGCTCGGGTTTCGTGCCGATCCGGCCGAGCGAGCAGGCGGCGCTCCGACGGTGACACGACCATGACCATGACCACCAACACCACTCCCCACCAGAGCATCCTCGCGGAGGCCCAGAAGGGGCCCGCCGAGAAGATGCTCGATCTCGTCCTCTCCTCGTCCGCCCACCTCTGGCACAACCGGCCCGGGCTCGACCTGAACGGGACGTGGCACGCGAAGCGCGGCGCGAAGAAGGACGTCCTCTCGCGCGGCACCGCGGTCAAGCCGGGGCTCTTCGTCCCCGCGGCGGTGAAGCTCTACGAGCGCCTCATCGACATCTACAACCTCAACTCGGAGCTCATGGCGCGCTTCGCGTCGTACGCGCTCACGCAGACCGAGTGGCGTGACCTCAAGGTCGCGTGCGCGGCGCTCATGCTCGTCCAGCCGCACGCCGGACAGCCGATCAAGGACGACGACGGAAGCGTCGGGTTCCACGACGACGACTGGCGCGCGGTCGGTGAGGCGATGGCGCTCTTCTACGAGAAGAAGAGCACCAAGATGCTCACGCCGAAGGCGGTCCTCCGCATCGCGGAGCTGCTCGAGACGCCCGATATCGCCGAGCTGAACCGAATCGCCGGTTTCGCCGACCCCGACTCGAAGAAGCCGCAGCTCGGCCGCTGGAAGCGCGCCGCGACGCGGTGGCTCGCCCTGCGCGAGAAGAACCTGCCGATGCTCCAGGGTCTCGTGAAGGCGGGATACAAGGAGACGATCAAGAACATCGCGCGCAAGTCCGGCTACAAGCCGGAGACGCAGGCGTTCTTCGAGGTCCTCGGCTGGAAGCAGAAGCAGTCCGCGGGAGGTCACCGTGAGGTGGGTCTCTCCGGGACGATGAAGCTGCAGAAGCGCGAGCGGTTCGACGGTCTCTCCGAGGCCGAGATCTGCGAAGCGATCGTCATGCAGAAGCTCTCGCACAAGGACGTCGTCGGACGGCTCCCGAAGGACATCGGGCTCACGCCCGCCATCATGGTGGCGCTGCTCCCGTCGCTCTCGGACCGTGACCTCCGCATGCTCACCCCCACGCTCGAGGAGCTCGGCCTCATGACCGAGCCCGAGATCCGCAAGCGCTGGGAGAAGGCGATCGCGCAGGCGACCGACCAGCGCGCGCTCAACATCGCGAAGAACGTCCGCTCGAAGGAGCTGAAGTCGAAGCTCGAGGAGGCGTCCGACAACGCGGCGAAGAACGCGGTGAAGGAGGCGACCGCCGAGCAGCCGATCGACGTCATGTTCCTCATCGACAAGTCCGGATCGATGGAAGGCGCGATCGACAAGTCGAAGGAAGCGCTGTCGCGTATCCTCGCGGGGTTCCCGCCGGAGCACGTGCACATCGCGAGCTTCGACACCGTCGGAACGGTGCTCAAGCCCAAGGCCGCCACCCGTGCCGCCGTGCAGCACATGCTCGGAGGCATCAAGGCGGGCGGAGGAACGATGCACGCAGCGGCGCTCCGCGCGCTGCATGCTTCGGGGGTCCGCATCGCGGCGGGACACCAGCTCATCGTCATCGTCGTCGGTGACGAGGCCGGTGAAGACGGCGCGCACCTCGCGCGCGCGTTCAACGACTTCGGCTACACCGTCGCGGCGATCGCGATGCTCGTCAACGTCTCGAGCGGCCGCGGAACCACGGTCCAGTCGTGCGCTCGCGCGCTCGGCGTCCCGTACTCCGAGGTGAAGATCGACCAGTTCGAAGACCCGTACCAGGTCCCCCGCGTCCTCGGTGCACTGCTCGAGGCCCCGAAGCTGGGGCCGGGAGCATCTGCGGTCGCCGCCCAGGTCGGTTGGCTCGAGCGCGTCCTCGCGACCCCGCTCCTCGCGCTGCCCTCGTAGGCGAGCTTGGATTACGGGAAGTTCCTGAACAAGAAGGAGGAGGCCGTCCTCGCGTACCTCGGCGGGCCCTTTGCCTATGGCAAGGACCGGCGGGTGCGCGTGGACGAGCCTCGTCCGCCCCCCGGCTTCCACCGCTTCGAGATCAAGGGCCGCAACGCCCGCGCGATCGAGGCGGTGGATTCGCCGGCGCTCGAAGGGCTCCCGCGCGTGCGTGGTCATCACGTGCGCGGGTGGCTCGTGTCGAGCGAGCTCAAGACCCGCGCGGAGCGCATCGAGCTCCTGCCCGCGGAGGAGCCGCCGCCGCTTGCGCTCGTGCGCGCGCGGCGCTGGCACTCGGGCGATCTCGTGTTCGAGTCGCTCGATTTCGACGGCGAGCCGGAAGAAGCCGCTCGCCTCAAGCTCGAACAGAAGGAAGCGCTCGGCGAGCTGAAAGGGGCCGCCCTCACGCTCCGCACCGCGTACGGCGTCGCGCTCGCGTCGGCGGTCGCGCGCGACGTCGGCGTCGACGTCAGCGTGCGCGAAGCGCTGTCCGCCGCCCGTCGCGTCGCCGACGAAGGCGAGCCCGCGGCGCGTCCGTTCCTCGTCGCCCTCGACGCGCGCCGCGCCGAGGAGATGGAGCGCGCGCGCATCCACGCGATCCTCGCCGGCCAGCGGCCGCGCGAGGTCGTCGCGTACCGCACGCCCGCGCGTCATCAGCCGTCCGTCGACAACGCCGCGTTGCGCGCGGAGGAGACCCTCGCCGCCGCGGACGCGCGCATGCTCTCGTGCCGCAACCTCGGCAACGGCAACGTCGAAGTGACGTTCATGTTCATGAGCGAGCGCTTCATCAGCGTGGTCGACGCGATCACGCTCCACGTCTACGACTCGGGCGTCTGCCTCGCGGGCGCGGACGAGCTCATCACCCTCGATGCGCTCCCGGGCGTCATCCGCGAGGCGATCGAGGACGACGTCCTCGTCATCACGCGCCGCTAGCGTGACAACGATTCGAATCCCATGCGTGAAGTCTTCCTCCTCGTCGACGACAACCAGAACGTGCTCTGGTCGGACGCCTCCGACAGCCCGGTGCTCCTCCCGGACTCGCGCGCGCGCTGGGAGGCGATCTGGTCGCGCCGCGATCGGATCGCCGAGATCGTGCACTCGCACCCGGTCGGCCCGCTCGCGTTCTCGCGCGAGGACGAGACGACGATGGCGGCGCTCGTCTCGGCGCTCGGCAAGCCGATGACGTTCGCGGTCGTCGCGCCGCACGGCATCGTGCGCCGCGTGCAGAGGCTCGCCTCGGACGAGGGCCCGCCCGCGCCGGACGAAGTGCTCTCCGGCGCGGAGCCGTGGTGGGCCGCCCTCTTGCGGATGGCCTCCGGAATGAGCAGAGATAAAGCCCGGCCGGCTGTGGCGGAGCGGTCCGAGAAAGAGAAGATCCCATGAACCAGGCAGTCCTCAACATCACCTACAACGGTCTCTCCGCCGACTACCCGCTCGACGTCGACTACCAGCTCAACGATCGGGACGTTCGTCGCATCGCGATCGAGGTCGTCCGCTCCGGCGGCGTCCGCGGTCTCCAGGTCGCGCACCTGCGCGACAACGCCTTCGACGACTACGTCGTCGACCGCTTCGACACGCCGCAGGGCGGCCGTCGGATCTACCTGCGCCCGAAGGTCCCCTTCGGCTGCTGACTTCGCCTGAAAGGAGGCGAGCATGAAGCGCATCGTTTTCTGTGGGGTCGGGGCGCTGGGCTCCAACGCCGTCGTCCTCTGCCGGAACCTCGAGGCGCAGCTCGTGCTCGTCGACTTCGACCGCGTCGAGTCGAAGAACTGCCTCTCGCAGGCGTTCGTGAAGCCGTCGGTCGGGAAGAACAAGGCCGAGGCGCTCAAGCTGCAGCTCGCGAACTTCTGGGGCGTGAAGGCGGAGTCGTTCGGCGTGCGCGTCGAAGAGACGAACGTCGCGACGCTCTGCGGGAACGCGGACCTCGTCGTCGACGCGTTCGACAACGCGAAGTCGCGGCGCACGCTCTCGACCTGGGCGCGCGCCGCGGACAAGCCGCTCGTGCACGCGGCCGTCTCCGCCGACGGGACCTTCGGGCTCGTGCGGTGGGACGAGCGCTTCGTCGCCGACGAGGAAGGCGCGCCCGGACAGGCGACGTGCGAGGGCGGCGAGCACCTGCCGCTCATCGCGCTCGTGTCGTCCACGCTCGCGCGCACGGTCCAGGACTTCGTCGCGAAGGGCACCAAGCGCGACGCGATGATCGCCCTCTCCGGCGTCACGGTGACGGCGGAGTAGGGCCGCTCGGTGTATGGTCGAGCCATGGGACGGAGCGCCGCCTCGGACGGGAAGAAGCCGACGCCGGGGGACGTGATCGCCGTCCCCTTCGGCAAGCGCGGCTACGCCTTGGTGCACGTGCTCGAGGTGAGCCGTAGAGACAGCGGCGTCATCGGCGTCCTCCCGCACTTCTCGACCAAGGTACGGTTCGACGCCGAGGTGACCCCTTCGAGCTATCTCCGGCACCCTCATTGGGGACGACACCTGGCCGTTCAACTCACTGGTGTCGGATGGGGGGCCTGGAAGGTGGTCGGCCAGAGAGCTCTCCCCACGTCGCTGAAGATCGACAAGTCCAAGATGACGGGGAGCTCCCCCACGTGCGTCGCGATGGAGAACATCCTGGAGGCGCTGCACAAGGCCAAACAGGTGGACCCGAAGTACCGTTGGTACGGGTCTCCAAGGATGTTTTCACCCAAGATCAGGGCTCACGTCGTCGACAAGATCGACCAGAGCATGAAGTTCTTCAAACAGAAGAAGCTCCTGAACAAAGCCGGCCTCGATTCGTACGCGCGCGACGGAGTGCACGAGGGCTTCGTCTTGGACTCGGACGTCCTCACCGCGAAGGGGACCACCTTCCTGAACGAGATCGTCTCCTTCGACGCCGACTACGAAGACCACCTGGAAGAGTACTGGAACGAATACCGCCCCGCCTGAGCCTCAGTCGCGGCGCGGGGTGACGCCGTGGCGGCGCATGAGGTCGTAGAAGTCGGTGCGGTTGCGCTCGGCCAGCTTCGCGGCGGCGGTGACGTTGCCGCCGGAGCGCTTCAGGATCGCGTGCACGTAGGCGCGCTCGAAGGCGTCGCGGGCCTCGCGGAGCGGGGGCGGAGCGGGCGCGCTCGCGGGGAGGTAGGGCGCGAACATCGCCTCCGAGCCGCGGGCGATGTCCGAGAGGCCGCCCGCCGGCGCGGGAGAGGTCGCGGTGCCGATGCCGGGCAGGTGGTTCACGTCGAGCTCGTCGGAGCGGCAGAGGAGCACCGCCGCCTCCATCACGTTCTCGAGCTCGCGCACGTTGCCCGGCCACGGATGGGCGGTGAGGACCGCGAGCGCGCGCTGCCCGAGCTTCGGCGCGGGGCGGTTCATCCGCGCCGCCGCGCGCTCGAGGAACATCTCCGCGAGGAGCGGGATGTCGTCGGCGCGATCGCGGATCGGCGGCATCGCGATCGGGACGACGTGCAGGCGGTAGAAGAGGTCCTCGCGGAAGCGCTTCTCCGCGATCTCTTGCCGGAGGTCGCGGTTCGTCGCCGCGATGATGCGCACGTCCGCCTCCTGCTCCATCGTCGAGCCGACCGCGGTGTAGCGGCGTTCTTGGAGGACGCGGAGCAGCTTCGCCTGCACCTCGAGCGGCGTCTCGCCGATCTCGTCGAGGAAGAGGGTGCCCTTCTTCGCCGCGCCGAAGAGGCCCTCCCGATCCGCGACCGCGCCCGTGAACGCGCCGCGCTTGTGGCCGAAGAGCGTGCTCTCGAGGAGCTCCGCGGAGAGGCCCGCGCAGTTCACGGCGACGAAGGGGCCGTCCTTGCGCGAAGAGAGCGCGCGGATGCAGCGCGCGACGAGCTCCTTGCCGGTGCCCGACTCGCCGAGGATGAGGACCGTGCTGTCGGAGCCGGCGACGAGCGCGATCATCTCGCGCACGCGCTCGATCGCGGGGCTCACGCCGACGAGGCGCGTTCGATCGTCCGGCGCGCCGACGAGGCGGCGCAGGCCGGCGAGCTCGCGGCGCATGCGGCTCGCTTCGATCGTCTGCTTCACCTTCTGGAGGAGGTCGTGATCGTGGAACGGCTTCGTGACGAAGCCGGTCGCGCCCTTCTTCATCGCCTCGACCGCGAGGTCGATCGTGCCGTGCGCCGTGATCATGATGACGGGCATCTCCGCGCTCCGCTTCGCGACGCCGTCGAGGACGTCGAAGCCGTTCTCGTTGCCGAGGCGGAGATCGAGGAGCACGCAGTCGAACTGCTCGCGGCCGACGCGGGCGAGCGCGCCCTTCACGTCGTGCTCGACCGAGATCCGGTAGCCGGCGGCTTCGATGCGGATGGAGAGGAGCTCGCAGAGCTCCTGATCGTCGTCGACCAACAGGACGTGAGGGACGTCGCTCATGTTTGCTCCGTGGCGATTTCGAGGCGGAACGTCGTGGTGTCGGCTTCGCGCGAGACCGCGACGTCGCCGTGATGCGCGCGCGCGACCTCGCGCACGATCGAGAGGCCGATGCCGATGCCGGCCGGGCGCCCCGCCGCCTTCACCGCGACGGCGTTGAACGGCTGGAAGAGCTTGTCCGCGAGCTCCGGATCGAGGCCCGGTCCGTTGTCGTGCACGTCGATGCGGACGCGGCCGTCGTCGAGCGTCGCGACGACGCGGACCTTGCTCGCCTTCGGCGAGACCGACACCGCGTTGCGGACCAGGTTCGCGATCGCGCGCTCCACGAGCGCGCTGTCGAGCGTCATGCTCGGGAAGGTCCCCGCCGCGTCGACCTCGATCGTGACGCCGCGCGCCGTCGCCTCGGGCCGCTCGGCCTCCGCCGCGGCCTCGATGATCCGCACGATGTCGCAGCCCGCTTCGCGCTGCACCGGCATGCCCGAGCCGATGCGCGTCATGTCGAGCAGCGCCTCGACGATGCGCACCTCTTGCTCGCACGCGCGGCTCGCGAGGGTGACGACGCGCTTCTGCTGCGCGCTGAGATCGCCCACCGTCCCGTCGGAGAGGAGCGCGAGGGCCTCGCGGAGGCGGCCGAGCGGCGAGCGCAGCTCGTGGGAGACGCTCGCGAGGAAGCTCTGCTTCATGCGATCGAGCCCGAGCAGCTTCTCGCGCGTTCGCTCGAGATCGAGGCGCAGCGCCTCCACCTCGTGTGGGCCGCCGACCGACGCGATCGGCGTGAACTCCCCTTCCCCGAGGCGCCGCGCGGCCGCCGCGAGCCGCGCGATCGGTCGCGTGACGCTCGCGGCCGTCCAGCGCACGACGATGACGGCGGCGATCGCGCCCACCGCCGCGACGATGAGGCCGCTCCGCGTCGTGCGGCTGCCGATGTCGCGCGCGCGAGCCTCCTTCGCTTCGATGTCGGTGTGCACGTCCTGCAGGCGATCGATCCACGTGTCGGTCAGCTCCTCGTCGAGGCGAAGGCGCCGCTCGTCCGAGCTCTGACGCGTGAGGAAGGCGCACGTGCCGCCGGCGAGCGCGTCGTCGGCGAACGTCTTGTACTTCGCGGCGACGTCGCGGAGCGCGGGCGCGACCTCGGTCGCCGTCCGCGTGCTCACCTCCTCGAACTGCGCGCGCGCCTCGGCGAGGTGCTGGCGAAGCGGGACCTCCGACTTCCCCTCCACGCAGTCGTTGCGTCCGTGGCGGAGCGCGACCTCGACCTGCCACGCCGCGCGATGGAGCTCTTCCTCGGCGTCGAGCGAGGAGAGGCGCTGGTCGCGGATGACCGTCATCACGCCGAGCATACGCACGAGCCCTTGCAGCGTGACGACGAGGAGCACAGCGAGGACGACAACGAGCGCGCCGTGCGTAATCCCGAGCCGGGTCGCGAGGGTGGACGGCATCCGGGTCGCGAGGGTGGACGGCATCGGCCTCGGATCTTAGACACGCGCGCAAATGCTGCCGCGCTATTTCGCGCCTATTTTTCCGTGTCGGAGGCCGCCGACGTCGCAGCGTCGGGCGCGGCCGACGACGGCGAACGCGGCCGTAGCGCGAAAGCGCACGATCGCGGGGAGATCGCGCCGCGGCGCGCGAAGGCACGAGGATTGAAGTGGCTCCCGAACCGTGAAGTCGCTCAACGATGGGATCCGTCGCTATGAAACCCTCCAGCGGCCGCGCTACAGCGCGCGCTTCGCCGAGCTCGCGAGCGGGCAGGACCCGCTCGCGATGTTCATCGGCTGCGCCGACAGTCGCGTGGTCCCGCACCTGGTCGCCTCCGCCGGGCCCGGCGATCTCTTCGTCGTCCGCAACGTCGCGAACCTCGTGCATCCCCATTGCGACGACGGACACGGCGCGGACGTGAGCGTCGCGTCGGCGGTCTGGTACGCGACGGAGGTGCTCGGCGTCCGCGAGATCGTCGTGTGCGGCCACTCCGGCTGCGGCGGCATGCAAGCGGTGATGGGCGACGTGGCGCCGGAGCATCTCCAGCGCTGGCTCACGCCCGCCGCCGCGTCGCTCGCGATCTGGACGGAGCGAGGACCGTACGATCCGTCGTACGCGCCGGTCGATCAGCTCTCGCAGATCAACGCGCGACGGCAGCTCGACAACCTCCGCACGTACGAGCACGTCGCGCGCCGCGAACGCCGCGGCGAGCTCACCCTCCACGCCTGGTGGTTCGACATCCCGAACGCAAAACTCCTCGCCTTCGACGACACCCACGACCGCTTCATCCCCGCACTCAACGTCGGGGCTTCGCCCCGACACCCCACCCCAGACACGGCCCTCGCGCTTCGCGCTCGGGGCGCTTCGCGCCCGCTTGCGCGGCCGCTTCTGGGGCCCCGGGGCTCACGCAGCGTTGGTGTGCAACGGGCGAAGGCCTCGACGTGAAGGCTTACCTAGGAGCGTGTAGCGCAAAGGCCAAAATCGGCGCTTCGCATACAACCTGTCGCGGTGCGTTTGTTCCGCACACCACGACGGCTGGTAGAAAAATTCTATGTCCTACGGGCTCCTAGCGAGCTCGGCGGAGATGGTGTTGTCGATGTCGCTGCCCTCGTTCGGGACGACGTCGCGGGCCCAGCGTTTGACGACCTTGCCGTCCTTCGAGACGAGGAACTTCTCGAAGTTCCACGAGACCGGGTCCGACATGCCGGGCTGCGACGCGAGCCACTTGTACACCGGCTGCGCGACGACGTTCTTCGCCGTGTCGTCGATGACCGGTCCGATCGTGAAGAGCGGGAACGTGATGCCGTACTCGTCGGTGCAGAACTCGCTGACCTCCTTGTCGTCGGCGAGCTCCTGGTTGAAGGAGTCCGACGGGAAGCCCAGCACGACGAACTTCTGCCCCGTCTCCTTGTACTTCTCGTAGAGACCCTGGAGCGGCTCGTACTGCGCGGTGTACCCACAGTTCGAGGCGCCGTTCACGATGAGGATGACCGATCCCTCGTACGCGCAGAGCTTCTCCTCCTCCGCGCCGAGGCGCTTCACGGAGAGCGCATAGATCGAGCCGGGCGCGCCGGTGCACGTCGCCGCGACCGGCGGCTTGTCGGTGTC
Organism: Labilithrix sp.; assembly: GCA_019637155.1. Classification (NCBI taxonomy): domain Bacteria; kingdom Pseudomonadati; phylum Myxococcota; order Polyangiales; family Labilitrichaceae; genus Labilithrix; species Labilithrix sp. Next base: position 158,931 of record JAHBWE010000014.1, on the reverse strand, counting down.
CTCTTCCGTCGTGCCCCTCGGCTTCTCGCCTCCGCCGCCGTTGACGGCGGCCGGGTCCGGGGTCGCCGGCACGTCCTTGGTCTCGCAGCCCACGGAGGAGAGGAGAGCGACGAGCGCGACAGGAAGAAGAGGAATAGGCCTCATCCACACAGTCTTTCACGTCCTTCTCTCGTGACAAGACGCGAGCGCGAGAACACTTCAACGTGGAATGTGGGTGGGTGTTTGCCGTCCTTGACCCTGTTCCGAAACCTCGGCACCCTAACAGGTCATGGCGACTGATCCCCCGTTTCGAGCTCGGCCGAGCATGCCGGCCGATCGCGACGAGGGAGAGGCGACCCGGATCACGAGCCTCGCCAGCCTCGAGTCCGAGCTCCGCGCCCGACGGCGGCAGGTCGCCGCGTATCTGGTGGTCTTGCAGGGCACCAACGTCGGAGAAATGCACAAGCTCGAAAACGGCGAGGTGGTCATCGGCCGCGCCGCGAGCGCCACGCTGCGACTGAACGACGACGGTATCTCCCGGCGTCACTGCCGCGTGTTGTCCATCGGCGGCCAGGTCGTCATCGAGGACCTCGGGAGCGCGAACGGCACGCTCGTGAACGGCGAGATGATCCAGCATCACGTGCTGAAAGAGGGCGACAAGATCCGCCTCGGCGCGACGACGACGCTGAAATTCACGTATCAGGACAAGCTCGACGAGAGCTTCCAGCAGCAGATGCTGGACGCCGCGCTGCGGGACGGCCTCACGCGCTGTTACAACAAGAAGTTTTTCCAGGACCGCCTCGAGACCGAGTTCGCCTACGCGAAGCGGCACAAGACGATGCTGTCCTTGGTGATGTTCGACGTCGACTACTTCAAGAAGGTCAACGACACGTACGGCCACCTCGCCGGCGACGCGGTGCTCGTGCATCTTGCACGCATCACGCAGATGACCATCCGCACCGAGGACGTCCTCGCGCGCTACGGCGGCGAGGAGTTCGCGGTCGTCTCGCGCGGCATCCCGCTCCTCAACGCCGGCGTCCTCGGCGAGCGCCTCCGCGCGCGCGTCGAGCAGGAGATCTTCGACTACCAGGGCACGCGCCTCCCGGTCACGATCAGCGTCGGCGTCGCCGCGCTGCCGGAGGCGCAAGCGACCCAGCCCTCCGAGCTCATTCGCGACGCCGACAGCGCGCTCTACGAAGCCAAGAAGTCCGGCCGCAACCGCGTCTGCATCAATGGTTTGTAAAGTCGGAGCCCCCGCTCCAAGACGAGATGTCTGCCGGCCGTGCCCGGGCCCCAGAAGCGGCCGCGAAAGCGGGCGCGAAGCGCCCCGAGCGCGCAGCGCGAGGGCCGTGTCTGGGGTGGGGTGTCGGGGCGAAGCCCCGACGTTGAGAGCTATTTCTTCTTTGGCGGGACTTGTTCGAGCTTGCGCATGGTGACGCGGGGGGTGACGTTGACGGGCCAGGTGATGGGGGGCGGGGGGAAGGCGGGGCGCGCGAGGAGGTAGCCCTGGCCGTAGCGGGCGCCGGCCTCCTGGACGGCCTCGAGCTCCTCGACCGTCTCGATGCCCTCGGCGACGACCTGGGCGTCGAGCTCGCGGCAGAGGACCACGATCGCGGCGACGAGCTTGAACATGCGCGTGCCCTTGCGGAGGCCGGCGACGAGATCGCGATCGAGCTTCACCACGCGCGGCTGGATGTCGGCGATGTAGCGGAGGTTCGAGTAGCCGGCGCCGAGGTCGTCGACGACGAGGTACACGCCGCGCTGCCGGACCTCCGCGAGGATGCTCTGGCAGAGACGGAAATGCGAGAGCGGTACACCTTCCGTGATCTCGAGGTACACGTCCTCGGAGTGACGGAAGATCGGATCGTCCGGCTGGACCACGAACTTGTCGTTCAGCTCCGCGGGGTGGATGTTGAGGAAGAGCGGGTGGCCGGGGCAGCCCTCGACCGCCATCTCGCGGATGATGCGCCCGAGCTGGCCCGTCACGGTGTGCTTCACCGCGGCGGCGAAGAGGTCCATCGGGCCGTTGAAGTCCGCCGACTTCGAGCGAACGAGCGCCTCGTACGCGAAGATGCGCTTCGTCTTGAGATCGACGATCGGCTGGTAGACGACGCTGACGTCACGATGATCGAGCACCCGCTTGATCGCGACGGTCGTGCGGCGCGGCGGTCCGGACGTCACGAGGCGAGGGTCTCCGCGAGGCGCCCCTTGCGAAAGACCCACATTTCTCCGGGCACGCCGATCGTCCACGACTCGTCGCGCGTCAGCGGCGCGGTCGCGATCACCGCGACGCGATCCTTCGGCGTCGTCACGGTGGAGAAGTCGACCTCGATGTCGTCGTCGGCGAGCGTCGCCTTCCGGAACGGCGCCTTGCGAATGATGTACGTGAGCTTCGTCGCGCAGCGGGCGAAGAGCTGCTCGCCGTCGGCGAGGAGGAAGTTGAACGTGCCGCGGTCGCCGATCTCCGCGCCCGCCTTCGCGACGGCGCGCGCGAGCGCGGGAGCGCCGGGGTAGCCGTTCGGGAAGCGCTGCTCGAGGCGGTTCATCAACGCGCAGAACGCGTGCTCGCTGTCGGTCGTCCCGATCGGGCTGAAGCGCCCCGCCGAGAGCCTGCGCGCGCCCTTCACCGTGCCGTTGTGCGCGAACGTGAAGTGACGCCCCCACAGCTCGCGGACGAACGGGTGCGTGTTGGCGAGGTTCACCGGGCCGCGCGTGCGCTTCCGCACGTGCGCGATCGCGAGCAGCGTCTTGATCGGGTTCTTCCGGATGTACTCCGCGAGCGGCGACTTCGCCGCCGCCGACGGCTCGAGGAACGTGCGCACCGAGCGCTTCTCGTAGAGCGCGAGGCCCCAGCCGTCCGCGTGCGGACCACGCACGCCGCCCCGGAGTGCGAGCCCCGAGAACGAGAACACGATGTCCGTCGGGACATTGCACTCCATTCCAAGGAGCTCGCACATGCTCGGACGTTCGAACGTATATCAAGCGCGCGCGCGGATCCATGCGCTCAAGTGCCCGAGCGTGGAGAGCGGGATCGTGTGCGGGCCCGAGAACGGATCGAACGTGACGTCAAGGCCTCCCTCCTTCAGCACCGACGAGAGGCGCTCCGCCATCCCGTACGAGAGGATCGGATCGGTCCGCCCGTGGCTCTGGAACACGGGGAGCCCGCGCCGTCCCTCGAGGAGCGGCCGCCATTCGGCTTCGGCGATGAGCGTGCCGGAGAGGAGCACGAGCCCGGCGAGCCTCCGCGACGGATCGCGGAGCGCGACGTCGAGCGAGAGCATCGCGCCTTGCGAGAAGCCGCCGAGGATCAGCCGCGCGTCGGGCGCCTCCTTCGCGAGCGCGTCGAGCATCGCGTTCACCGCCGCGCGCGCCTCCGCGAGCCCTTCGGGAACCTCGCTCGACATGTCGCGCTCGAGACCCGACGCCATCGCGAGCTGGAGGCGCACCATGTCGATCATCCACCACGCGCGCGCGTCGCCGTACATCCGCTGGCCGGTGATCTCCGCGAGCGCGTGGACCGCCTCCGGGAACACCAGCGTCGTGCCGGGAGGGACGTCGATGGCGTCGGCGAGCCCCGCCAGGTCGTCCCCCGGCGCGCCGAAGCCGTGCAGGAGGACGACGTGGAGCGGCGGCTTGTCCTGCGTTTCCGCGCCCTTCACGAAACGGCGGACGGTCAGTGGTCCCAGCGTGCTCGTCGACATGGGTGAGCATCCTACTCATGACAACTCGATCTTGGTGGATCGAAGATGCTCCATCTACTCGGAATTTCTCTGCTAATCGGGTTGCTCGTCCATCGTCGGAGAGCGTACACTTCCAGTCGGGACGTCAATGTCGAATGCCTCCGTAAAGCCGGGCGACGTGCTCGCCGGGAAGTATCGCGTCGAGAAGGTCCTCGGCGCCGGAGGCATGGGCTACGTCGTCGCCGCGCGACACCTGCAGCTCGATCAGCTCGTCGCGATGAAGTTCCTCCGCAAGGGGGCGATCGAGAACACCGAAGCGTCCGCTCGTTTCCTCCGCGAAGCGAAGGCGGTCGTGAAGCTGAAGAACGAGCACGTCGCGAAGGTCTACGACGTCGGCACGCTCGAGGGCGGCGAGCCGTACATCGTCATGGAGTACCTCGACGGCGCGGACCTCTCCGCGATGGCGAAGGAGCGCCACGTCCTCCCCGTCCCCGAGGCCGCGGAGTACGTGCTGCAGGCCTGCGAGGCGCTCGCGGAGGCGCACTCGCTCGGCATCATCCATCGCGACATCAAGCTCGCGAACATCTTCGTCACGCGCGGCCCCGCGGGGAGCCCGCTCGTGAAGGTCCTCGACTTCGGCATCTCGAAGACGAACCCGTTCGGCGAGTCCGAGCACGACATGACGCGGACCGCGTCGATGCTCGGCTCCCCGCGCTTCATGTCGCCCGAGCAGATGCGCGACCCGCGCGCCGTCGACGGGCGCACCGACATCTGGTCGCTCGGCGTCGTGCTCTACCGCCTCGTCGCGGGGCGCCCTCCGTTCGAGGCCGACACGCTCGGCCGCCTGCTCACGATGGTCATGCACGAGCAGGAGATGCCGCTCTCCTCGGTCCGGAAGGACCTCCCGCCCGGCTTCTCCGAGATCGTCGCGCATTGCCTCCAGAAGGACCCGGCCGTTCGCTTCGCGAGCGTCGCCGATCTCGCGCGCGAGCTCGCGCCGTACTGCGTCGAGCCGGAGCGCGCGCGCGCGAGCGCCGATCGCATCGCCGCCGTCGTCGCGATGCCCCACTCGAACCGGAGCGACGTCTCGCATCCGCTCGTCGCCCCGATCACGGGCCCGACCGGCCCGAACCTGCCGCCGATCCAGCCGCGTATGGCGAGCATGCACTCGGTCCGGAGCACGGGGCGCAACACGGGGCGCAACAGCCATCCGCCGGGCGCGAGCGACACCGGCGGCACCGCGTCGCCGTGGGCCTCCGGCACGCACAGCGCGCTGAAGCCGCGCGGCCACATGACGACGATCATCGCGGCGCTCGGGCTCGCGGTCCTCCTCGTCGGCTCGCTCACGTTCGCCAAGGTCCGGCAGGCGAACAACCTCCGCGAGCGCGAGGAGGCCGCCGCGCGCGCCGCGATGGCCGCCGCCGCGGCCGCGCCGCCGCCGGTGCTCACGACCGCGCCGATCGCGCCGGTGCTGCCGCCGCCCGCGATCGCGCCGGCGCCGACCGCGCCCGAGGTCTTGCCCACCGCGACGCCCACGACGCCCGCCGCGCCCGCCACCGGGGTGCCGAAGGCCGAGCCACCTCCGCGACGGCCGCAGCCGGCTCCGCGCCCCGCGTCGCGCCCGGCGCCCGCGCCACGTCCTTCCCCGGCGCCCAAATCGGGTGAGGATATTCCGACGACACGCGATTAGCCTGCTTACGCCATGAAACAGGGCTGCGTCATTGCATCGTTCGCTCTCGCCGTGTGCCTCGTCGCGCCCGTCACGCAGGCCGGCGACAGCGAAGGCGGGGCCGCAGCGGCGGAGTCGCTCTTCCAGGAAGCGCGCAAGGCGATGGAGTCGAAGCGGTACAGCGAGGCGTGTCCGAAGTTCCTCGCGAGCCAGAAGCTCGCCCCCGCGATCGGCACGCTGCTGAACCTCGCCGACTGCTACGAGAAGAACAACCAGCTCGCGAGCGCGTGGGCGCGCTTCCACGAGGCGATCGCGATGGCGCAGCGGCTCAACCGCCCCACGCGCGAGCAGACCGCACGCGAGCGCGCCGACAAGCTCGAGCCTCGCCTCATCAAGCTCTCGATCCAGTCGAAGGCGACGAACATCGACGTGAAGCTCGACGGCAACACGATCGATCCCGCCGCGCTCGGCACGCCGATCCCCGTCGACGCGGGCAAGCACACGCTCGAGGCGTCGGCGAAGGGCAAGAAGACGTTCACGACGACGGTCGAGGTCAGCGACACGAAGAACAAGACGCCGAGCGTGGAGATCCCTCCGCTCGAGGACGCGCCGGAGGAGAAGACCGACGGACCGAAGGTCATCGAGCCGCCGAAGGAGCAAGGCCGGGGCTGGAGCGGACAGAAGACGCTCGGCGTCGTCGTCGCGAGCGCGGGCGTCATCGGCCTCGGCGTCGGCGGGTTCTTCGGCCTCCGTACGTCGTCGCAGTGGAAGGAGGCGCAGACGCACTGCAACGGCAACGAGTGCGATCAGACCGGCGTGAACCTCGCCGCGCAGGCGAAGAGCTCGGGCAACATCGCGACGATCGCGAGCATCGCCGGCGGCGCGCTCCTCATCGGCGGCGCGGTCCTCTTCTTCACCGCGAGCGACGGCGGCAGCTCGGCGAAGAGCCACGGCCCGGTCCGCGTCGGCATCGGGCCGGGCTCGCTCGTCCTCGGGGGCACGTTCCAGTGAACGTCGTCGCGCGCGCGCGAGACGTCGCGTTCGCGTGCGTGCTCGTGGCCGGCGCGACGTTCGCGTGCAACCAGATCGTCGGCGTCACGGAGGTGAAGCTGAAGAGAGACCGGAACGACGCCGGCGAGGTCGTCGGCGACGACGACGACGACGACAACACCACCCCCCCGCCGCCGGTCGACGGCGCGACGCAGGAGAACAAGCTGACGGTGGTGCTCGGCGAAGCGCACACGTGCGCGCGCAAGACGGACGGCACGGTGAAGTGCTGGGGCGACGACTCGCAAGGCCAGACCGGCACCCTCGGCGCGGCGGCCGACGCCACCACGAGCGTGGTCGCGACGCCGGCGGCGGTGACGTCGATCACCGACGCGCGCGCGATCGCGGCGGGCCGCGTCCACACGTGCGTCGCGCACGTGAGCGGCAAGCTCTCGTGCTGGGGCTACAACCTCGACGGTCAGCTCGGCAACGGCAAGAGCGGCGACCGCAGCCCCGCGCCAGTCGAGGTCGCCGGCGGCATCACGAACGCGTTCGCGGTCGCGGCCGGCGGCAACTTCTCGTGCGCGCTCCGCGGCGCCGGCAGCGTCGTGTGCTGGGGCGGCAACGGGAGCGGGCAGCTCGGCTCCGGCGACACGAGCCCGAGCCTGACGCCGCGCGCGGTGGCGGGGCTCAGCGGGATCGAGCGCATCTCCGCGGGGCAGGCCCACGTCTGCGTGGTGCGCGGCGAAGACGGCAAGGTGCTGTGCTGGGGCGAAGGCGGCAACGGCCAGCTCGGCAACGGCAAGACGCAGGGCAGCTTCGAGCCGGTCGAGGTCGCGTCGCTGCCGAAGGCCGTCGCCGTCTCGGCCGGCGAGCGCTCGACGTGCGCGCTGACGGAGACCGGCTCGGTGCTGTGTTGGGGCGCGAACGAGGTCGGCCAGCTCGGCAGCGGCGCGGCGAACACGAACCCCAACCCGTCGCCGATCTCCGTCGCCGATCTGCGCGACGCGGTCGCGATCGCGTCCGGACGCAACCACACCTGCGCGGTGCGGACGGGCGGCCAGGTCGTGTGCTGGGGCGAAGGCAAGGCCGGACAGCTCGGCGACGACGTCCAGCGCGACGCGGGCACCGCCGTTCCGCGCAGCGTCCCGGTGGCGCGGCTCGCCGACGGCTTCCGCATCGGCGCCGGCGCCGAGCACACCTGCGCGACGACGACGTCCGACGCGATCACGTGCTGGGGCGCGGGCGATCGCGGCCAGCTCGGCAACGGGCAAGCGGTCGGGACACGCGCCCCCGTCGCCGTCACCGGCCTCTGATCGACGAACGGCCCGCGCGCCGAGCTCTGAAGGGACACGCGGACGGGCCGTTAGGGATGACATGCCGATCGCGAGCGTCTTCGTCGCGACGACCGATCGAGCGCTCCGCGCCGAGCTCGAGGCGCTCTCGTGCACGGTCGTCGACGCGGTCGATCCCGAGCTCGATCTCGCGTTCGTCGAAGACGCCGGCGCCGCGCGCGAGCTCTCGCCGAGGACCAAGGTCGTCGTCGTCCTCCCCGCCGGCGACGACGGCGACGTCGTGCGACACGTCCGTCTCGGCGCGTTCGACTTCGTCCGCCGGCCGCTCGATCGCGCCGAGCTCCGCGCCGTCGTCGAGCGCGCGCTCGAGCACCGTTGGTCGCGCGCGAGGCGCATCGAGGAGGCGGTCGCGAACGATCGCCTCGTGGCGGTGGCCGAGCTCGCGGGAGGTGTCGCGCACGAGATCGCGAGCCCGCTCACGTACCTCCTCGGCAACGCGCACTCCGCGATGGAAGAGATCGCGCGGCCGGGCTTCGATCCGAGCGAGCTCCGCGCGATGCTCGACGACATCAAGGAGGGCGCCGAGCGCATCGGCGACATCACGCGCGATCTCCGCGTGCTCTCGCGCGGCGCCACCGCGGAGCCCTTCGACACCGGCGACGTGGTCCGCTCCGCGCTCCGCATCGCCGGCTCCACCATGCGCGCCTCGCTCGAGGTCGGCGCGCACGTCGAAGGTCCCGCGCCGGTCCGCGGCAGCCCCGGCCGGCTCGCGCAGGCGTTCCTCCACCTCTTCGTGAACGCGGCCCAGGCCGCGAAGACGACGGGGAAGAGGGTGAAGCTCGACGTCGGCGTGAAGCGCGACGGCGACGCGATCGTCGCGACCGTGCGCGACGAGGGGCCCGGCATGCCGCCGCCCGTCCTCGCGCGCGTCTTCGACGCGTTCTTCACGACGCGCGATCGCTCCGGCCTCGGCCTCTTCCTCACGCGCGCGATCGTTCGGGAGCACGGAGGCTCGATCGACGTCACGTCGGAGGCCGGACGAGGCGCCACGTTCGTCGTCCGTCTCCCCGCGGCCTGATCAGATGGATCGCAGAGGCTCCGGGCGACCTTGTCGCCGATCCACCCACACACCTCCCGAGCTCAATCATTTCCTACGGTTGCGCGTGGCGCGGAGGCTGCGTCACGGGAGCCGTGACCCGCGCGTTCGTCTGCCTCGCCACGCTCGCGGCCGCCGTCGCGTGCGGGGCGTCGCCGGCGCCCGACCGCGCGGTGACCGGCGACGACGCGGAGATCCGCTTCCGCGCGGGCGCGATCGACGAGGCGCTGCCGGAGGTCGACGCGCTCGGCTACGAGGTCGAGCTCGCGGTCGACGACACGCCGAACGAGGAGTCGTTCCGCGCGACGGTGACGGGCACGTACGTCGCGACGGAGGACCTCACCGAGCTCACGCTCGATCTCGACGGCAACGAGATCGACGACGTGAGCGTCGGGGCGCGTCCGGCGGAGCACACGCGCGACGGCGCGACGCTGCGCGTGACGCTGCCGGAGGTGGTGAAGCGAGGGAGCACGTTCTCGACGCGCATCGCCTACCACGGCGCGATCCGCCAGGCCGACGGCCAGGACCCCGACGACTTCGCCGGGTTCGGCGGCTTCATGGTGAAGCAGAAGAACACGGACGGCGCGCGCATCTTCACGACGCTGAGCTGGCCGTCGAAGGCGCGGCGCTGGCTGCCGCTCCGCGACCATCCGCGCGACGCCGCGATGGTGACGTTCGCCGCCACCTTCCCCGCCACGTTCACCGTGCTCGCGAACGGCAAACACGTCCGCACCGACGACGCGCCGAACGGGCGCACGTGGCGCTACGAAGCGCTCACGCCGATGCCGACCTACGATTTCCACGTCGCGGCGTACGAGGGCTGGAACGTCGATCGAGCGAGATCGGCGTCGAAGGTGCCGATCGCGTCGTACACGTACGCGAGCGGCAAGCCGAAGGCGAAGAGCATCTTCGGCGATCTCGGCGCGGCGCTCGACTACTTCGAGGGCTTCGTCGGCCCGTATCGCTGGGGCACCGCGACGTTCATCCAGGAGCCGATCTTCGGCGGCGGGATGGAGCACGCGTCGGTCGTGAGCATGGACGAGACGCTCTTCGTCGCGGACGATCCGAAGGAGGCGCGCGCGGTCGCCTTCCACGAGCTCGCGCACCACTGGAGCGGCAACCTCGTCCACTTCCGGCGCTGGAACGATCTCTGGCTCTCGGAGGGCTTCACCGAGTACCTCACCGCGCGCGCGATCGCGCGGCTCGACGGCGCCGAAGCGGGCAAGGCGCACTGGCGCGGCTACCTCTCCGACGTGCTGAAGCAGGACAAGGTGGACCCGCATCCGCTCGCGCCGGCCGGCGAGGAGATCGACGTCCTCGAGATCTTCGACAGCATCCCCTACGCGAAGGGCGCGCTCACGGTGCGCATGCTCGAGCAGATCGTCGGCGAGGCGGCGTGGGCGAAATTCCTCCGCGGCTGGTTCGATCGCCACGGCTTCGGGAAGGCGGTCGACACCGAGCAGCTGCGGAGCGAGCTCGAAGCGGAGACGAAGAAGGACCTCCGCCGCTTCTTCGAGACGTTCGTGCGCGGCGAGGGGCACCCCGAGCTCAAGGTGTCCTACGCGTCGAGCGGCGACGACGACGGCGTCGACGTCACGATCGAGCAGCTCCAGACGACGGGACCGGCCGGCGGCTTCGCGTTCCCGCTCGAGCTCGATCTCGTCCGCGAGGACGGCGCGACGGAGCGCGTGGTCATCGACCTGACCACGCCGAAGGTGACCCGGCACTTCGCGACGAAGGTGAAGACCGTCGTCGCGGATCCGGACGAGCTCGCGCTCGCGGTCGTCGGCTGCGGCCAGACGAGCCCCCTCGAATGCAAGCCCGCGTACCGCTGCAGCGTCGTCCGGAGCGGCTTCTCTGCATGCCTCCCGCGGTTAAGCGATACTCCGCCGGGCGATGAGCGAGCCAAAGGAGCCCCCTGAGAAGGACGCGAAGGAAGACAAAGACGACGACACGAGCCACATCATCCAGTCGTTGGTCGTCAACCTGATCATCGCCTCGGTGAAGGCCGTCGCGGCGTTCTTCACCAAGTCGGGCGCGATGCTCGCGGAGGCGCTCCACTCCTTCTCCGATTGCTGCAACCAGCTCCTCCTCCTCGTCGGCGTGAAGCAGGCGCAGAAGCCGGCCGACGACACGCACCCCTTCGGCTACGGCCGCGCGCTCTACTTCTGGTCCTTCATGGTCGCGCTCCTCCTCTTCAGCGGCGGCGGGGCGTTCTCGATCTACGAGGGCGTGCACAAGGTGATGCACCCCGAGCCGGTCGAGCACGTGTGGGCCGGCATCCTCGTCCTCGTGGTGTCGTTCGCGCTCGAGGGCTCGGCCACGCTCTCGAACGTCAAGGAGCTGAAGAAGCGGGCGAAGGGGAAGCGCTTCTTCAAGTACCTCCGCGACACGACCGACTCCGACCTCGTCGTCGTGTTCGGCGAGAACTCCGCCGCCGTCCTCGGCCTCGGCTTCGCGATGATCGCGCTCGCGCTCGCGTCGACCACGAACGACGGACGCTGGGACGGGATCGGCAGCATCGCGATCGGCCTCGTCCTCGTCGGCGTCGCGGTCTTCCTCGCGATCGAGGTGAGCTCGCTCCTCCTCGGCGAAGCGGCGCCGGCGGAGATCACGGAGGCGGCGCACGCGGTCGCGAAGAAGCTCCCGCAGCTCGAGCGTGTCCTCAACGTCGTGACGATGCAGCAGGGTCCGGGCGAGGTCCTCGTCCACGTGAAGATGGCGTTCATCCCGTCGCTCACGATCGAGGAGGCCTGCAGCGTCATCAACGAGTACGAGGCGGCGCTCCGAAGAGAGCGGCCGGAGATCCGGTGGGTCTTCGTCGAGCCGGACACCCCGAAGACGCCGTCACAGCTCGCAAAGAACGCTAAGATCGCCTCCGCCGGATGAGCGATCACTGGAGCAGGAAGCCGAGGGTCGTCGGCGTCAACGCCGCGCGGCTGCGCCTCTCGCGCGAGGAGCGGTTCTTGCTCGCGCGCGTCGACGGGCAGCTCACCCTCGCCGATCTCGGCAACGTCACCGGCCTCGGCGCCGAGCGCGTGGGCGACCTCGTCGCGAAGCTCGCGGGAGCAGGCGCGCTCCACCTCCCCGAGGCCGCGCCGTCGGAGCGCATCGTCCGCCGCCCGCCGCCGAAGCCGAAGGACGACTACGTCCCGCCGCCGCCTCCTCCCCCGCCCGAGCCGGAGCCCGAGCCCGAGCCGATCGCCGACGACGAGCTGCCCGAGATGACGCCCGCGCTCGCGGAGGCCTTCGAAGAACCTCCCCCGCCCGAGCCGCCCGCGCCCGACGAAGAGGCCGCACCCGCCGAAGAGGCCGCACCCGCCGAAGAGGCCGCGCCGGCGGACACGAGCGCGCCCGATGAAGACGCGGGCGCGATCGCGGTGCGCGAGGGCAACTACCGCGAGCTCTACGAGAAGGTGTGGCACAAGCAGACCATCGACGTGCGCATCGCGCGGGCGAAGGAGATCCGCGGGCCCGACCTCCTCGCGCTCTGCTTCGATCCCGAGGCGCGCGTGGTCGCGGCGATCCTCGAGAACACGGCCACCACCCTCGAGCACGTCCGCCTCATCGCGTTCCACCATCGCACCGGCACCGGCCTCGAGATGCTCGCGCGGCGCGCCGACTGGATCCGCGACGGCCTCGTCGAGCGGCGCCTCTTCCGCAACCCGCAGCTCCCGGACGTGGTGCTGAACCGCCTCATGAACGCGAAGCTGGTGCTGCACACGTACAAGCTCGCGATCGACCGCGACATCCCGGAGACGACGCGCGTGAAGCTGCGCGGCATCCTCAAGAAGAAGTGGGGGACCGCGCCGCCCGAGCAGCGCGCGGAGCTGCTCCAGCGCACGGAGGCGCGCTGCCTCACGCTGATGACGGGGTGCACCTTCGACGCGAAGACGACGGGCATCCTCTGCGGGCGCCCGATCAACTCGGCGATGTTCGTTCAGTCGGTCGCGAAGTTCGGCGCGTCGCCGCCCGGCCTCCTCGCCCACCTCATCAAGCAGCCGTTCGTCCGCAAGAACGTGGCGCTCAAGAAGATGCTCCTCGCCCACCCGAACATGCCGGGCGACGTGAAGCGCAGCATCTAGCCCTTCGCGGGCTCCGCCTTCGCGTCCTTCGCCTTGAGCAGATCGCGGATCTCGGTGAGGAGGACCTCCTGCGCCGGCGGCGGGGGCGGCTTCTCGTGCAGCAGGCGGTGCATGAAGCGGACGATCCAGAACACGATGAACGCGATGATCAGCAGGTCGATGAACGACTGGATCGCGGCGCCGTAGCCGATCGCGACCTCCTTCACCACCTCCTTGCCGTCGGGCCCCGTCTCCGCCGGCTGGAGCACGTACTTCAGCTCGCTGAAGTTGACGCGGCCGGTGATGAGGCCGATCGGCGGCATGAGGACCTTGTCCGTGAGCGCCTTCACGACGTTGCCGGAGGCCGCGCCGATGATGACGCCGACCGCGAGGTCGACGAAGTTCCCTTTGAGCGCGAACTCGCGGAACTCTTTGAAGAACGACATCGGGGGAACCTCAGAAGAGGGAGTAGACGAGGTTGACGGACATGATCGAGTCGAGCGACTCGACGGTGGGGAGCGGCTTGTTCTCGTAGCGCGCCGTGTACGCCACCGCGAGCGCGAGGTGGTCGGAGACGTTCGACTTGAGACCGACGTCGAAGATGAAACGGTAGGTCCCGATGTCGGCGAAGTTCTGGAGGTACTCGACGCTCGACACGAGGGAGACCTCCTTCCGCAGCTTGTTCTCGTAGCCGAGGAAGAGACGCGCGTTGTGCAGCGTCTGCGTCTTGTCGAGCCGCGTCGGGAGCGTGCCGGGCGCCGCGTCGTCCGGCGGCGGCACGGTGCGCGAGCCGTCGCGGCGGATGTCGTGCTGGAGGTCGTAGCCGGCCTCGGCCTGGAGCCGGTGCGTCTTCTCGTTGAGGAAGTAGTACGCGACGCCGGGGTCGACGTTGAGACGGAGGTCGAGGCCCTGGAAGCGATCGCGGCGGCCGGTCGACTGCAGGAACACCGAGACGCGCTCGCCGAAGTAGTAGTCGTAGCGGAGGAGGCCTTGGTAGTTCTCGACCGTGGTGTCGATGAGCTCGCCCTTCTTGCCGGCGCGCGCGAAGTTGCCCGTCAGCGCGGTGCTGAACTGGTGCTCCTCGCGCCGGAGGCGGAGGCGGCCGAGCGTCGTGAGCGCGATCTGACGCGCGTTGCCGGCGGAGAAGAGCCCGCCCGCGCCGATGCTGACGTCGGTCACGTGTTTGGGATCGTCCTCCACCGGCGTGGCCGACACGACCATGCCGCCCTTCGCGATCTCGTTCGCGCCGTCGGCGGCGGAGGTCGAGCTCTGGACCGTGCCCTCCGGCGCGGTCGCGGGCGGCGCTCCGGCGCCGGCTCCGCTGGGCTGTGCGGACGCGGTCCGCGCGGTGAGGGTGAGTCCGAGTGCAGCGAGGAGACAACGAAGAGCGGGGCGCATGGCCGCGCTCTCTATTCGAATCCCCCGATTTAGTCAGCTCGAATCTAGTGCGGAGTCGGGAACGTGATCGGGATCGTGATCGTGCTGTCCCAGCACTTGTCGACCTCGGGGAACGGCGTCCCCTTCACCGCCTTGAGCATGCAGTCGGCGACCGGATCGGGCAGCGTCTTCTCGATCACCTTCGTGCTCTTGATCTTCCCCTTCACGTCGACCGTGACCTTGATCTTCACGGTGCCCATCAGGTTCGGATCCTTCTTCTTCCCCTCCGCGTAGCACTCCTTCAGCTTGGGGCGCGCGCGCTTCTCGAAGTCGACGCCGACCGGCGTGCACTCGTCCTTCGTCTCGCCGATGATGCCGGTGTTCGGGTTCGACGCCGGCGCCACGGGGGCGCCCGCGTCCTCCGCGGGGGTGGCGGCGACGGGTGTCTCCGCCGGCGGCGTGGAGCTCGCGGCGGCGGGCGGCGACGACGCGACCGGCGGCGTCTCCGTCGGCTCCGTCGGCGGAGGGTTCGCGGGAGTCGCGGGCTCCTTGGTGGAGTCGCCGCACGCGGTGGCCAGCGCGAGCCCGGTCGCGAGCGCGAGGGAGAGGAGGTGCCTCATGGCGCCATCCTAGTCGATGTCGCCCACCTTCTGGGGCTCGTCGTCGTCGTCGTCGACGCTCGCCGCCAGCGCCGCGGTGAGCGAGGGCAAGGGCCGCCCGCGCTTCTTGAGCATGTCGAGGACGAGGTACGTCGCGACGGCGGCGACGAGGTGCTTCAGCGTGTGGCCTCCCACGACGTGGCCGCTGACCTCCCAGACCTTCGCGTCGAAGTGCTCGAGCGCCTTCGCGCCGACGTAGACGACGGCGACGAGGAGGAGCTCTCCGCCGCGCGAGTACCGCGGCTTGAAGAGGAGCATCATCAGCGGGAGCGCGACGATCGGGAAGAGCTGGACGAAGATGTAAAAGCGCAGGTCGCCGCGCCCCGCGTCCTCGGAGAGGCGCCACTGCACGACGCTCGCGATGCCGGCGAACACGAGCGGGAGCAGCACCATCCGCGACCAGTAGATGCTCACGCGCTCGGCGATCATCGCGGCGAAGAGCGCGGTGAAGCCGATCGCCATCGGGAGGCGATCCCAGAAGAGGCGCGTCGTCGACGGCGCGAGGTGGTAGTAGCCGGAGCCGAACGCGGTGAGGAGCACGCCGAGGAAGAAGAGGACGTACGCCGGGCGCTCGCGCATCGACTCGAACGCGGTGTGCGCGCCGGGGCGGTAGGGTCCGTCGGGATCGCGCGTCGGGCCGCGGCGCAGGAACGCGATGCCGAGCCAGCCGACGACGAAGAACGGCACGTTGGAGAGGACGTTCAGCGCGTTCGGGATGCGCCAGATCGTCCGCGTGTCCGCGAACGTGTGGTAGCCCTCCGGCTGCGGAATGCGGCCCATCCTGTAGAGGAGCACTGCCGCACCGACGGCCACGAGCATGATGAGGAAGGCGCGCGGCCCTTTCCTCGTCGTCTCCTCCATCGCGCGTATCGTACGATGGCGCGTGAGTGTCTGTCCCGAAACCCACCGCCGAGGACGAGCTGGCGGCGGCGCGTGGCGCCCTCCGCGAGATGGAGGCGCGTTTCGAGCTCCTCACGCAGCTCCAGGGCCTCGGTGTCGCACTGGCGGGGGCGCGCACGGCGAGCGCGGTCATCGAGCTGCTCGTCGAGAGAGGCGCCGCCACGCTCTCCGCCGACGCGAGCGCGTTCATCCGGCGAGACGGCGACGAGGTCTACGTCCTCAAGAACACCGGCGTCCCCGCCGACGTGACGAAGGCCTACGCGCGCTTTTCGATCTCGCTGCGCGTCGCCGGCGTCCGCGCGCTGCGCACCGCGGAGCCGGAGTGGATCGAGAACAACGCCGCGTTCGTCGAGCAGTACCCCGACTCCCCGAGCCACGCGATCACCGGCGCGTCGTGCTCGCTCCCGCTCGTCGCGTCGGGGCACGTGCTCGGCGTCGTCAGCTTCCGGTTCGCGGAGCCGCGCGTCTTCGACGCGGCCGAGCGCGCGTTCATCCTGACCTTCGCCGGTCAGGCGGCGCAGGCGCTCGCGAGCCTCGAGGCGGCGCAGCGCGAGCTCTCGGCGAAGGCGTGGCTCGCGACGACGCTGCGGAGCATCGGCGACGCCGTCATCGCGACGGACAAGCTCGGTCGCGTCACGATGATGAACCCGATCGCGGTCGAGCTCACCGGCTGGCCCGAGGCCGAGGCGCTCGGGCGTCCGCTCGGCGACGTCTTCATGATCGTCAACGAGAAGACACGCGCGCCGGTCGTCTCGCCGGTCGACCGCGTCCTCGAGGTCGGGACCGTCGTCGGGCTCGCGAACCACACCGTGCTCATCGGAAGGGGCGGCGCGACGGAGACCCCGATCGACGACAGCGGCGCGCCGATCCGCGGCGAAGACGGCGCGATCGAGGGCGTCGTCCTCGTGTTCCGCGACGTGACGGAGAAGAAGCGGGCGGAGACGCGCCGCGAGCTCCTCGAGCTGGCGAGCGCCGCGCTCGGCGAGTCGCTCGACTACGACGTGACCCTCGCGAAGGTCGCGCGCCTCGCGGTGCCGGGGTTCGCGGACTGGTGCGGGGTCGACGTCGTGGAGGAGGGCGCGACGACGACGCGTCAAGTCGCGGTCGCGCACGTGGACCCCGCGAAGGTGGCTTGGGCGATCGAGCTCGCCAAGAAGTACCCGCCGCCGCCGGACGCGCCGCACGGCGTGCCGAACGTGCTCCGCACGGGGCGGTCCGAGCTCTACCCGCTCGTGACGGAGGAGATGATCCGCGCCGCGGCGCAGGACGAGGAGCACCTCCGCATCTCGCTCGAGCTCCGGCTCCGCTCCGTCATCATCGTCCCGCTCCGGGCGCACGGACACACGCTCGGCGCGCTCAGCTTCGTCCGCACCGACGACGCGCGCGAGCTCTACGACGAGTCCGACCTCGCGTTCGCGGAGGACCTCGCCGCGCGCTGCGCGAGCGCGATCGACAACGCCCGCATCTACGACGCCGAGCAGCGCGCCCGCGCCGCCGCCGACGTCGCGAACCGCGCGAAGGACGAGTTCCTCGCGATGGTGAGCCACGAGCTCAGGACGCCGCTCAACGCGATCATGGGCTGGGCGAAGATGCTCGCCTCCGGCGCGCTCGACGAGGCGAAGAGGTCGCGCGCGGTGGCGACGATCGACCGCAACGCGGTCGCGATGGCGCAGCTGATCGAGGACCTCCTCGACATCTCGCGCATCATCAGCGGCAAGATGCGGCTCGAGGTGCAGCCGGTGAACCTGGGCCGCGTGATCGAGGCCGCGATCGACTCCATCCGCCCCGCCGCCGACGCGAAGGAGATCCAGATCCTCGAGCGCACGGACGCGGAGGCGCAGTCGGTGTCGGGCGATCCCGCGCGTCTCCAGCAGGTGGTGTGGAACCTCCTCAGCAACGCGGTGAAGTTCACGCCGCGCGGAGGCCGGATCGACGTGGAGCTCGTGCGCGAGCAGGAGAGCGTCGAGATCGCGGTCACCGACACGGGGCGCGGCATCGACGCGCGCTTCATCCCGCACGTCTTCGAGCCGTTCCGGCAGGAGGACGCGAGCCACACGCGCTCGCGCGGCGGCCTCGGCCTCGGCCTCGCGATCACGCGCCAGCTCGTCGAGCTCCACGGCGGCAACATCGCGGCGGAGAGCGAGGGCGAGGGCAAGGGCGCGACGTTCCGTGTGCAGCTCCCGGCCGGCGGAAGCGCGGGCGCCCCCGCCCTCCAGCGCACGGGGCGCGTGCGGAAGTTCCGAATCGACAGCGTCTTCGAGCAGCTCCCGAAGCTCGACGGCGTGCACGCGCTCGTCGTCGACGACGAGGAAGACGCGCGCACGCTCGTGAAGACGGTGCTCGAGGAGCTCGGCGCGCGCGTGACGCTCGCGGCGAGCGTGGCGGAGGCGCTCGCCGCGGTCGCGCGGGAGGTGCCCACCGTCCTCGTCTCGGACATCGGGATGCCGGGCCAGGACGGCTACGACCTCATCCGCGCGCTCCGCGCCTTGCCGCCGGAGCGCGGCGGCGCGATCCCGGCGACGGCGCTCACCGCCTACGCGCGCGCGGAGGACCGCCGCCGCACGATCGACGCCGGCTTCAACATGCACGTGTCGAAGCCGGTCGATCCCGCCGAGCTCGTCGCCGTCGTCGCGAGCCTGGCGCGCGGCGGCGCTCGTCCTTGACCCCTGCTCCTGGCCTCAGTCCGTGATCCGCGAGTGCGTTCGCGTGTCGCGCATGCGGACGTAGACGACGAGGGACGCGGCGATCATCACGCTGACGTAGACGTAGAAGAGGTGCTCGCTGCCGCGGGTCTTGAGCCAGAGCGCGACGTACTCCGCGGTGCCGCCGAACATCGTGTTCGCGAGCGCGTACGGGAACGCGACGCCGAGGGCGCGCACCTCGGCGGGGAAGAGCTCCGCCTTCACGACCGCGTTGATGGCGGTGTAGCCGGAGACGATGACGAGCGCGCCGAGCGCGAGGGCGAACGCCGCGTACGGGGCCCGCGTCCGCGCGAGCGCGCTGAAGAGCGGATACGTCAGCGTCGTGCCGAGCACGCCGAACGCGATCATGACGGGGCGCCTCCCCACGCGGTCCGAGAGCGCGCCGACGGCGGGTTGGAGCAGCATGAACGCGAACAGCGCCGCGGCGGTGATGCGGGTGGAGGTCTCCTTCGAGAAGCCCGCGGTGAGGACGAGGAACTTCTGGAGGTAGGTGGTGTACGCGTAGAACGCGAGCGTCCCGCCCGACGTGAGCCCCAACACGAGCGCAAACTCGCGCGGATGCCGGCGCAGGAGCAGGAACGGCGCGGGCCGATCGGCGGGCGCGCGCAGCGTCTCGACGAGGCCGCGCCGCAGCCAGAAGACGCCGACCGACAGCGCGCCGCCGATCGCGAACGGGACGCGCCAGCCCCACGCCGCGAGGGCCTCGCGACCGAGCGTGGCCTGCAGGAGCATGAGGACGCCGAGCGCGAGCAGCTGTCCTGCGATGAGCGTGACGTACTGCAGGCTCGACCAGAGGCCGCGGCGCTCGCGCGTGGCGATCTCGGAGAGGTAGGTGGCGCTCGCGCCGTACTCGCCGCCGACGCTGAGCCCTTGCACGAGCCGCGCGATCACGAGGATGACGGGGGCGGCGGCTCCGATCGTGCGCTGCCCCGGCGTGCACGCGATGATGAGGGACCCGGCGCACATGAGGCTGACGGAGAGCGTGAGCCCGGCCTTCCGCCCGCGGCGATCCGCGTAGGCGCCCATGACCCACGCGCCGACGGGCCGCACGACGAACCCAACCGCGAACACGGCCGCGGCGGAGAGCAGCTCCGACGTACGGTCCCCCGCCGGAAAGAACACCGGCGCGAACCACAGCGAGAACGCAGAGTAGACGTACCAGTCGTACCACTCGACGAGGTTCCCAGCCGAGCCCCCAACGATCGACCGCACCCTCCCACGCACACGCGCAGCGTAGCGCGAACGCGCTGGCGCGACGGCGCGGCGACCGCATGACGCGCTGGCGCACGCCGCACGCGCCCATGCACGTCGGAGCGCCGCCCCACGCACCGAACACACCGGCGCACGCGCCAGAGCGGACGCACCAGAGCACCGCCGCGACCATGCACGCCGGAGCGCCGCCGCGACCATGCACGCCGGAGCGCCGCCGCGACCATGCACGCCGGAGAGGACGCGCCGTCCCGAACATGCCGGCGCCGCCCACGAGGACGCGCCGCCCGAACGCACTCGCCCGAACACGCCGCACGCGCCCGGAGAGGACGCACCATCCCGAACACGCCGGCGCCGCCCACGCACCGGAGAGGACGCGCCGGCACGGGCGTGGAAGCCCAACCGCGTCGCCGTACGCGCGTGGCGGATACTGGATTCCTCAGGACTGGATCCTGTACAGCTCGAATCCTTGACGCTGGAATTTTGTAACAACAATAAATTCAGTAACTTAACTCCATATCCACTGTCGCGGGATGTAGGCATGGGTCGTGTAATTGTACACTCTCATGGTCCGTAAGCTCGCTCTCCTCGGTGCTCTCGTCGTCTCCACCCTTGCCGTCGCCTGTGTGGCGCCTGCCTCGGAAGAAGAGGAGATGGGCGACACCGAGAGCGCCCAGACCGGGTCGGCGCTCCGCGCGGTCGACGTCATCGTGTCGGCGAAGAAGACGGGCGAAAACTACGAAGCGCGCGCCTACCCGGTCGACGACGTCGACCAGGACGGCCGCATCGAGCTGTACAACGCGCCCATCTACAACGTGTACGTCGACGGCATCAACGCCGCGGGCAAGCGTGAGCGCCGCACGTGGAAGACGCCGCGGTACATGCCGTACAACAACCCCGCCGGCCCGCTCTACGACAACCACTACAAGACGGTCGGGTTCGTCACCGCAGGGCTCTCGAACGTGCCGCGCTTCGCGGTCAGCACGTACAAGCCGGACTACCAGGTCCAGAACCGCTTCTCGCCGTTCGGCGGCGCGATCGTCGTGAAGGGTGCATTCTACATTCATGCCGGGCCCGCGAGCGTCGACGACTACGGCTGGGGCTCCGCCGGCTGCGTGGAGATCATCGGCAACTACGACGACTTCAAGAACGACATCCTCGAGCTCGCCGGCTCGCCCGCCGCGAACGGCAGCCCGCGCACCATCAACGACGGCATCGGCGCCCTCATCCGCGCGCGGAAGCTCTTCGTCACCTACGAGGCCGCCGCGCGCCCCAACCTCCGCGCTTCGCTCTCGCGCCAGCTCTCCTCGCTCGACGAGCCGGAGACGCTCAACGTCGAGGAGCCGATCGCCGACGAGCCCGTCGCGCAGTGAAATGATCCGAGCCTCCCGAGCCTCCTGCCGCGCACGCACGCACGCACGCACGCACTGGAGGCGCGCGTGCTCGCGGAGCTGAATCGCGCGCGCCTGCGTCAGGGCGCGGCGAGCGCGACGTCGAAGACCCGCTCCTCGCCGTCGCGCACGTCGACCGCGAGGCGCTGCGTGACGCGGCCCGGCGCGGAGACCTCGATCTCGTAGGCGCCGGCGGGCAAGAACGCCTGCCAGCGGCCGAACTTCCCGCCGCTCGAGTTCACCTCGCCCTGCGAGTACGCGACCGGTCGCACGACGATGCTCGCCGCGAGCGGCGCGCGCGTCACCGCGTCGACGACGTGGCCGCTCAGCGGGACCGGGCGCTCCATGTGCCAGAGGATGCCGGGCCAGATCTGCTCCGCCTCCGCTTGCGCCGCCGCGAGCGGGGGCTGGAACGTCGTGTTGATCTCGACGAGGAAGAACAGGTTCGAAAAATTCCCGACGTGATAGTCGCCGTGCTCGCCCTGCGCGGAAGGACGGCGCGTGTGGCCGCCGTAGCCCATCTCGTTCGAGAGCTGCGTCGCGATGCCCTTGAAGTACGTCGCGAGCGCGTAGCTCGAACAGGCATAGCCGGTGAGCACCTCGCGCCCCGACGAGTGGAGGTCGAGCACCTTCGCGAAGCGGCGGTCCTCCGCGAACGCCATCATCGTCTGCGTCTCGGGCTCCGACGCCGCGGACGGACCCTTGTACGTCTCGGACGACGTGGCCGTGCTGCCGGCGCAGCTCGACGACCAGAGGCTCGGGTAGTTGCGGTTCAGATCGACGCCGAAGCGGTTGCCCGCGCTCGGGCGGCGGTTCTTCCGCCACATCTTCTCCGCGTTGTGCACGTGCTCGAGGCCGTCGGGGTTCCACGTCGGCGCGATCCAGAGCTCGTGCGTGTCGACGACGCGCTGGATGCGCGGGTCCGTCGCGTAGCCGCTCGTCAGCATCTTCATCGCGTTCACGGCGGCGACCGGCGTGCCGAGCTCGCGCGCGTGATGGTTCGCGACGAGGAGGTACGTCGGCTCGTCCTCGGAGGCGTCGACGTTCTTCGAGACCTTCAGCGCGAGGAGGTGACGGCCCTGCGCGGTCGGCGGCGTGCCGAGCGTCGCGGTGAGGTCGACGACCTTCGCGATCGCGGGGTACGCCGCCTCGATCGCGCGCATCTCCGCGTGGATGTCCGCGAGCGGCGGGTAGGTGAGGGCCTCCTCCGCCGCGAGCGGACCGCCGCGACCGATGACCTCCACCTCGTAGCCGAGCGCGCGCAGCCGCTCGATCTCCTCTTCGCTCCCGATCACCTCGAGCGACGTCGCCTCGACGCTGCCCTCGACCACGTCGAAGCCCGCCGCGAAGAGCGGCGCCGCGTCCGAAGTCGTGACCACCGCGCGGAGGAGCGGCGCCTCCGCGCCGAACGCGGTCGCCGCCGCGCCATCGTCGCTCGCCGGCGTCGTGCACGCCGCGGCCAGGAGGACGAGAGCCCACGGGGCGAGACGGGAGGGGCGAAACATCGCGCCGACCTCTACGTTCGCGGCGCCGCGGAAGCAATATCACTGGCGTCTCGCGACTATTCGTCGCCGAAGAGCGCGCCGACACGGAGCTCGATCGCCTCGAAAGGCTCGGCGCGCACCGTCGCGGAACGGTCCGCGCGCAGGGCGATGAGGTAACCGTCGGGCGTGAGCCGATGCACGGTGAGCGTCTCGGTCTGAGGATCGACGATCCAGTAGTGCAGGATCTCGACGCGCCGATAGAGGTCGAGCTTCCACACGAGGTCGTTTCGCGCGTTGATCGCGGAGAGCACCTCGCACATCCAATCAGGGCGGTGACGAATGGGCCGTCCCGTCGGCCGCTCGGGAACGCGATCGCGGCGCCATCCACCGAGGTCCGGACGGACGATCTCGTGCCGCGCGAGCTCGACGTCGACCTCGGGCAAGATCCACCAACCGCCGGGACCTTCGGGCCCGCCGCTGCCCCGATGAAAACGCGACCGGATCGAGGCGACGAGGCTTCCCTGCGCGTCGCCGTGCTCCGCGCTCGGATCCGCCCGCCGAACGAGCTCACCCCCGATGACCTCGAACGGCTCGTCGCCGAGCGCGAGCAACGTCTCCGCCGTCGCGAGGGTCTTCGATGCGGCGCTCACGCGTCGATCATAGCACCGTCAACCAGGGACCTTCTTCGACGAGGGCGGCGCGGCGATGAACGGGTTCGACGCCGGATCGACCGGGCGAGGGACCGGCATCGAAGGGGGCCCCTCTTGCGCCGGGGCGGTGCGGCCGAGGCTCTCCGCGGTGCGCTCGTGGGCGTCGCGCAGCGTCTGCGTCGCGACGACCGGCGGCGGCGCGGTCGTCATCGCGGGGACCCACGAGTCGAGGCCGAGCGGCGCGAAGACCTCGCGGCCCTTCGCCGGGAGCGGCTGCAGCGCGTTGAGGAGGCCCTCCTTGCGGAGGTAGAGCTCCTCGCGGCGGCCGCTCTCGTTCTCGACCTTCAGCGTGAGCTCCACCTCGTTCGGGCTCCGCTTCGCGATCTCGCGCACGGTCGGGGCGAACATCGCGACGAGACGCACGACGAACGGCACCGCGAGCCCGCCCTCGAACACCGGCTGGCTGTCGAGCGTCACGCCGAGGAGCTGCTCCTTGTGCTCCAGCACCTCGCGCGTCGCGTTCTTGATCGCGGTCCAGAGGCGCTCCATGTGCGCGACGTCCTGACCGGCGAGGTTCGACGGGAGCGACTCCGCGCCCGGCATGCCGCCGTGCTCCACCGTGCCCGTCGTCGCGCCCGACTCGTGACGGCGCAAAGCGAGCGTGAGCATCTCGCGCTCGGTGAGCTTCTTGCGCAGCGTGAGCTCGAAGGTGTCGTCGGTGAGGTCGATCTGCATGATCGTCCAGTCGTCGACGTTGAGCTGCTTCGCCGATACCTTGCCGCTGAGCCAGCTCTTCTCGACGCCGACGCGGAGGTCGACGCCCGACGCGAAGTCGGAGACCTTGCGCGGCGACTGCCAGCTCGGCGCGCGCATCGGGGCGAGGGTGAAGGACGACGCGATGCCGTCCGGATGCTCGAACGACGCGCTCCCGGAGTGACGCGCGTCCTTGCCCTCGATGTTGAGGCGCAGCGCGAGGCGCGAGCTCACGACCGGGAGCAGCGACGCCTTGAGGAACGCGTCGAGGTGCGCGCGCATCTCGCTCGCGCGCCGGTCGCCGTCGCCGCGGAGCTGCAGCGACTCGCGCTCGTTGTTCGCGAGCGTCGCGCGGCGATGGTCCTCGATGTACTGCGTCGCGTACTCCGCGACCGCGCGCGCGTAGTCGAGCGCGTGCTGGTGATGCACCTTCGCGGCGGTGTCCTGCACCGCGCGCATCACGACGGTGTGGAACTGCTCGAGCGCCTCGAGCCCGCGCACGCGGTTCTGCGCGACCTCGTCCCGCTGCTTCGCGATGATGCTGCCCTCGACGTCGAGCTGGACGATGCGCGTCGCCGCCGACATGAACGCCTCGAGCGTCGTCAGGAAGTTGTACCCGAGCGGGAACGGAGTCGAGTCGCCGTAGAGGTAACGCGCCATCCGCCGGCAAGGATAACGGGATTCTGCCGACGAGGCCTGATTTCACGCGGTCTCGGTCCGGGCCGGCGCGACGCCGTTCGGGCGCGCGAACGCCGCGCCGGCGTCAGCCAAACGGATCGCAGTCGGCGTACGTCTTCACCGGCGCCTTCTCGTACCAGGCGTTCGCGTGCTCGACGAGCACGGCGCCCTTCACCGGCACCGAGCCGCCCTTCGGGACCACGAGCTCCCAGTTCTTCTCCGGACGCGCGCCGAACGTGCGGACGTCCTTGATCTTGCCGTCGGGCCCGAAGAACGAGATGACGAGGCGCGGCGCGCGGCACGCGGCCGGCCCCTGATTCTCGAGCGTGGCGGAGAAGACGCGCCGCCGCGCGACGGTCGGGTTGTCGGGGAGGTTGGGGTTCGCCGTCACGGCGACGCTCTCCGACGCGTTCGTGAGGACGGCGCGCGGCCCGTCGGGGACGACGACGGCCTTGCGGAGCGTGATCTTGTGCGTCGCCGGGACGCCGCGGATCGCGGCGAGGTTGCGGCGATACTGGAACGGCACCGAGGCGCCCGGCGGCACGAAGTGCACCTCGGCGTCGACCCGATCGCCCGGGGTGGGGTCGTTCACGTCCTTCTTCGACGCCGTCCCGATCGAGTCGATCCCGATCAGCTTGCCCGCGGCGTCGTAGAACGTGACGTCGGCGGTGATGGTGCGCACCGTCTGCTTCGAGTCGTTCCGGAGCTCGCCCCAGATCTGGAGCTGCAGCGTGTAGTTCTCCTTGTCGTCCTTGCCGCGCGGCGGAGAGACGTACGCGTGCTCGACGACGGCGAGCTCCTTCGGCTCGACGAACGTCTCTCCTGCCGCCGCGGCGTCCGGCGCCAGGGCGAGGGAAAGGGAGAGCGAGAGCACGGACGCGAGGACGAGGGGACGGAAGCTCATTTTCATCGGGATCTTTCCTCCAGCGCCTCCTGGACACGCGTCGCGGCGCTCGTCGCATCGAAATCGTCATCGTCGTCGCTGCGCACCTCCGCGCACCGATCTTTGCGACCTCGCGCTCGCGCCGTGTCTTGGCCTCCGAACGACGCTCCGGCACGAGGCCACGGGGGCCGCGCGCGCAGCGTTCGCGAAGGAGAAGAGGCTCATGTTCAGCATCCGTTCGGTTTCGGGCCGCGTCGTCGCTCTGGTCGCCACCGCCGGCTTCGTGCTCGCGTGCGGCGACGGTGACGGCGGCGCCGCCGCGAGCGCTCGCGCGGGAGCGGCGTCCGCGAAGCGCGCGATGTCCGAGCCGGCGACCGCGGCGCTCACGAAGGAGAACGGCGCGGGCGCGCACGCGACGTCGAGCAAGCAGCGGAGCGCGGGCGGCTTCAACCCGCTCGGCGGCGGCGGCGCGACGAGCACGCCCGGCGTCGGGACGCGCGCGCTCGCGCTGCGTTCGATCCACCTCCTCTCCGACGAGCCCGCGACGGACTGCCCCGACATCGAGGCGGGCAAGGACGAAGGCACTTGCCCGTGCGAGGGCTCCGGCGACGTCTCGTACGCGATCAGCGATCTCGAGGCGGTGAAGGCGCAGAAGCTCGAAGGCGAGCTCACGATGTCGTTCGTGTTCCGTGACTGCCGCCTCGGCGACAGCACCCTCGACGGGCGCATGACGATGATCCAGAGCAAGGATCCGATCGTCGACAAGAGCACGTGGACGGGAGGAAAGAGCGCGAAGGCGCCGAAGGCTTCGTCCTCCTCCTTCGGGCCGAACCTCCTCTGGTCGGCGGAGGGCCTCCGCTCCGGCGGCGAGACGCTCGACTTCTCGATGCTCGTCCAGGACGGCGAGACGTGCCTGCGGCCGCCGGTCGACGGCGGCTTCTATTACGTGTGCCTCGGCGACGGCGTGAGGGTGTACGCGGAGAACGGCGTGTTCGAGTGCGACTTCGCGAAGGGCGCGTGCGTGGACGAGTCCGGCAAGGAGCTCGAGATGAGCCCGCGCTAGCGCGTCGTTGGCGGTCCTCAGGTGAGTCGGTACGCTCCTCCTTCGATGTCGTTCTCGCTCGACGATCTGCCGGAAGAGCACCGCGCGAAGGTGGCGAGCGCCGCGGATCTCGCCGCGCTCGTGGCGTTCGTCGACGCGGCGCGGCGGGAACGTCCGGTGATCGAGGTCGCGCCGGCGAAGCTCGCCGCGCACGTGCTCGCCGTCGGCGTCGCGCCGGGCGAAGGAGCGCTCGCCGAGCGGCTCGCTCCGCTGCGCGGCGGCGAGCTCGTGATCGCGCTCGGCTGCGCGGAGGGCGACCGCGCCGCGATCGAGGCGTTCGAGCGCGAGTGCTTCGGCGAGGTCCGTCACGCGCACGCGCGTGTTCGTCCGAACGTCGGCGTCGACGAGGTGACGCAGATGATGCGGCATCGCCTCTTCGTCCGGAGCGAGGACGCGCCGCCGCGCGTCGCGGGCTACACCGGCGCGGGGCCGCTGCGGGCGTGGTTCCGCGTCGCGGTCACGCGCGTGCTCGTCAACCTCGCGACGCGATCGCCGCGCGAGATCGAGCTCGACGACGCGATGCTGGCGGTGCTGCCGCGCGAGGGGGCCGACGCGGAGGTCGACCACGCGCGGAGGCTCTACGGCCCGGCGCTGAAGGACTCGCTCGCGGAGGCGGTCGGCGAGCTCGAGCCGCGCGAGCGCACGCTCCTCCGCCTCGCGGTCTGCGACGGCCTCTCGATCGACGCGATCGGCGAGCTCTACGGCATCCACCGCGCGACGGCGGCGCGATGGATCGGGTCCGCGCGCGACCACCTACGAGCGAAGCTGATCGCGAGCGTGGGCCGCCGCATCGGCGCGCGCGACGAGAGCGTCGCGAGCCTCCTTCGTGTGCTCGCGAGCGGGATCGAGCTCTCCTTACGCGGGCACCTCGAACCGTGACCGGATGCCCGAGCGACGACGCTCTCGCCGCCTTCGCCTCCGCCCACGCGAGAGAGGCAAGCGCCGTCGCGGCCCACCTCGACGAGTG
This sequence comes from Labilithrix sp., assembly GCA_019637155.1. Classification (NCBI taxonomy): domain Bacteria; kingdom Pseudomonadati; phylum Myxococcota; order Polyangiales; family Labilitrichaceae; genus Labilithrix; species Labilithrix sp. Next base: position 131,406 of record JAHBWE010000014.1, on the reverse strand, counting down.
CGCGACGTGCCGGACCGTCGTCGCACACCTCGTCCACCTCCGCACCGAGGGAGGAGGGGCGGCGGACGCGGCGGGCGTGACGGTGGCGGGCGCGACGATCCCGGTGGAGCGGCGGGGGCGGGGTGGGGGCCTGGCGCCGGGGGACCGGGTTGCGCGGTACGTCGTGGAGCGTGAGCTTGGTCGTGGAGGGATGGGCGTCGTCTTCGTCGCGCTCGATCCGGCGCTCGAGCGGAAGGTCGCGCTGAAGCTGGTTCGCCCGGACGAGGGTGACTCGACGGCGAGCCTTCGCATGTCGCGCGAGGCGCGAGCGATGGCGAAGCTCACGCACCCCAACGTCGTGACGGTCCACGACGTCGGCGAGCTCCCCGACGGCCAGCTCTTCCTCGCGATGGAGCTCGTCGAAGGCGGGACCTTGCGCGCGAGCGCGCGGCCGGGCGACCTCGCGCAGACGATCGACCTGTTCCTCCAGGCAGCGCGCGGCCTCGCCGCGGCGCACGAGGCGGGGCTGATCCACCGCGACTTCAAGCCGGACAACGTGCTCGTCGGGCGCGACCGGCGCGTGCGCGTCGGCGACTTCGGGCTCGTCCGCGCCGCCGACGACGCGCCGTTCGCCGCGGGCGCGCTGACGAAATCCGGGGCCGTCCTCGGCACGCCCGCGTACATGGCGCCGGAGCAGCACCTCGGACTGCCCGCGTCCGCGAAGGCCGATCAATACGCGTTCGCGGTCGCGCTCCACGAGGCGATCGCAGGCGAGCGCCCCTTCACCGGAGAGTACGAGGAGATCCGAGAGGCGAAGCTGCATCGCCGCCCGCCGCCGCTCCCCACCCACGCACACGCACCGGCGGCCATCGCCCTGCTGCTCGATCGCGCGCTCGATCGCGATCCCGATCGCCGTCACCCCTCGATGAAAGAGGTCATCGCGCTTCTCGAGACGGCAGCGACCGACCTCGCGCGCACGCCGGCGCCCCCCATCGCAGCGACGCCGCCCAACCTCGCGCGCACGCCAGCGCTCCCCATCGCAGCGGCGACTGCGTGGCGGGAGCGGCCGGCGACGAGCAAGGTCGGGGTGGGAACCGTGGTCGGCCTGGCGTTCGCTGCCGTATTTACCGTATTTGCCTTCTTTATGATCTTCGTCGTCAAATGGACGAGTGCAGGTAAGGTGCACGAATCCTCGCTGCCGTCACCGCGTGGGTCCGGTGACGTGACGCCGCCGCTCGTGCCTGCGTTCGTCCCCGTCGTGGCGTCGCCTTCGATGAAGGCGGAGCTTCCCTGCCCGGCGGGCACGACGATCTTCCGCGACGAGCTCGTGCTCGCGTGCCGGCGCCCCGACCGGAAATTCCACGGTCCCTTTCTCCGCTTCCATACGAACGGCAAGCTCCAGCAGCAAGGCACGTACGTCGACGACAAGATGAACGGCCGGTTCTTCCGCTTCGACGCCGAAGGGAACCCGTGGTCGATCGAGAACCGCGTCGACGACCGGCGCGAGGGCGTGCAGCTCATGCTCCACGCGAACCGCAAGGTCTGGCGCGAGGAGCCGTACGCCGGCGGCGTCCTCCACGGCGTCGTCCGCGAATGGAGCTCCGACGGCACGTTCCGAAAGCGAACCCGCTTCGAGCACGGCAACGTCGTCGAGCGCGAGTGAGCGGCGCGGCGGCGCGGGCGCGTCAGCGGAGCTGTCTCACCTGCTCCGCGATCGCGTCGTCCGGCGCGTCGATGTCGATCGCGAGCGGGGCGCCTCGGATCGACTCGAGGGCGCGCTTCGCGTAGCCGCGGACGAGCGGGTACGTGTGCGTCAGCTGACGGGCGAGGACCGGGGCCGCCTCCTTCACCTTCGCGTCGCCCAGCACCTGGAACGCGACCGCCTGCTCGTGTGGCTTCCCCTTCTCCGCCGTCGCGAGGAGCACGTTCGCGTCGAGCGAGCCGTAGAGCCGCTCGAGCGAGCCGTCGTCGTAGGCCTTGCTCCACCACTTCTCCATCGTCCGCGCGAGGTCGTTCACGGACTTGTCGGCGTGGCAGAGCGCGCACTCGAGCGGACGGTCCTCGATCACCTTCGTCATGTCGGTCGGCGAGCCGACGCGGTGGTAGCGCGTGAGGTCGCCGTCGAGTGACATGTTCTTCTTCGGCATGTGGCAGCTCACGCACCGCGCCCCCTCGCGCGCCGGATCGTGATGCGAGTGCGCGCGCAGCGCCTCCGCCCCCGCGTACTTGGAATGGCACTTCGTGCAGAGCGCATCCATCGTCGCCGCGTCGGCGGCGCGGAGCTGCGCGACGCCGTCCGGCGCGTGCGGATCGTGGCAGTCGACGCACGACATCTTCGTCGCGCACGCGCCGAGCATCATGTCGCGCGCCTCGCCCGAGTTGATGTGGCTGCCGCCCGGACCGCGCTTTCGCGAGCCGCCCTCCCAGGTGGGGTCGTAGCCCGAGAACAGGACCTGATGGCAGCGCGCGCAGACGCGGTTGATCGACTCCGCGCGCTGCGCCGCGGGCGGCTTCGCGAGGCGCACCGCGAACGCGTCGCTCCGCGGCTCGAGCGACGGCAGGCGCTCCGGATCCTTCACGTGCTCCGCCGAGCCGAGGTGGCACGACTCGCAGCCGATCCCGACCTCGACGAGGTGGCTCGCGCGGAAGCGGCTCCGCGTCACCGCCATCGTCGCGCGCAACGTGCGGCCGGAGCCGCCGAGCCGCGCCGACTCGGCGGAGAGCGCCTCCTCCATCTTCTTCGGATCGGTCACGACGTACTGAGCGCGCATCGACGACGGGAGGAGCGGATCGAGCACCTCGCCCTGGTAGCCGTGCGTGCCGGAGAGCGCGCCGAGCACGGTCGAGAGATACGGCGGCGTGTTGTGACAGAAGATGCAGGTCTGGTTCCAGACCGGACCGGCGCGGAGCCCGGCGCGCTCCTTCACCATCACGGAGAACCCTTTGTAGCGGAGCGACCTCGTCTTGTAGACCCAGCTCACCGGGAGCACGAGCTCCTCGGTCGGATCGCCCATCGGCTTGGCGTCCGCGCGCGCGGCCGACACCGTGACGCCGGCGTAGTCCTCGCGATGATGCCCGCCGATCACGCGCGTCACCTTGTAGATGCCGCCGCCGAAGCGCTTCGACGCGAGGGTCACGAAGCGCTCGCCTCCGTCCGACGTGAGCGTCGCGGTGTCCTCGCGGAACTTGAAGACGGTGCCGTCGAACGGCCCCTGCACCCCCTCCGCCGTGCGCGCCGCCCGCGTCATGTTGTGCATCGGCGTCGCGAGCCACTTCTCGACGTACGCCGCGTGACAGCGCCGGCACGACTCCGTCCCCGCGTAGTCCTCGAACCGCACGTTGCTCCGCACCACCCCCACCGAGCCCCCGCCCGCCCGAGGCTCCGCCGCATCACGCGACGACGCCCCACACGCCACCGCGCAGAGGATGAAAAAAATAAAGAGCGCCCCATGCACGCGTGTCGGCAGCACGCCGTCGCTCGGTACCCGCCCCCGCCCTCGCGAGGGTGTGTGCTTCACGCTAGCCATTCGCCGGCGCGGGCGAGGGTGCGGCTGTTTTCGCGGACGGCGCCGAGGAAGCTGCGCTTGTACGATGCGTTGCCGATCTTCGCCGCGCGCGCGAGCAGGCGATCGCGCGCGGACGCGACCGCCTTCTTCGCGCCCTCCAGGTCCTCGGCGTAGTGGAGCGCCTCCGCGTAGGCGATGCGCACGACCGCCTCGCCCTCCGCGATGCCGGTGAGCTCCTCGAGGAGGTCGAACGCCTCCTTCGCCGTCGCGACGACCTCCGCCGGCGGCGCGCCCTCGTGCATCAGCGTGAGCGCGAGGAAGCCGAGCACCGCGGCGCGGTACGGCGGCGAGTGCTCGATCAGCGCGAGGCAGCCGCGCGCCTCCGTCGCCGCGGCGGAGAAGTGCCCGCCGAAGTAATAGACGCTCGCGAGGTACGCGCGCGCGTGCGCCTCGCCGGCGCGATCGCGCTGCGCGGAGTACGCCGCGATGATCTCGTTCGTCAGCGCCACCGCGTGGTCGTAGCGCCCCGTGCGCACGCAGACGAACGCGAGCCGCAGCGTCGCGTCGTTCGCGACCGCGACGAGGCCGAGCCGCTCCGCGTCCGCCCGCGCCCGCGTGAGGATCGCCTCCGCCTCGTCGTAGGCCCCGAGCTCCGCGAGCGCCCACCCCGCCTTCTGGCGCTGCCGCGTCGCGTTCCGCGCGTCGCCGATCTCCTCGAACGACGCGATCGCGCTGTCCGCGAGGACGACCGCGCGCTCGAGGTCCGGCTCCCACAGCGCGCGCGAGACGTTCGCCGAGAGCAGGAACGCGCGCGCCGCCGGCTCGCGATCGAGGAGCTCCGTCGCGCGCTCGATCGGCGCGAGCAGCTGCGTCGCGACGTCGTACATGCCGGTGACGCCGAGCACGACCGCGATGCGGGAGCTCGCGATCACGCGCGCGGGGCTCATCGGCGCGTCGTCTTCGGTGAGGCGCCGCGCGATGCCGTGCGCCTCGTCGACGTGGCCGAGCGTCATCGCCGACTCGGTCGCCTCCGCCGCCGCGACGTACCAATCCGCGGAGCGCGCCTCGAGCGCCTCGAGCGCGGCGAGGGCGTGGCCGCGCGCGGCCTCGTGCTCGCCCGACCACCGCGACGCCTCCGCGAGCACGAGCTGGAGCTGCCCGCGCACGTCCGCGCCGGCGCCGGCCTGGAGCGCGCGGTCCGCGCGGAGCTTCGCCGCGACGAAGTCGTTGCCCTCGAGCGCCTGGAACGCGGCGCGCGCGTAGAAGAAGGCCGCGCGGGCGCGGTTGCCTCCGCGCTCGAAGTGCTCGCCGAGCACCATCGGATCGTCCTCCCCCGCCTTCTCGAGCCAGTCGGCCGCGAGGCGATGCCCGAGCTCCTGGTCCTCCGTCGTCAGCATCTGGTACGCGGCGTCGCGCACGATCGCGTGGCGGAACGCGTACTCCGTCTCGAGCTCGAAGCGCGAGTTGTCGCGCCGCTGCACGATCTCGCGCCGCACGAGCTCCGCGATCCACTCGTCGATCTCCGTCGCCTTGTACTGCCCGCCCGTGAGCGCGACGACGCCGCCGCGCCAGAAGGCCTCCCCGAACACGCTCGCCGCGCGCATCACCCGCCGCGCCATCGGATCGAGCCGCTGGAGGCGCGCCTCCACCATCGCGAGCACGGTGGTGGGGAGCGACCACGGCTCGCCCGCGTTCATCACCGTCGACGAGGTCGGCGGCGGCGGGATCGTCCCCGGCGGCGGGATGCTCGCGCGCGTGACGCGCCCGGTCCCCTCCGCGAACGCGCGGATCAGCTCCTCGAGGTAGAAGACGTTGCCCGCCGCGCGATCGAGCAGGCGCGCCACCTCCGTCGCGGGGAGGTCCTCGCCGAGCACGTCGCGCACGAGCTTCTCGCCCGCGCGGCGCACGAGCGGACCGAGGCGCACCTCCTGGAGCGAGCGCTGCGCCCAGAGCTGCGGGAACGCGTCGTGCACCTCGCCGCGCGCCACCGCGAGGACCATGAAGCTCTGCTCGTTCGCGGCGCGCAGCGCGGCGTCGAGCAGGTTCACGCTCGGTAGGTCGCCCCAGTGCAGGTCCTCGAGCACGAGCACGAACGGGTTCGCGCGCGACTCCGCGAGGACGAGATCGCAGAACGCGCGCCGCATCTGATCGCCCATCAGCTGCACGTCCTGCCGCGCGGCGCGGAGCTGCACGCTGTCGGTGTCATTGAACGGGATGCTCGCGACCTCGCCGAGGAACTCGGTCACGCGCACGACGTCCGCCTCCGCGACGTGACGCGCCACGCGCGCGCGGAGCTTCTGCTGCCGTACGACGAGCGGCTCCCCGCCGGTGATCCCTGCGCCGCGGCGCAGCAGTCGAAGGGCGAGCGCGAACGGCGAGCCCTGGCTCATCGCGTCGCCGCGCGCGAGCCACAGCTCCACGCCGGGGCGCTGCATCTGCCGCATCATCTCGGCGACGAGGCGCGACTTGCCCGCGCCGGGGAAGCCGGTGACGAGCACCGCGCGCGCGACCGGCTCGTTCGCGCACTCCTCGAAGAGCGCCTCGAGGGTGGAGAGCTCGCGGTCGCGCCCGACGAACGGCGTCGGCTTGCCGAGGAGCGTGCGCGCCTTCGCGTCGCGCTCGCGGAGGCCGCGGATGAAGAGCCCGCGCTCGTCGCCGCCGACGTCGAAGCCCATGTCGAGGAGCCCCGCCGTCGTCTCGTCGAGGAACACCGGGCTCTGGCCGCCGAGCGAATCTTCGCCGATCGCGCCGTGGCGCACGCGCGCCGACGCGAGGATCGCCGCCGCCCGCTCGATGACCTCACCGACCGCGCTCCGCCCCGTCACGGTGGCGAGCCCGGTCGCGAGGACGACCGGCGCGTCGATGAGGTGCGAGCGGAGCGCGAGCGCGCAGCGCGCCGCCTGCGCGGCTTGATCGCCGGCGCCGCCCATCCCGGTGAGCGTCGCGACGATCGTGCCGTCGGCGAGGACCTCCGCCTCCGCGCCGAAGCTCGTGACGAGCGTGCGCGGATCGAACGACGCCGCCATCGTCTCGGTCCCCGAGTCGGTCGGACCGAACGCGCCGAGGTCGGGCTGCGAGTCGTCCTGCGCGAGCGCCGGCGCCGTGCTCATCACCACGCAGACGAGGCGGCGCTCGCCGGCGGTGAGCGCGCGCATCGCGGGCGTGCTCGCGCGCACGGCGGGGCCGTCCGCGATCGCGCCGAAGGTCTCGAGCTCCTTCAACACCGCCGCCGCGCTGGCCGGCCGCGCGGCGGGCGCCTTCGCGAGCATGCGCTGCACGAGCTCGTCGAGCGGGAGCGGGATCTCGCAGCCGATCTCGCGGAGCGAGGGCGGCGTCTCGAGGAGGATCTTCGCGAGGAGCGAGGCGATGTTGTCCGACTGGAACGCGGGCCGGCCCGCGATGCACTCGTAGAGCACGCAGCCGAGCGCGAACACGTCCGCGCGCGCGTCGATCTCGCGCGTCCCGCGCGCCTGCTCCGGCGCCATGTACCCGGGCGTGCCGACCATCACCCCGCTCCGCGTCGACGGCTGCGCGCCGTGGAGGAGCCGCGCGACGCCGAGGTCGAGGACCTTCGCGCGATCGACGTCGTTGTCGGTGAGGAAGATGTTCGACGGCTTCACGTCGCGATGGACGACGTTCCGATCGTGCAGCGCCGCGAGCGCCTCCGCGGTGCGGCGCGCGAGGAGGAGCGCATCGCGGAGGCCGAGCCCGCTCCGCTCGAGGCGATCGGCGAGGTCCTCGCCTTCGAGCCACTCCATCGCGAGCCAGGGGCGCCCGCCTTCGATCATCCCGTGCGCGACGTAGCGGACGATGCGCGGATGCGAGATGTCGGCGAGGATCTGCGCCTCTTGCTTGAAGCGATCCGCGTCGCGCTTCATCGACGTGTAGAGCACCTTGATCGCGACGGGGCCGCCGAGGACCTTGTCGTGCGCGCGGAACACCTCGCCCATCCCGCCCGAGCCGACGAGGCGTTCGACGACGAACCGATCGGCGATGACGCGCTCCACCGCGCGCCAGCTTACTCGCCCGGACGCTCAAATTGCAGGGTTGTCCGCGTTCCCGTGGCAGTTCGCGGCGTCGCAGCTGCCGCCGGTCGGCGGGCTCAGCGCCGCCGACATCGTCTTGGAGGTCCCGCCCTTCGTCGAGGTGACCTTCGAGTTGGCCGGCATGTCGCCGCCGGGGAGCCAGAAGTAGCCGTCGGCGTCCGCCTTCACCGCGTCGGTCCCTGGAATGCTGATCACCGCGCCCGCCGTCGACTGGCCGCCGTAGGTGAAAGCCAGCGCGGTGCCGCCCGTCTTGTGGCACAAGAGGCAGTCGAGCTTGCCGCCAGGCGCGGGCGCGCCCGCCTTGCCGTCGTGGGCCTCCTTCATCGAGAGCCGCGGCGGGGACGGCTCGACGGTGCCGCTGCCGCCGGAGGAGGTGCTCGGCGTGCCCTCGTCGGGCAGCTCGCGCCCGACGATGGAGTTCGCCTCGCCGAAGTTGGTCTCGGGATCCTTGCATGCCGCCGCGACGAAGGCGGCGAAGAGGACGAGAGCAAGACCGATCGCCCGCATCGGCGTAAGGAGAGCATGTCTCATACCGCGGAGCGAGGTATCGTTCGGCCCGCATTGCGTAAGCTGTGGGCTCTCCGCGTCTTTCTCCTCGTGCTGGGGCTCGTCGTCTCCCGACGGGCGAGCGCGGCCCGAGGCTGGGACAACCCCGACGCGCTCGCCCTCGCGAAGGAGGGGATCGACGCGAAGAAGGCGGGCGACATCGAGAAGTGCATCGCCAAGGACAGCGAGTCGCTGAACCTCGAGGACCATCCCTACGTGCGGCTCCACATCTCGAGCTGCTACGCCGCGCAGAAGAAGTACAAGGACGCGCTGATCAACGCGCGCACCGCGCTCCAGGCCGCGCTCCAGGACGACGACGACGAGCTCAAGGAGGCCTCGCTCAAGCGCGTGAACGACCTCCTGCCGCGCCTCGCCAAGCTGAAGGTAGAGCTGCCGGCGAAGAGCGACGGGCTCAAGATCACGCTCAACGGCAAGCCGGTGAAGCCGGCCCAGCTCGCGGAGAAGGTCACCCTCGATCCGGGCGAGTACAAGCTCGAGGTGAAGAGCGAGAGCGGCAAGAAGGCCTCGTTCAAGTCGACGATCACGCTCGACGAGGGCGACGAGAAGACGGTCGAGGTGAAGCTGAAGACGGAGAGCGGCGAGCCCGACGGTCCGCCCGCGCCGCCGAAGGCTCCGCGCGCCGTGATCGCGCGGGCGAGCCTCCTCATGAGCGGGTACACCGACACCGCGAACGTCCACCTCGCCACGCCGTCGGTGACGTTCAACGTCGCCGCGCCGGACAACGAGTGGCGCGCGGGCGGCGGCTACCTCGTCGACCTCATCACCGCCGCTTCGCCCGACATGGTGTCGAGCGCGTCGCGCCGCTTCCGCGAGGTGCGCCATCAGGCCAGCGGCAACGGCGCCTACAAGTTCGCGTTCGGTCGCGTCGGCGCGCTCGGCTACTTCTCGACCGAGCCCGACTACCGCTCGATCTCGTTCGGCGCGACCTACGACACCGAGACGAGCGACGGCATGATCATGCCGCAGGTCGGCTACCGCGTCGGCCTCAACACGCTCGGCTACCGCGACACGCCGTTCGAGAACTTCTCGAAGTCGCTGACGACGCACACGCTCGACGGCGGCGCGACGTTCATCGTCGCCCCCGACATGCTCGTCGTCGCGACGCTCACGCTCATGTACGAGGCGGGCGAGCAGGCCAAGCTCTACCGCTTCGTCCCGATGTTCACGGAGGACGTCGCGGCGCGCGTGCAGCCCGGCCTCTCACCCGACGCGGTCAACTTCAACCGCATCGACCTCCGGCCGCGCGAGAACCTCCCCCAGCAACGCCTCCGCGTCGCCGCGAACGGCCGCCTGAACTACAAGGTCAGCCCCAGCGGCACGGTCCGGCTCGAGGAGCGGCTCTACAACGACAACTGGGGGATCTCGGCGTCGACCACGGATGGGGTCTACCTCATCGACCTGAGCGATCGCATCCGGGTGTGGCCGCACGGGCGCTTCCACGCGCAGACCGGCGCCTCGTTCCACCAGCTCGCCTACGTCGCGGCGGGAGGCACCGGCGACGCGGCGATCATCGTGCCGCAGTTCCGGACGACCGACCGCGAGCTCGCGCCGATGATCGGGCTCACCGGCGGCGGCGGCGTCCGCCTCACGCTCACGACCCCCGGCTCGTTCCCGATGCTCGGCGTCGTGGTGTCCGCGGACGTGATGTACAATAAGTACCTCGAGTCGCTCTACATCACGGGCCGCACCGCGCTGTGGGGCACCGTCGGCGTCGAAGGCGAATTCTGAGATGAACCGGGCCCTCTCGATCACGCTCTCCGTGCTCGCCGTCCTCGGCACCGAGGTCGGCGCAGGTTGCTCCGACCCCGTGCGCACCGCGCAGATCGAGGCGCTCGGCCCCGACACCGAGGCGCCGAACCAGGACCATCGTCCCGGCCAGCCCTGCGTCCTCTGCCACTCCGAAGGTGGGCCCGCGGAGAGCAAGTCGTTCGCGATCGCGGGGACGGTCTACGAGACGCGCAAGGTCGGCTCGAAGGGCGCGCCGGCGGTCGTCGTGCAGTTCGTCGACGCGAACGGCAACAAGCCGGCCGCGATCCCGGAGACGGGCCCGACCGGGAACTTCTACGTCCCGATCGAGGACTGGCCCGATCTCGCGTTCCCCGTCCGCGTCGCGATCTACGACCGCGAAGGCGATCCGCCGTTGCAGGTGATGAAGAGCCTCATCGGTCGCGAGCCGTCCTGCAACTTCTGCCACCAGCCCAACGTCGATCCGAAAGAGACCGACGATCCAGCGACCACGATCGATCTCTCGCGCGCCTCCGCCGGGCAGATCTACAAGACGCTCTAGTGATCCCGATGTCCCGCGCCACGCTCCTCGTCACGATCGCCGTCAGCGCGCTCTCGTGCTCGATCGCGACCGCCGACGGCGAGGTCGGCGCGGTGCCCGATCAGAAGTCGTTCATCGACGGGAAGGTCTCCGACTACATGGAGCGCCGCTGCGGCATGCTCGACTGCCACGGGCAGGAGGGCCGCCCGCTGCGCCTCTTCTCGGAGTGGGGGCTCCGCCTCGAGGCGGACAAGAACGGCCAGCGCGTCGCCAAGGCCACGACGCAGGCGGAGCGGGTCGCGAACTACCGCGCGGTCGTGTCGCTCGAGCCGGAGGAGCTCGCCAAGTGCTACGACACGAAGGGTGAGGACTACACTCTGCTGCAGCTGCTGAAGAAACCCCTCAGCCTCGAGAACGGTGGAATGCGCCACAAGGGCGGACCGGTCCTGACCGACGCCGAGGACGACAACGGGTGGAAGTGCCTCTTCGGGTGGGCGAGCGGCGCCGTCGACGCCACCGCCTGCGCCGAAGCGTCGAAAGTGCAGTGATCTAGACCGCGGGGCGGTATCCTCTTCGAGCGATGATGGCTGCCGCGCGCTCACCGATCCGCGTGGTAGGGCGCTACGCGCTCTACAACGAGATCGCCGCCGGCGGCATGGCGACGATCCACCTCGGCCGCCTCCTCGGGCCGGTCGGCTTCGCGCGCACGGTGGCGGTCAAGCGGCTGCACCCGCAGTACGCGAAGGACCCCGAGTTCGTCTCGATGTTCCTCGACGAGGCGCGCCTCGCCGCGCGCGTGCAGCACCCGAACGTCGTCGCGACGATCGACGTCGTCGCGACCGACGGCGAGCTGTTCCTCATCATGGACTACGTCCGCGGCGAGTCGCTCTCGAAGCTGCTCCGCATGGTGCGCAAGAAGAACGCGCACGTGCCGCCGCGCATCGCCGCCGCGATCATGTGCGGGTTCCTCCACGGCCTGCACTCCGCGCACGAGGCGAAGGACGAGCGCGGCTCGCCGCTGAACCTCGTCCATCGCGACGTGTCGCCACAGAACGTCCTCGTCGGCGCCGATGGGATCCCGCGCGTCCTCGACTTCGGCATCGCGAAGGCAGCGGGACGCATCCAGGTCACGCGCGACGGCCAGATCAAGGGCAAGCTCGCGTACATGCCGCCGGAGCAGCTCGCCGGCCGCGAGCTCTCGCGCGCGGTCGACATCTACGCGTCCGCCGTCGTCATGTGGGAGACCCTCACCGCGGAGCGCCTCTTCAAGGCGGAGACCGAGGCGGAGACGCTCACGCGCATCCTCCGCGCGCCGGTCCCCTCCCCGAGCGAGGTCTACGCCGGCGTCCCGCGCGAGTTCAACGCGCCGGTCTTGAAGTCGCTCTCGCGCGATCCGACGAAGCGTCACGCGACCGCGAAGGAGCTCGCGCTGGAGCTCGAGCGGTGCGTCGGGATCGCGAGCCCGACCGAGGTCGGCGAGTGGGTCGAGGACCTCGTCGGTCCGTCGCTCAACGCGCGCGAGGAGGCGATCGCCCAGATCGAGCTCAGCTCGCAGAGCATCACGGTGTCGCAGTCGATCCCGCCGCCGGAGAGCAGCGACTCCGACTTCGCTCGCTCCTCCCGCGCGATCGTCGCGGCCGCGGGCGGCGCGATCGACACGATCCCGTACGGCTCCGAGCACGCGCCGGGGCACGTCCCGCCGAAGCGCGCGACGCCGGAGGACACCGGCACGCGCACGCGCTCGAACCTCTTCACCAGCACGATGCAGCTCCCGCTGAGCCGGAAGCTCCCCATCTTCGCGTCGCTCGCGGGGCTCCTCGTGCTGATCGTCGTGGTCGTGTTCGTCGTCGCGGGCAAGGCCGGGGACGCGCCGAAGCCGATCGCGTCGAACGCGCCGGCCGCGAGCGGCGGCGATCCCGCGCCGAGCAGCGCGCCGGCGAGCCCCGACCGCGCGATCCCCGATCCGCCCGCCTCCGCGGCGGCGAACGACGAGCCGCTGGAGCTCGGCGACGACGACGCGAAGCCGGAGCCGGAGCCGGAGAAGCCGCGGCCGACGGCGCCGCGCGCCCCGATCGTCCACCCGCGCCCGCAGCCCGCCCCCGCGCCGAAGGCGAGCGCGACGCCGGTGAAGAAGGGCTGCGAGCAGAACTTCACGATCGACCCCACGACCGGGCGCAAGACGTACAAGCTCGAGTGCATGTAATCTGCACTTGATCAGCTCGCGCGGCTCACGCTCGCGACGAGGCGCCGGAGCCACGCGTGCGCCGGGTCGGGCGCGACGTCGCGGTCGAGGAGCAGCTTCGGCAGCTCCGCCCACATCGCCAGCCTTCTCCGCGAGATGTACGAGGGCATCATCGACGGCCACCCAGGGGCGGTCGTGGGCGACATGGTTGCATAGTGCAGGTGCCCACCTGCGACATCGAGAGGTCACGCGTTCGAAGACTCCGCCTGCGCGGCGTGTCCGGCTACGCTGAGTGACGTGAAGCGCGTGTTGGTCGTCCTCGCCGTCGCCGTCGGGCTCGTCGCTTGCGGGGCCGACCAGGAGAGCGAGGGAGAGGGCAGCGAAGGGGCGCTCAAGTCGGCGCGGCTTCCGGTCGACGACGAGCGCTCGCTCCCTGCCTCCGCGACGGACGGCGTCGCGACGTTCTACGACGCGAACGGCGAGGGCAGCTGCAGCTTCGACGCGACGCCGGACGACCTCGACGTCGTCGCGCTCGCGCACCCGGAGTACAACGGCAGCAAGGCGTGCGGCGCGTGCCTGCGCGTGAAGGGACCGAAGGGCATCGTCACCGTGCGCGTCACCGATCGCTGCCCCGGCTGCGAGTCGAAGGGCGTCACGCTCGATCTCGGCGCCAAGGCCTTCGCGAAGATCGCGGAGCCGAAGCAAGGCCGCGTCGACGTCAGCTACGCCGAGGTCCCCTGCTCCGTGACGGGCAACGTCGCCTACCGGTTCAAGGACGGCAGCTCGAAGTGGTGGACCGCGATCCAGGTCCGGAACCACAAGCACCCGATCGCGAAGCTCGAATACGAGAAGGACGGCGCGTGGGTCGCGATCCCGCGCCTCGACTACAACTACTTCGTCGTCCAGAAGGGCGTCGGCGACCAGCCCAACGGCCTCAAGCTCCGCGTAACGAGCGACGACGGCCAGACGCTCGTCGACACGTTGCCCGGCGAGATCGAGGCGGACAAGACCATCACCGGCGACGCGCAGTTCCGCTAGTCCGGGCCGCCCATGAACGGGCGGGACTGGACGATGAAGAGCTCCTCGCCCTTCAGCACCCACTCGATGTCGAGCGGGCGCTCCTTCGGGAAGACGCCGCGGAGCTTGAGCGCCGCGGCGGCGAGCTTCTCGACGCGCGCGTTGGTGAGGATCGGCTCGCCCTTCTTCGGGTTCGGGACCTCGCGCACGCCGCCGTCGCCGGAGAACACCAGCATCGTGTCTTCATCGGAGCGCGACACGATGCGGAGGCCCTTGTTGAACGTGTTGTAGAGGACGATCTCGGGGAGCTTCTTGCCGTCGACGACGCGCATGCCGAGGCCGCTCTTCGCGTTGATCTGGATCGTGTGCTTGTCCTTCTTGTCGGTCGGGTGCGCGGTGACGAGGACCCCCGCCGCGGTCGCGGGCACGCCGATCTGGACGAGCACCGCGCCGTAGACCTGCTTCTGATCGACCTTGTAGAGCTCACGCTCCTCGTAGGCGGCGAGGTTCCAGACGCTCGCCCAGACCTGCTTCACCGCGTCGCCCACCGCCGCCGCGCCGTGCACGTTCGGGACCGTGTCGTAGAGCCCCGCCCCCGAGAAGCCGTCGAGGTCCTCCGCGTTGGTGGAGCTGCGCACGAAGACGCCGGGGTCGGCGCCGGCGTCCTCGGTGAGCTTGGCGAGCGAGTCGCGGAGCAGCGCGACGAGCTCCGGCGCGAGCGGCGCGTCCTTGATCCGTTTTCGCACCTTCTCGAGAGCGGACTTGCGCTCGGCGGGGCTCGATTTGAATTTCGGATCGGCGAGGAGCTCGTCGAGCTGCGCCGGGATCCCGATCGCCTCGACGTGTTTTGCGTAGTAGCCAATCGGTATTCCGAATCCGGGCGGGACCGCGACGCCCGCCAACTTGGCATTCACGATCTCCCCGAGGTTCGCCGCCTTCGTGCCATAAGCGCTCGCGTCGGCGGCGTGGAGCTCGTTCAACGTCGCGAGCGACGTCGCGCCGAGGTTCGCCTTCGGGACCTGGATCGTCGTCCGCTCGCGTTTTGCCTTTTGCGCCGCCGCGATCTCCTCCGGCGTCGCGAGCCGGATGTCGGCGCCGAGCGTGCCCGCCTCGTAGCGGACGACCTTGCCCTCGAGCGCGGCGAACGCCTTCGTCGCGCCGTTCATCCCCGCGTTCGGGACGTCCCACGCCGCCGCGCGGAGGTTCACGTGCGAGAGCGGGGTGGAGAACGACTCGGAGACGATGCCGGCGACGGGCGTGAGATCGGTGAGCGGCTCCGAGAGGATGACGATCTCGTCCGGCGCGAAGACCGCTCGCTCCGGGTTCCCGCGCACGACGCGGAGCTTCCCGACCGCGACGCCGGCGTGAAACAGCTGGTAGCTGAGCGCCTTGTAGAGCGCGTCGTTCGAGATGCTCTCGATCTCGCCAGCGAGCTCCTTCGCGACCGCCTCCTGATCGTTGGAGCACGGCCGGAGCTTCACCTTCTCCGCGGCGTAGAACGTCGCCTTCAGGCGCTCGAACGCGAGCCGCGTATGCGCCGCCGTCGCCTTGTCGCCCTCCCAGTACGCGAGCGTCCAGACGTCCTGCTTCAGGTGATGCACGACGTAGAGCATCAAGAAGTCGGGCTTGTCCTTCCCGTAGTTCTTGTCGAAGGCGGCGACCGCCTCCGGCGTGCGCGGCTTCTTCAGGATCTCCGCGAAGATGAAGTCCTTGTGCATCGGGTAGAGGTCGGCGTCCGCGTAGTACGTCGCCTTCGTGTGCAGGTCGACGACGAGCTTGAGGAACCGCTCGTTCCCGGTCTGCGTGGAGTAGTGCTCGAACTCCTCCTCGTTCGCGATCTTCGCGGTCCACACCGGCCACGCGCGCGGCCCCGCGTCCACCGGCGCCGCGATGGACGCCGAAGGCGCAGGCCCTGCTTTGGAAGAAGCAGGCTGCGCCTCGGTCGTATTCGCTTTGCGATCGCAGGCCGCGATCAGGAGGAGCACGAAGAAGAGCCGGCGCATGAGGCGCCGAGCATAACGCCGCTACGAGCCGCGGACTTCCACCAGCGCGCGGCTCACCTCTTCGAGGTTGTCGCCGAGCGACTCGACCGTCTTGAGCGCGGAGTCGTCGAGGCCGATGCGCGCGGCGGAGGCGGCGTCGACCGCGGTGTACGCCTTCGAGAGGACGGTCACGTGCTCGGCGATCTTCTGATCGAGCATCCCGAGCACCGACTCCGCGGCCGTCGGCGGCGGGGGCGGGCCCTCGAGCTCTGCGTTGGCGATACGCACGAGCATCGGCGGGCGCGTGCGCTCGAGGCGCATGCGCGCGTCGGCGAGCTTGAGGAGCGACTGCCACGTCGTCTTCACGCGCGCCGCGGTCGCGCGGTCGAGCGGGACCTCCGCCGACGAGCGACGGAGCTCGGCGCCGTTCGTGAACGAGGCCTTCACCGGGCCGGTGACCGAGGCAGCCGCGATGTCGAGCGCGTGCGCGACGGGATCGTCGGCCTCGACGAGGAGCGGCAGCGCCGCGAGCACGGCCGCGACGACGGCCGCGACGACGAGCACCGGCAGCGCAGCGGCGGTGTACGCGTGCGAGAGCGAGCCGGCGAGGGCGCCGCCGACGAGCGCGAGGAGGATGTGGACCGCGCGGCCGTTCTTGCTCCGAATGCGCGTCGTGCGCTCCGCGAACGCGGCGCCGACGAGGATCGCGCCCGCGGCCGCGGGCGACGCGGTCGCGAGCACGCCGTTCGCGAGGGCGCCGAGCGCGCCGGCTCCGATCGAGAGCGACCATCCGTACATGCCGGAGGTCGCGCTCGCGAGGACGGCGAGGAGCACGCCCATCCACACGAGCGCGACGGCGGAGGGGATCGCGCCGAAGCGCCCGGCGAGCGGAGCGAAGGCGAAGAGCGTGGCGGCCGCGACGATGAAGGCGATCTTCTTCATGGTGGTCCTCAGTACTTCGCCGCGCGGCGGAGGTTGCCCATGTCCTTCGCGGCGGCGGACTTCGCCATCGACTTGCCCGCCTCGCTCGACGGACGCACGTTCGCGAAGCCCTTCTTTTGCTCCTCGTACGCGCCGAGCTGCGCCTGGATCGCGGGCGCGGCGGCGGGCGGAGCCGCGGCCGCGGCGACCTTGAGCGCGCGCTCGTTCTCGGCGACGAGCGCGGTCGCGGTCGTCACGTCGCCGCGCGCGTACGCGCTCGCGGCCTCGAGCTGGCGCTTCGACGCGGTCACGCTCGTCGCGCTCGCGAACACGGCGCCGTCGCGACCGCGTTCGACCTCGTCCCGATCGTTCGTCGCGACGAGGGAGAGCTGCGGGATCGACGCGCGCGCGGTGTCGCCGCCGCCGACCTTGTTCCACGTCGCGCTCGCGGTGACCTCGCCGCTCGAGCCGTCGGACTCGAGCTCGAGGATCACGCGCTGCTCGTCGCCGGCGAAGAGCGCGCCGAGGCGGAGATCCACGCTGTCGCCGCTCACCGTCGCGTCGGCGCCCGTCGCGGAGACGAAGCGCATGCCGCGCGGGAGGTTCACCTGCACGCGCGCGTTCTCGATCGTGGTCGTCGCGCTCTCTTCGAGCTCGCGCTTGAGGAAGCCGGCGAGGCTCGCGCCTTCCTTGATGAACGCGAAGTTGCCGTGGCCGCTCTGTGCGACCGCGCCCATGTACGACTCGTCGAAGTCGTTGCCGATGCCGAGCGACGACACGGTGATGCCGCTCGAGAAGCTCCCGCGCGCGAGCGACTCGGCCTGCGCGCGCGTGCTGTCGAGGCCGTCGCTGACGAGGACGATGCGCTTCACGCGGCTCCGGCTCGCCTCGTCGAGGGTGCGGAGGCCGCTCCGGAGTCCCTCCGGGATGTTCGTGCCACCGTCGGCGCGGAGCTCGCGGATCTTGCTCGTGAGCGACGAGCGCACGCTGCCCACGCGCGCGAGGGGCTGCACGACCTCGGCGTTCGAGGAGTAGCGAACCATCGCGATCTCGTCCTCGTCGCGCATGTCGGCGAGGAGGCGGAGGACGGAGCGCTTCGCGTCCTCGATCTTTTCGCCCGACATCGAGCCCGACGTGTCGAGCACGACCGCGAGCGAGATCGGGGCGCGGACCTTCGCCTCACCGGTCTGATCGGCGACGAGCCGCACCTCGGCGTAGACGGGGGTGCTCGTGCCGGAGAGGACCTTCGTGTGGCTCAGGGCGAAGACGCCGTGGGCGCCCGGGCCCGAGAACGCGACCGAGCTCTTGCCGTTCGCGGTGAGGGGCAGAGTCTGGGAGTGCCCAAACGGATCCATCGGATGCGCCGACGAGGACGGCGCCTTGTAGAGGACGAGGCCGCCGGTCGCGAGGACGACGGAGGCGAGGGCGAAGGCGCGGCGAACCTTGGGCGAGCGAGTCAGGACCGAGAGCGACATGCCACGCCTAGACGCGGCCCATGCGCGTTCGATCTGGCGCGCTGAATATTTTCTCCGCTAGGGCTTCGTCGGCGCGTTCGTCGTCACGCCGGCGCCGAACCACTGGGCGACGCCCGCGTCGCTCGGCTCGGTCGTGACGAGCTTGCCCTTGCCGGTGACGAGGTCGATCTCGACGATGGCGCCGCGGTTGCTGAAGCCGTAGGCGGCGCCGGCCCACTGTCCGAGCCCCCAGAACTCCGCGAAGCCGGTGTCGTCGAGGACGGTCTTGATCTGCCCCGTCTTCGGATCGATCTCCGCGATCGAGTCGGGGACGCCGGCGTCGGTGCTGGGATCGAAGGGACGCACCGCGACGTAGGCCTTGTCGTTGCGGAGCATCGAGATGATGTCGCCCGAGGACTTGTACTTCATCGCCGCGCCCGGCGGGTTCAGCTGGCCGATGCGCGTCATGTTGCCGGTCTGGAGATCGATCCGGTAGTAGTCGGTCGCGAACTGCTCGCCGACGCCGGCGTCCGGGGCGACCTTGTAGCCGACGAGCGCCTCCTTCGTCGGATCGACGGTGCCCATCGGCACGAAGCCGAGCCCGTTTGGATAGAGGAAGTTCCCCTCCTCTTTTATGTAGGTGACCTTCGCGTCGATCGGATCGATCTTCACGAACCCGTTGTCGGTCGTGCCGTACATCGCGCTGTCCCTGTCGAGCGCGATGTCGAGGACGCGATCGGTCGTGCCGATCGTCGTCTGGTGGAGCCCCTGGAAGTCGGCGATCTTCTCGAGCTTCTTGTTGAGCGGATTGAAGAGGAAGAGCGCGCTCGCGCTGTGCGCGTAGACGCGGCCCGGCGGCTTGCCGCCGTCCGGCAGCTCCGGATCGCTCTCCGGCGGCTTCGGTGTCACCGTGATGTCATCATCGTCGTCGGGGCGCACCGTGTCGTCGTCGTCGTCGTCGGGCGCCGGCGTCGTCTTGAGCGGTCCCTTCTTGGCCTGCGGCGGATCGCACGCGATCACCGCCAACACCCCGACCGACGCCACGATCCCCAACGAAAGCAAGAAGCGAAAGCGTTCCATGGCTCCTTCCAGCGTACGCCGAAAGCATGGGCTTTCAACTCAACGTCGGGGGCTTCGCCCCCGACACCCCCACCCCAGACACGGCCCTCGCGCGGAGCGCGAGGGTTGCTTCGCAACCGCTTGCGCGGCCGCTTCTGGGGCCCCGGGCCTTTTGGGCTTCGCCCCCGAGCCCCAGACAGGGCCCTCGCGCTTGCGCGGCCGCTTCTGGGGCCCCGGGCCGGAATCAGCCTACTTGGAGGAGCTCGACTTCGAAGACTAGGGTGGAGTTCGGGGGGATGACCGGGGGGAAGCCGCGGGCGCCGTAGGCCATGTCGGATGGGATGGTGAGCTTGCGCATGCCGCCGACCTTCATGCCGGCGACGCCGACGTCCCAGCCCTTGATGACCATGCCTTTTCCGAGGGTGAACACGAAGCCCTCGCCGCGATCGCGCGAGCTGTCGAACTTCTTTCCGTCGGTGAGCGTGCCCACGTAGTGCACCGTCACCTTGTCGCCGTTCTTCGCCTCGGCGCCGGTCCCAACCTTCAGATCTTCGCTCTGCAGTTCAGCCATGGCGAAGCACTCTAGTGGAACTGGAACGCGCGTGACGATTCGATGGACGAGCCGGCTTCAGAGTGCACATGTCGGCCCGGATGCTACAGCCACCGACATGAAGCTTTCCTTCGTCAGCCTTGCCTTCGCCGTCTTCGCCGTCGCGTGCGCCGCGCCCACCGACGAGACCGAGTCCTCGACGCAAGACCTCGTGACGGTCAAGCCGCTCGGTGAGCTCACGCCGAGCGAGCTCGAGACCGCCGCGAAGAAGGACTTCGCCGACCGCCTCGCGCTCCTGACCGCGGCGCATCCCGACGTGCGCGCGCTCACGACGTCGAACATCGGCGACTTCGTCGAGCGCAGGATCCAGCACGACGGCTGGTCGACGAACGACGTCGATCACGCGTTCGCCGACACGTTCCGCGCGCTCCTTCGCTACAACGAGGCGACCGAGCTCGCGGTGAGCGAGCTCGCCGCGAAGTTCGCGGCGTGGCTGCCCACGCAGATCCCGGCCGCGACGCTCGCGTCGGGCAAGGTCGCCTGCGACGCCGCGCGCGATCGCGTCGTCGGCAGCGCCTGCGCCCGCGCCGAGCGCGCGAAGTCGATCGCCTCCGCGAAGAAGCCGCGCGGCATCGACATGGCGTCGTTCGTCGCGGACTGGAACGCGGAGGGACGCGACGGGGCGCGCATGACGAACCCGGTCGTCCTCGCAGGCGAGCCTTCGGTCGCCGAGGTGAAGCGCCTCGCGGGCGTGTCCGATTTCTGCCGCCAGCGCGGCTGGGGCAGCGAAGCGGTCGACGCGTTCCTCCAGCACCGCCCCGACTCCCTCACCCGCCACGCCGCCGCGCTCAAGGGCCCCGGCTTCGCGAAGCGCTGGTACTGGTCCTGCGGCAGCGACTCCTGGGGCGAGGAGGGCTTCGCGCTCCTCGACGAGCACAACCAACTCTGGACCTTCGGCAGCTACTCGAGCGAGTAGCGCTCAACTCCGCCCTCGTCCGAACGCCGTCGGTCGGTCGTGGCGCGCGTTCGCCGGAGCTCGAGCGGGCGCGAAGCGTGACGACGAAGCCGCGCGGTTCGGACGACAACGGGCATGGATCCGCGCCGGCGCGGATCGCTTGGCGTGCTCACGGCCGGGCGGATCGCTGGTGCTCGTGTCGGGGCGATCGCTGGTGCTCGTGTCGGGGCGGATCGCTTGGTGTGCTCGCGTCGGGCCGCGCGACGGCGGACACCGCGCTAGGTCCACGTCGCGGCGCGCTCGTCCGCACCTCGGGTTTCCGGGCGCTCCGCGACGAGACGCTCGCCTGCTCGAGCGAGCGCAGAAGCCGAACGCATGCGGACGGGCGCGAGCGAACGCGATGCCGGGAAGCCGGAAGGGCCGAGCGCGGCGCGAGCGAACGCGGACGGCGGAAGCCGAAGAGGGCGGAGCGCGCGCGGAACGCGAACGGCGAACGCATGCGGGACTGCGCGCAGGCGTTGTTGCGATGCGGGCGGCTACTGGCGTGGCGGGGGGCGGGGTTGTGGACGCGGGGATGGAGCGTTGGCTGGGGTGCGGGCGCGATGCGAAGCAGAAAGGCAGATCCTCGCGACGCCGCATACCGAAGGCGTTGCAGCGGACTGGAGCGTCGTGCGCGCCTAAGTAAAGAAGACACGTAGACGGCAAAGCACACGGTCCGACGTGATTGCAGCGCTCGGCGCGGTGGACCGACGTGATCGCGGCCGCGGCTGCGGCGCTCGATGTGGCCGCGGCGCTCGACGCAGCTGCGGCGCTCGACGGAGCCGCCGCGTGCTTGGGGCGGGGCGGGGCGTTAGGTCTGGGCGAGGAGTTGGCGGAGGACGTAGGGGAGGATGCCGCCGTGCTTGTAGTAGAGGATTTCCTGCGGGGTATCGATGCGGACGGTGGCTTTGATTTCCTTTACCGTGCCGTCTTTGGCGGTGGCCTTTACCGTGATCGTGCGGCCGGACTTCATGCCGGTCTCGAGGAGGTCGGGGAGGCCGACGACGTCGTAGACCTCCTCGCCCGTGAGGCCGAGGCTCGAGGCGTTTTCGCCGAGCGTGAACTGGAGGGGGAGGATGCCCATGCCGACGAGGTTCGAGCGGTGGATGCGCTCGTAGCTCTCGGCGAGGACCGCGCGTACGCCGAGGAGCTTCGGGCCCTTCGCCGCCCAGTCGCGCGAGCTGCCGGAGCCGTACTCCTTGCCCGCGATGACGAAGAGCGGGACGCCGTCGGCGATGTACTTCACCGACGCGTCGAAGATGCTCATCTGCTCGCCGCTCGGGAGGTGACGCGTGACGCCGCCCTCCGTGCCGGGCGCGAGCTGGTTCCGGAGGCGCACGTTCGCGAACGTGCCGCGCACCATCACCTCGTGGTTGCCGCGGCGGGAGCCGTACGAGTTGAAGTCGGACTTCTTCACGCCGTGCTCGATGAGGTACTTGCCCGCAGGGCCGTCGGCCTTGATCGAGCCCGCGGGGGAGATGTGATCGGTCGTGATGCTGTCGCCGAGCACCGCGAGGACGCGCGCGCCCGCGATCGGCTGGACCTCGCCCGGCTTCGAGGACATGCCGTCGAAGTAGGGCGGGTTCTTCACGTAGGTGCTGTCGTTCTCCCACTGATAGAGGTCGCCCTCCGGCACCACGAGCGACTGCCACTCCTTGTCGCCCGCGTACACGTCGGCGTAGACCTCGCGGAACATCTTCTCCGTGACGTGCTTCTCCACCACGTCGGAGACCTCGCGCTGCGTCGGCCAGATGTCCTTGAGGAAGACCGGCTCGCCGCCCTTCCCCTCGCCGAGCGGCTCGGTCGTTAGATCGATGTCGGCGCGGCCCGCGAGCGCGTACGCGACGACGAGCGGCGGCGACGCGAGGTAGTTCGCGCGCACCTCGGCGTGGACGCGGCCCTCGAAGTTGCGGTTGCCGGAGAGGACCGACGCGACGAAGAGATCGCCCTCGTCGATCGCCTTCGAGATCGGCGCGGGGAGCGGGCCCGAGTTGCCGATGCACGTCGTGCAGCCGTAGCCGACGACGTAGAAGCCGACCTTCTCGAGCTCGGGGAGGAGCCCCGCGTCCTTCAGGTACTCGGTGACGACCTTCGAGCCGGGGCCGATGCTTGGCTTGACCCACGGCTTCGATTTGAGGCCCTTCGCCGCCGCCTTCTTCGCGAGGAGGCCGGCCGCCATCAGCACCGACGGGTTCGAGGTGTTCGTGCAAGACGTGATCGCGGCGATGACGACGCTGCTGTCTTTGACGTTTTTGTCGGCTGCCACGTCGTCGCCGGCGGCGAGGAGGCTCTTCTTCTTCGGCGGCGGGTTCGCGCGGTACTTCTCGACCGCCGCCGTCATCGAGGCCTTCACGCCGGAGAGGTTCACGCGGTCCTGCGGGCGCGCGGGGCCGGCGAGCGAGGGCTCCACCGTCGCGAGGTCGAGCTCGAGGACGTGCGTGTACGTCGCCTCCGCGGTGCTCGCGTCCTGCCAGAGGCCCTGCTCCTTCGCGTACGACTCGACGAGGGCGACCTGGTGCTCGGAGCGGCCGCTGAACTTGAGGTAGCGGATCGTCTCCGCGTCGATCGGGAAGATGCCGCACGTCGCGCCGTACTCGGGCGCCATGTTCGCGATCGTCGCGCGGTCGGCGAGCGGGAGGTCGGCGAGGCCGGGGCCGAAGAACTCGACGAACTTCCCGACGACGCCGTACTTGCGGAGCATCTGCGTGATCGTGAGGACGAGGTCCGTCGCGGTCGTGCCCTCGTTCAGCTTGCCCTTGAGGCGGACGCCGATGCAGTGCGGGAGGAGCATGCTCACCGGCTGCCCCAGCATCGCGGCCTCGGCCTCGATGCCGCCGACGCCCCAGCCGAGCACGCCGACGCCGTTGATCATCGTCGTGTGCGAGTCGGTGCCGACGACGGTGTCGGGGTACGCGAGCGGCATCGCGCCGAGCTGCGCCGGCGACGCCATGACGACGCGCGCGAGGAACTCGAGGTTGACCTGGTGGACGATGCCGGTGTCGGGCGGCACCGCCTTGAAGTTCACGAACGCGTGCTGGCCCCACTTGAGGAAGCGGTAGCGCTCCTGGTTGCGCTCGAACTCGAGCTCCGCGTTCTTGCGGAAGGAGTCGGCGCTCCCGAAATCGTCGACCTGCACCGAGTGATCGATGACGAGCTCGACCGGCTGGAGCGGGTTGATCTTGCGCGGGTCGCCGCCGAGCCGCTTCATCGCGTCGCGCATCGCGGCGAGGTCGACGACGCAGGGGACGCCGGTGAAGTCCTGGAGGAGCACGCGGCTCGGCGTGAACGCGATCTCCTGCGTCGGCTCCGCCGTCGCCTTCCAGTTCGCGACCGCTTCGATGTGGCCTTCGGTGACCGACGCGCCGTCCTCGGTGCGGAGGAGGTTCTCGAGGAGGATCTTCATCGAGAACGGCAGCTTCGCGGCCGCGGGGTGCTTCTTGTAGACCGCGTCGAGGCGGTAGATCGAATACTGCTCCGCGCCGACCTTGAGGATCGCCTGACTACCGAAGGAATTCTTGGACATCGCCGCGGGACTATAGGGCTGCATGACGCCGCGCGGCAATCCTCAGCGATTGTCGACTAACCATAGGCGCGAGTGAGCAGCGTATCCAACGCATCGAGAATGCTGGAACCATGCTGCTCGAGCGAAGAGATGGGCTTCCCGAGAGCTTCCCGAGGGACCGAGACGATGTCGAGAGGATGCAACACGACGACATCCTTTCGAACTGTAAACGCGGGGTTGAGCCGAGCGCTCAGCGGCGCGCCGAAGACGGCTCGTTTGACGAGCGGCACGACGACGCGGCGCCGATAGGTGTCGAAGATCTTCGACTGCACGACGACGACGTACGGAACGGCCGCTTGCTTGCCTGGGTTACGGTGGACGTCGAACTGCGCCATCAGATCAGAGCGGAGAGAACTCGTCGGCGAGGGAGCCGTGCCGTGCGGTGAAGTCGTCCCATGCGGTCGCCGTGCGGCGTAGCTGCTCCCCCTCGGCGTTGTGCAACGCCTCGTTCTTGGCCACGAAATCGGCGAGCAGGGTCTCGACCTCGGCGGAGAGGTTGTCGGTGATTCGTCGTGCACGCGCGACGAGGGCTGCGTTCAGCGAGAGGTTGACCGAACGCTTGGCTCCGGTGAGGCGCATGGTATGCGCATGGTATGCGCATGCCATGCCGTCGGCAAGCGCCGCTACGGATGCGTCATCGTCTCGGGGCGAACGAGGTCGTCGAACTGGTCTGCGGTGACGAGGCCGAGGGAGAGGGCGGCCTCCTTCAGGGTGGTGCCGTCGGCGTGCGCCTTCTTCGCGATCTTCGCGGCGGCGGCGTAGCCGACGAGGGGGGCGAGCGCGGTCACGAGCATGAGCGAGCTCTCGAGGTGGCGCCGGATCGCGGGGAGGTTGGGCTCCATCCCCACGACGCAGTGATCGCGGAAGCTCTCGCACGCGTCGGCGAGGAGCTCCACGCTCTCGAGGACGTTGTGGACGATGACGGGCTTGAACACGTTGAGCTGGAGGTGCCCGCTCGCGCCGGCGATGCCGACCGTGACGTCGTTGCCCATGACCTGCGCGCACACCATCGTGAGCGCCTCGGCCTGGGTCGGGTTCACCTTCCCCGGCATGATCGAGCTGCCCGGCTCGTTCTCGGGGAGGAGGAGCTCGGCGAGGCCGGCGCGCGGACCGCTCGCGAGGAGGCGCACGTCGTTGCCGAGCTTCATGCCGGCGGTGGCGAGGAGGCGCAGCGCGGAGCTCGTCGCGACGAGCGCGTCGTGGCCGGCGAGCGCCGCGAACTTGTTCGGCGCGCTGCGGTAGGGCGCGCTCGTGAGCTCGGCGATCTTCGCCGCGACGCGCGGCGCGAAGTCGGGGTGCGCGTTGAGGCCGGTGCCGACCGCGGTGCCGCCGAGCGCGAGGTCGTAGAGGCCGTTCAGCGCGAGGCCGATCGCCTGCTCCGCCGCCGCGAGCTGCGCCGCCCATCCGCTCATCTCCTGCCCCACCGTGAGCGGCGTCGCGTCCATCATGTGCGTGCGCCCGATCTTCACGACGCCGGCGAAGCGGGCGGCGCGCTCCTCGATCGCGGCGCGGAGGCCGTCGAGCGCGGGGAGGAGGCGCGTCCGGATCCGCGTCGCGACCGCGACGTGCATCACGGTGGGGAACGCGTCGTTCGACGACTGCGACATGTTCACGTGGTCGTTCGGGTGGATCTCGATCTTGGTCGCCGCGTCGTCGAGCAGCATCGCGGCGCGGTGCGCGATGACCTCGTTCGCGTTCATGTTCGTCTGCGTCCCGCTCCCGGTCTGCCAGACGACGAGCGGGAAGTGATCGTCGAGCGCGCCGGAGATGACCTCGTCGGCGGCGCGCGCGATCGCGCCGGCGCGCTCGGCGTCGAGCTTGCCGAGGTCCTCGTTCACGAGCGCGGCCGCCTTCTTGACGATCCCGAACGCGTGGACGACGGCGGGGGCGAACCGTTGCCCTCCGATCGCGAAGTTGCGCCGCGAGCGCTCGGTCTGCGCCCCCCAGTACCGATCCGCCGGCACCTCGATCTCCCCCATCGTGTCGTGCTCCGTCCGCGTCGCCGTCATCCTTCCGTTCCTACCACTCTCGCGTGACAGCGCAGGTGGTCTCGAAGAAGATGCGGCACCGTGCTCCGCCGCATCGCCGTCCTCGCCGCCGTCCTCCTCGCACCGTCGCTCGCGCAGGCCGAGACGCCGGTGCTCCTCGATCGCATCGTCGCGCAGATCGACGCGTACACGATCTACCGCTCCGACGTCGTCGCGCGGACGCGGCCGCACGTCGCCCTCCTCGCGAAGCGGAACATGAGCAATCCGAAGCGCCACCTCGAGCTGGCGCGCCAGGTCCTCGACGAGATGATCGACGACAAGCTCGTCGAGAAGGACTGCGCGCGCGTCCACATCGGGGTCGAGAAGCACGAGATCGAGGCCGCGATCGACGAGATCGCCAGGAGCGCGAAGACGGATCGGGCCACGCTCTTCGCGTCGGTCCGCGCGCAGGGGTTCAGCGAGGAGACCTACCGCGCGGAGCTGCGGCGGCAGCTGATGGAGGCCAAGTGGACGAGCTTCGTCGTGCGTCCGCGCGTGCAGGCGCCGGTGACGGGGACGGAGGAGGAGAAGAAGGCGGCGGTGGAGGCGCTGCTCACGGAGGAGAAGAAGAAGCTGCTCCAGGAGCTCCGCGGCGAGTCGTTCATCGAGGTGCGGTGGTGAAGCGCGCGCTCGTCGCCGGCGCGGCGCTGCTCGTCGCCTGCTCGTCCAATCCGCCCAAATCGCCAGCATCGCCAAAGACGCGTGAAGGCACTACCGTCGTGACGAGCTGCCCCTCCGCCGCCCCGAAGCTCGCCGCCGAGGACCTCGAGCCCGCCGCGCCGCTGTCGCTCGCGATCGAGCGCGTGTGCACGTACGGCGCGAGCGACGCGAACCGCGCCGAGGTCGAGCGCGCGCTCACGTTCCGGATCGGCGCGCCGCTCGCGACGGAGGAGGTGCGCGCCTCGATCGAGGCGCTCGTCGCGACGAGGCTCTTCGACGACGTCGCGATCGGCGCGGAGAAGCGGGGCAACGGCGCGCTCGTGCACGTGGTCCTCACCGAGCGCCCGCGCGTCGAGGAGGTCGTCTACGACGGCGCGTCCGCCGCGCAGATGACGAGCCCGGTCGAGTACGACAAGCCGATTGACCGCTTCGTCCTCGCCGCCGCGGCCGACAAGATCGAGAGCGAGTACCACCTCCACGGGTACGGCGCGGCGAAGGTCACCTTCGTGACGGAGCCGACGAAGCCGGGCTTCGTGCGCGTGCGCTTCAAGGTCGTGGAGGGCACGCCGTGGAAGCTCGCGAAGATCTCGTTCCCGGGGACGACGAAGCTCTCCGAGGCGGAGCTCCGCGCGCTGAGCGGGCTCACGCCGGGGAGCGCGTGGAATCCCACCGCGCTGGCGCAGGCGGCGCAGCGGATCGTGAACGCCTACTACGATCGCGGCTACGTGAACGTGCGGATGGAGGAGCTCCAGCGCGACGTGGCGGCGGACGGCGCGGTCACGGTGACGTGGCCGGTGCAAGAGGGCGAGCGGTTCAGCGTCGGCAAGGTGAGCTTCAGCGGCGCGCCGGCGGACAAGCTCGAGGGTGAGCTCCGCGCGGCGATGAAGACGCGGACGAAGGCGGTCTTCGACCGGAGCATGTTGCAGGCGGACATCGCGCGCATCCGCGAGCTCTTCGCGAAGCGGGGGAAGAAGGTCGAGGTGAACCCGCTCACGAAGACGGATCAGAAGGCGAAGACGATCGAGATCGAGATCGAGCTGCGCGAGATCGAAGGAGGGAGCTGATGCCGGCCAAGGTCCCCACCGTGCCGCCGCCGCCGGTCCCGGCCGCGCCCCCGCCGCGGAGGCGCGGTCGCGTCGTCGCGATCGGGGTCCTGCTCGCGGTCGCCCTCGTGGCGGTCTTCCTCTTCATCCGCCGCGGACGAACGACGGAGCTCCGCATCGCGACGGGCCAGAAGGGCGGGACGTTCCTGCCGCTCGGCGTCGAGCTGGCGAGGAACGTGCAACGCGAGCACCCGAACGTCCGGCTGACGGTGATCGAGAGCAAGGGCTCTCCGTTCTCGATCGACATGCTCGAGAAGAAGGAGGTCGAGCTCGCGCTGGTGTCGAACAACAGCACGGGGCAGGAGCTCGAAGGGGAGCACGTGCGCCTCATCGCGCCGCTCTACCCGGAGACGCTCCAGGTCGTCGTCCGCGCGGGCGCGAACATCGCGACGCCGGGCGACCTCGCGAACAAGCGCGTCGCGATCGGCCCCGCCGCGAGCGGCACCGAGCAGATCGCGTGGCAGGTGCTCGAACATTTCAAGATCGACAAGACACGCATCACCGCGCTGAACATGCCGCCGCTCGACGCCGCGACGCAGCTCGAGAAGGGCGAGATCGACGCGGTGTTCGTCGTCGCCGGCCTGCGCGCGCCGGTGGTGGAGCGCATGCTCGCGCGGCCGGAGCTCTCCCTCCTCTCGCTCGGTCCGCCGGACAAGGTCGGCGGGCCGATCGACGGCATCCACGTCGACGCGCCGTACCTCCTCTCCGCCGTCGTCCCGGAGCGGACCTACGGCGACAAACCGGTCGAGCCGGTCGGCACCGTCAGCGTGCGCGCGCTCCTCGTCGTGCGCGAGGACCTCGACGACGACCTCGTCTACGACCTCACGCAGAGCCTCTTCGCGAACAAGCTGCGGCTCGCGCAGAAGGAGAAGCTCCTCGCGCAGCTCAGCGAGAAGTTCGATCCGGCGGAGGCGCCGTACCCGGTCCACCCCGGCGCCGATCGCTACCTCCGGCGCAACGAGCCCTCGGTCTTCGAGCAGAACGCGGAGTATTTCAGCTTCCTCCTCGCGGTCGCGGGCATCGGCTGGTCGGGCGTCACCGCGCTCCACGCGTGGCGGAAGCGCTCGCAGAAGGGGCGCATCGAGCTGTACTTCGCGAACCTCGCCGAGCTCACGAAGAGCGCGCGCGCGGCGACGACGACGACGGAGCTCGAGGAGCTCCTGCGCGCGTTGAACGAGACGGAGGCCAAGGCCCTCGGCGAGCTCGCCTCGGAGCGCCTCGAGGCGAACGAGGCGTTCCGCGTGCTGCAGGAGGGCCTCCGCGCGATCGAGGACGACCTGCTCCGCCAGCTGCGGGCGCGCGCGTAGTCGCGGGGGGTGGGGGGCGCGCGGGTCGCGGCGCGGGGGCTACTTCGCGCCGAGGGCGGTGGGGATGCGGCGCATCGCGGAGCGCACGGCGGCGTGGGCGACGCGCTTCGCGGCCTCGTCGGAGGTGGTGCCCGCGGCGTGGGCGCCGGCCTCGATGATCGCGATCATCGCGCCGGTCTTCGCGTCGCGCAGGATCGCGTTCGCGGTGCACGCGACGGCGTCGCCGGCGGCGGCGCGCGCGACGGAGAAGGAGACCACGTAGCGGCGCTTGAGCTTCGAGGTGTCGATCTGCCGGATCTCGCCTTCGGCGGTGTCCCGGAGCGACGCGACGTCCGCGCTCGCCGCGTCGGCTGCGACTTCGCCGACGGCGATGGGCGCCGGCGACTCCGTCGCCCCCGCGAGGCTCGTGGTCGTCGTGGCGGCCAGGGCAGTGAGAGCAACGAGGAGAGGGCGCGTCATGCTCACGAAGACAGCAACCCGCGCGCCGTCGGGCCAAGTAATGGCCGGAAAACGTGGCGCTTTCGTAAGCACCGCTAGAAGTCCATCGATGTGCGCGCGTGCGCCCTCCGCGCGCAAGCGCCGGGGACGATGCCGGGGACGATGCCAAAAGCACCATGTGACGCTTTCTCTCTCGTCTGCGGGGGTCCGGGGGCGGCGAGCGCGAGAGGGGCGGAGCCCCGCTCGAACAAGACTGTGGTAAGCCAAAGGTCATGAACCTCCTCGAGCAGCTCAAGGGCATGACCGTGGTCGTCGCGGACACGGGCGACTTCAACTCCGTCGAGAAGTTCAAGCCGCGCGACGCGACGACGAACCCGTCGCTCATCACCGCCGCAGCGGGGATGGAGGCGTACGCGAAGATCGTCGACGAGGGCCTCACGTGGGCGAAGAAGGAGACGCGCGGCTCGGTCGAGGACGTCGCGAAGGCGGCGGTCGATCGCCTCGCGGTGGAGTTCGGCGCGCGCATCCTGAAGATCATCCCGGGCCGAGTCTCGACCGAGGTCGACGCGCGCCTCAGCTACGACAAGGCGGCGTCGATCGAGAAGGCGCACCACATCATCGCTGCGTACGAGAAGCTCGGCGTGGGCCGCGAGCGCATCCTCATCAAGCTCGCGTCGACGTGGGAGGGCATCCAGGCGGCTTCGCTACTCGAGAAGGAGGGCATCCACTGCAACCTGACCCTCCTCTTCGGCATGCATCAGGCGGTGGCGTGCGCGGAGGCGAAGGTCACGCTCATCTCACCGTTCGTGGGCCGCATCCTCGACTGGTACAAGAAGTCGACCGGCAAGACGGAGTACGCGCCGGCGGAGGATCCCGGCGTCATCAGCGTCACGGGCATCTACGAGTACTACAAGCACCACGGCTACAAGACCGAGGTGATGGGCGCGAGCTTCCGCAACATGGGCGAGATCACGGAGCTCGCCGGCTGCGATCTCCTCACGATCTCCCCTGCGCTCCTAGGCGAGCTCGAGGCCGCGACGGGCGACCTCCCGCGCAAGCTCGATCCCGAAAAGGCCAAGGCGAAGGCCGTCCCGAAGATCGAGATGAACGAGCAGATCTTCCGCGAGATGCACGACAAAGATCAGATGGCCAAGGACAAGCTCTCCGAAGGCATCGAAGGCTTCACCAAGGCCATCGTCGATCTCGAAAAGAAGCTCGCCGAACGCATCAAGACGAGCTGACGCGCTCGGCGCGCCTCGCGCTCAGGGCGCGCCGATGATGAGGTCGCCCGGCAGGTCGGCGCAGAGGGTCGTCGGCTCGGCGGGCGGCGCCGGCTGGGGCGACGTCAGCGACACGGTGATCCGGCCGCTGCCGACGCCCGTGACGACGCCGTTCGTGTCGCCGCGCGGAGCGCTGCCGGTGGGGATGTTGGTCGAGATCGACCCGCTCGTGGTCAAGGTGTAGTGGGCGGTCTGATTGCCGTTGTTGCGCAGGATGAACGCGCGCGACTCGGCCGGCACCGTCGGCGGGTTACCGAGCGGCTGGGGCATCACGGTGGGCGAGAAGACGAGGATCGCCCCCTTCGCCGTCTGCCGGAGCTCGTAGTTCTTCGTCGCGTCGACCGGGCTCTTGATCGTCATCGTGTCGCCGAAGCCGTTGTCCGTCGTGCCGATCAGCGGGCGCGCCGGCATCGGCTTCGGCTCCACCGTGATGACGTACTCGGCGCCGGCCGCGATCGGGATGTCCTGACCGAGCGTGAGCGGCGTACCGTTGTTCTTCAGGATGTACGGGGAGTTCTCGCCCTTCACCAGGTCGGGGGCGAACGTCGTCGCGACCACGCTCTTCAGCGTCACGGTCTGCGGCGGAGCCGTCGTCCCGCAGAGGACCTCGCCGAACTGGAGCGCGGGAGGCGTCAGCGTGATCGACGTGCCTGCGTTCGTCCGCGACGTTACGTTGTAGCGCGCGGGGAGATCGGCGCAGAGGGCGGCCGTCGCGCTCGTCGTCACGCTCAGCTCGAGCGCTCCTTCGATCGTCGTGCTGTACGTCGGGGGCGCCTTCGTGTTGAGCACGAGCGCCGTCGCTCCGATATTGGCGTTGCCGTTCACCGTCGTCTGGTTGCCGATCCCGAACGTGCCGTCGGGTCCGCTGAACGGCTGGCCGTTCGGGTTGACCAGCTTGATCTGATACGGGATCTGCACGTTGCCCGTGTTGCTGAGCGAGAAGTTCGTCTGGGCGATCGCGTTGATGTCGGTGCCCGTGACCGTGATGCCGCCGGCGGGCGTGAACGCGAGGATCGCCCCCTTCGCGCCCATCCGCACGGGGATCGTCTTCGGCGTGTCGCCGGGGACGTTCGTCGTGATGCGGAGGTTGTCTCCGTAGAAATTCGCCGTTATCGGAGAAACAGGGGGAATCGGCTTCGGCACGACCCGCAGCTTGTAGGTCGAGGCGGGAGGGATCTCGATCTCGGCGCCCTGGACGATCGGGGTGTCGGCCGCGTCCGCGAGCGAGAACGCGGACGCGCCGCCCTTGTCGAGCGACGCCGTGAAGGTCATCGCGATCGTGCTCGAGATCGTGAGGTCTTGCGGCGGCGCCGTCGTCCCGCAGTTGACGTCGCCGAAGTCGAGCGCGCCCGGCGTGAGGCCGACGCCGGTCGTCCCCGTCCCGGTGACCGCCGCGCTGAACGGCGGAGCCTTGCAGTGCACGGCGGACGGGTTGAACGAGATCGCGAGCGTGTCCGGCGCATCGCCGGCGGTGAGCGGCGCGAACTCGATGAGGCGCGACTCGGCCACGCCGGGCTTGAGCGGCACCGGCGTGCTCGGCGCGTTCCCGACCGTGTAGACCGGCGTGCCGACCGCGAGCGTCGCCGTCACCTCCATGTTGCCGGCGTTCGTGAGGTTGATCGGGAGCGACTTCTTCTCGCCGACCTTGACCGAGCCGAGCGCGTAGCTGTTCGCCGCCATCGAGACGATCGCGCCGCGCGCGGTCTGGTGGAGGCGGATCTGCGTCGGCGTCCCGCGGCCGGGGTAGCGGATCTCGAGCGTGCCGGCGAAGAGGTCCGTCGTCACTTCAGCCTCCTGCGGGATCGCGGCCGGAACGATCTGGAGCGTCGCCTGGCCGCGCGCGGGGATGCCGCCCTTGTCTGGGGTTACGGTGTACGCGGTCTTTCCGACCACGATCTCGGCCTGGTAGTTCACGACGTCGTTGAGCGTGTTCTGGAGGATGATCGACTTCGAGCTCGCTTGACCGCCGCAGTCCGTGAAGCCGTTCTCGCCGAAGGTGAGGCCGGCCTGTAGGTCGACGTCGAGGATGGTGACCGCGCCGCCGCCGCCGACGACGTCCGGCGGGCCCGAGTCGACCGGGTCTTCACCCGCCGCGGGCGGGAGCTCGCCGCCGCCGCAGTGGACGAGCGCCGCGACCGTCGCGAGGGTGACGAGTGCCTGAAGGCACGGGACGAGCCGACGATGGTGGCCACGATTCATAAGGCGCCTCCGCAAGAAAAACCGGACCTCCTCGCGGGAGAACCGGCGTGTGAAGAGGCTAAACGATTGCGGCAAGAAGGCGCAAGTCGACGCCAAGGTCTTGGGTCAGGTGGGCTCGTGGCTCAGGTGGGCGCGAGGCGGGCGCGGGGCTCGGCGATGCCGTACTTCCCCTTCGCGTCCTTCTCGATGCGCGCCGCGGCGACGGTCGGATCGTGCG
This sequence comes from Labilithrix sp., assembly GCA_019637155.1. Taxonomy (NCBI): domain Bacteria; kingdom Pseudomonadati; phylum Myxococcota; order Polyangiales; family Labilitrichaceae; genus Labilithrix; species Labilithrix sp. The sequence goes on along the minus strand of JAHBWE010000014.1, from coordinate 98,090 downwards.
TGAAGAACGCCCAGCCGTCGTCGGCGACGATGCGGTCGAGGAGCGCCTTCTTCTCGTCGATGAGCAGCTCCGGATAGCGGTCATAGCCCATCGTGATCGGGAGGTGGACCCACGGGGCGCCGGGGACGAGGTCGCCGAGGAACGTGACCGGGCCCTCGCTCCAGCCCTCCACCCGCGTCAGCATCAGGCCCGGCGTGTGGCCCTCCGAGATCGTGAACGAGTACGCGTCGCCGAGCGTCGCGCTGCGCTCGCCCTCCACGATCTCGAGGCGGCCGGTGCCTTCGAGGAGGCCTTGCAGCTCCGGAATGAACGACGCGCGGTCGCGCGAGTGCGGCGACCGCGCGCGCTCCCAACCCCGCTTGCTCACGACGTACGACGCCTTCGGGAACACGAGCGCGGGCGCCTTGCCTTCTTCCCACGCGGTGAGGAGGCCGCCCGCGTGATCGAAATGGAGATGCGAGAGGACGATGACGTCCACGTCGTCCGGACGCAGGCCCGCCTTCGCGAGCGACTCGACGAGGACGTGGCGGTCCTCCTGCACCCCGAAGCGCTCCCGCATCTTCGGCTCGAAGAACGCGCCGATCCCCGCCTCGAGGAGGACGTTGCGTCGAGGCTCCTTCACCAGCAGCGCGCGGCACGCGAGCGTGATGCGGTGACGATCGTCGGGCGGCGCCCACTTCTCCCAGACCGGGCGCGGGCAGTTGCCGAACATCGCGCCGCCGTCGAGGCGCTGCGTGTTCCCTTCGAGCGAGACGAGCTCCATGTCAGTAGCAGCCGACCTGACCGCCGCGGATGGCGCACTTCTCCCGGCTCTTGCACTTGTCCTCGATCTCGAACTTCTTGTTCTTGCAGCGGAGGATCGCCTTCTCGTCGACCGCGCAGGAGTAGTGGTCTTCCTTCTCGCAGACGTCCCCCTGCGCCGCGATCGAGTCGTCGCACTCGACCTTGAAGCCCGCCTCTTTCGTCCCGCTGACCTTGCAGCCCTTCGCGCCCTTGCACTGGCTCGCCGGGACGAAGACGCCCTTCCGGCACGCGAGCGCGGTCTTCTTGTCGATCGAGCACGCGTAGTCCTCCTCCTCTCCGCAGGAGTCCCCTTCCTTCGCGATGCTGTTGTCGCAGATGACCTTCTTGTTCTCCATCGAGCACGCGCGATCGCCGAGGCAGCTCTGCACCAGCGTCCAGTGGTTCTTCGTGCACTGGAGCATGCCCCTCTTGTCGCCAGTGCAGACGTGGTCGTCGTTCAGGTTGCAGACGTCCTTGTCCTCCGCGACGGACTGATCGCAGATGTGCTCGCCGGTCGCCTTCGAGCAGCCGTCCGGCCCCTTGCACGCGAGCTCCTCCCACTTGCCGTCGTGGCAGGCGAGCGCCTTCTTGTCGTCGACGCAGGTCTCCTTCGTCTCGACCTTGCAGCTCCCGCCCACCTTCGGCTTGCAGGCGAAGACGCTCGTCGAGACGAGCACCGCAATGAGGAGCACCTGCCGCTTCATCGTCCGACCTCATACTAGTCGCGCCGACCGCGCCGCGACCAGCTTCCTTTCTTCTCCAGATCGCCCTCCGGCGCCGTCCGCGGCGTCGTGTCCTCGAGGAGCGTGGCGAACGTCAACGGGGCCTCGACGCTCCCGAACCGCTCTTTCGCGCGGAGGAGCACGCTCTGGAGCTCGCGACGTCTGTGCTCGCGTTCGTCGCGGAAGAGCGCCTTCTGTTCGGGCTCGGCGGAGCGGAGGTCCTGCGCCTGGACGCCGGTGAGCCGGATGCGCGCGCCGTCCAGCGGGAACCGGGCGAGGAGCTCGAGGCAGGCCTCGTGGATCGAGGTCGCGTCGTTCGCGGGCGAGTCGAGCGTCTTCCGCCGCGTGACGAGCGTGAAGTCGTGGTGCTTGAGCTTCACGACGACGGCGCCGGCGGCGAGGGCGTTCTCGGTGAGGCGCTCCGCGCAGCGCGACGCGTGGGCGAGGAGCGTCCGCGCGATCTCCTCCCGCGTCGTGAGGTCGTGCTCGTACGTGCACTCGGCGCCGATCGACTTCGCGTCGCGATCGGGGACGACCGCGCGGAGGTCGTGGCCGCGGGCGAGCTGGCGGATCTCGATCCCCCATTGACCGATCGCGCGCTCGAGCGCGATCGGATCGGCCTTCGCGATGTCGCCGAGCGTCTCGTAGCCGAGCGCGCGCAGCGTGGGCGCGGTCTTCGGCCCGACGCCCCACATCCGCTCGATCGGCAGCGGCGCGAGGAACGCGGCGACGTCGGCGGGCACCACCGTGAGGCCGTCCGGCTTCTTCATGTCGCTCGCGATCTTCGCGACGAACTTCGACTCCGCGACGCCGGCCGAGCAGGTGAGGCCTCCGGTGACGTCGCGCACGTCGGCGCGGATGCGCTTCGCGATCGCCTCGCCGTCGCCGAACAAGCTCCGGCTCGCGGTCACGTCGAGGAACGCTTCGTCGATCGAGAGGCCCTCGACGAGCGGGGTGTAGCGGTGGAACACGTCGAAGACCTGGTTCGAGACCTCGGCGTAGCGATCGCCGCGCGGCGGCACGACGAGGAGCTTCGGGCAGCGCCGCAGCGCCTCCGCCATCGGCATCGCCGAGCGCACGCCGAAGACGCGCGCCTCGTACGAAGCGGCCGCGACGACCCCGCGCCGCGCCGGACCGCCGACGACGACGGCCTTGCCCCGCAGCGTCGGATCGTCGAGCACCTCCACCGACGCGAAGAACGCGTCCATGTCGACGTGGAGGATCTGCCGCCGCGCGTCGAGCATGACACGTCAGCGCGGCTTCGCGATCTTCTGGACGAGGCTCGTCCCGAGGTCGCCCCCGCAGGCGACCGGCGGAGCGCCGGTGTCGGCCGGTGTGGCAGCGTCGGGTGTGGCCACCTCGGGTGTGCCGGCGTCGGCCGGGGACACCTCCGTGTCGAACGGCCGAGCGCAGCCGAGGAGCACGACGACTGCGCAGGACCCTCGCATCGCGTGACAAAGAATTACAACCTTTCACGCGCCGGAGACGGGGTTTTCCGGGCGACGGGCGTCGATCGGCGCGGAGGCCTACGATGACGAGCGCGATGCCGGACGTGGACACGATGGGGGGGACCGAGAAGGGCGCGCGGTCGATGAAGGTGGAGGCGCGGTGGCGCCGTGCGCGCGTCGTCGTGTTCGTGCTCGCCGTCCTCGGCGTGCTCGGGTTCCGCCCCGCGTCGCAACACGCGCGCGCCGCGTCGCTCCTCATGACGTTCTCCGACAAGGACGCGAAGCCGGCCGTCACCGACGAGCGCACCACGTTCGATCGCGACGGCGATCGCATCGACGCGCGTCTCTATCGTCCCGCCGGCGTCACGAACCCGCCCGGCGTCGTGCTCGTGCACGGCGTGAACCACTTCGGGATCGACGACGTGCGCCTCGAGCGCTTCGCCCGCGCGGTCGCGTCGGCGGGGGTGCTCGTGATGACGCCGGCCGTGAGCGAGCTCTCCGACTACCACGTCGCGCCCCGCTCGATCGACACCGTCGGCGCCGCGGTGATGGACCTGCAGCAGCGCGTCGGCGGTCCCGGCGCAGAGGTCGGCCTCATGGGCATGAGCTTCGGCGGCGGCATCTCGCTCCTCGCCGCCGCCGACGAGCGGTTCTCGCATCGCGTCTCGTTCGTCGTCGCGGTCGGCGCGCACGACGACCTGGGCCGCGTCTCGCGCTTCTTCGTCACCGACGAGATCACGAAGCCGAACGGCGAGCAGAGCAAACTCGAGGCGCACGGCTACGGGATGATGATCCTCGTCTACACACACGTGGAGGACTTCTTCCCCGCCGACGACGTCGCCGCGGCGCGCGAGGCGCTCCGGCTCTGGATCTGGGAGAAGCGCGACGACGCGCGGAAGACGGCGGAGGCGCTCTCGCCCGCGTCGAAGGACAAGTTCGAGCGCCTCGTCGGCGACGGCGCGGAGGTGCTGCGCCCGGAGATGCTCGCGCTCATCGACCGCCACGGCGCGGACATGGCCGCGGTGTCGCCGCACGGCCGCCTCGGCTCGATCCGCGCGAACGTGTACCTCCTCCACGGCGAGGGCGACACCGTCATCCCGGCGAGCGAGACCGCGTGGCTCGCGGAGGACGTGCCGCCGGCGCGGCTCAAGTCGTCGCTCATCACCCCCGCGCTCGAGCACGTCGACCTCAAGAACCCGAGCGCCGCCGACCAGTGGGCGCTCGTCCACTTCATGGGTCAGGTCATCGCGGAGGCCGACGCGCAGAAGTGAGCTTCGGGCGCTTCATGGCGCGATCACCACCGGCTTGCCATACGACTTGAGCTCCGCGCGCGCCTGGCCGACCGGGGCGCTCACGACGAGGAGGACCATCCCGACGCCGGGGCAATACGTCGTCTCGTAGCGCTTGCCCGGCGGGAGCGCGCCGCCGTCCTCGACCGTGCGGACGCAGCCCATGTACCTGCCGGCGGGCACCTCGGCCGTCGCGTCGACCGCGGCGATCTTCACGACGCCGCCGTGCTCCCCCGACCACGACGCCCCGACGTCGAGCGGCGCCTTGAGGATGTAGACGCCATGATCGTACGTGACGCCGTCGGCGGCGTAGACGAAGCGGTTCGTCTTGTTCGAGAGCTGGAGCTCGCCGTGTTTGTCGTCGGTGCGCTTCACCTTCGCGACCAGCATCCCCGTCTCGTCGCCGTCCTTCGTGACGTAGTGGTAGAGGTTGCCGTCCTCGAGCGGGAAGAGCTGCTCCACCGCCGAGCCGCTCGCCGCCTTCGTCGCGGGGGCGGCCGCCGGCGGCACCTCGCCGCTGCACGCGACGAGGAGCACGAGGCCAATCGTCGAGGGCGCGCGCGAGGTCATTCCCGGGAGCGTACCAACGCTCGCCTTCGCACCGAAAGGATTGACGGATCGCGCCACGATCGAGTGTGGGCTTTCGCGGCGCGGTCTCCGTGCTAACGATGCTGCCGCCGTGGCCGACCAACTCAGCTCCGATCTCGCTTCGCTGCGCATCAACCGCGACGCGCCGTCGCCGCCGTCCGCCGTGCGCAAGCTCGTCCTGCCGCTCGTCGTCGTCGCCGCCGTCGGCACGGTCGGGTTCTTCGGGTGGCAGCGCGTGCAGGGCCAGCTCTTCAAGACCGAGGTCCGCACCACCGAGGTCGCGATGATCTCGCCGTCGCAGGCCGACGTCCAGGTCACCGCGACCGGCTACGTCATCCCGCAAGTCACCTCGAAGGTCGGGTCGAAGCTGCCCGGCCGCCTCGCGAAGGTCCTCGTCAAAGAAGGGGACACCGTCAAAGAAGGGGACGTCATCGCGCAGCTCGAGGACACCGATCAGAGGAGCGCGCTCGCGGCGACGAGCTCGCGCGTCGGCGTCGCGAAGGCGCGCAGCTCGACCGCGCGCGCGCAGCTGAACGAGCTGAACCTCCAGATCGAGCGCGAAGAGGCGCTCGTGAAGAGCGGCGCGGTCGGCAAGGCGAACCTCGACGACATGAAGGCGCGGCAGGCCTCGCTCCGCGAAGCGGTGAGCGCGGCGGAGGCGGAGACGACGGCGGCGCAGGCCGACGTCGGCACGGTCGGCGTCGGCCTCAAGGACCGCATCATCGTCGCGCCGATCTCGGGCCGCGTCGTGACGAAGCCCGCGACGCCGGGCTCGTTCGTCGGCGGCATCGGCAACCCGGAGCCGATCGCGGAGCTCGTCGACTTCACGAGCCTGATGGTCGAGGCCGACGTGCCGGAGCCGCGCCTCCACCTCGTGAAGATGGGCAGCCCGTGCGAGATCATCCTCGATGCCTATCCGAACAAGCGATACCGCTGCGAGGCGGCGTCGCTCGGACAGCGCGTGAACCGCTCGAAGGCGACGGTGATGGTGAAGGTCAAGTTCGACCCGAACGACGACATCGAAGGAGTGCTGCCGGAGATGAGCGCGCGCGTGTCGTTCCTCTCCCAGAAGATCACCGACGCGGCGAAGGACGAGAAGCCGAAGAAGGTGGTCGCGAGCGACGCGATCGTGGAGCGAAACGGACAGAAGGTCGTCTTCGCGGTGGCGGAGGGGAAGCTCCACGCCATCCCGGTGAAGGTCGGCGGCGCGGTCGGGAGCTCGGTCGAGCTGCTCGACGGGCCGCCGCAAGGGACGAAGGTCGTCTCGAAGCCGACCGGCGAGACGGCCGACGGACAGCGGATCAAGGAGACGGACAAGTGAGCGCGGAAGCGAAGCCCATCATCGAGATGAACGACGTCACGAAGACGTTCGTGCGCGGCAAGGAGCCCCTCACCGTCCTCGACGGCTTGAACCTCACGATCCCGGAGGGCGCGTTCGAGGCGCTGATGGGACCGTCCGGCTCCGGCAAGTCGACGCTCCTGAACCTCATCGCCGGCCTCGATCGCCCGACGAGCGGCAAGGCCAACGTCGCCGGCAACGACATCGGCAAGATGAGCGACGGCGAGCTCGCGAAGTTCCGCGCGCGCCACATCGGCTTCATCTTCCAGTCGTACAACTTGATGCCGGTCCTCACCGCGCTCGAGAACGTCGAGCTCCCGCTCCTCCTCACGAGCGTGTCCGGCAGCGAGCGGAAGAAGCGCGCGCAGACCGCGCTCCGCGTCACCGGCCTCGAGGACCGGATGGACCACTACCCGCGCCAGCTCTCCGGCGGTCAGGAGCAGCGCGTCGCGATCGCGCGCGCGATCGTGCACGACCCCACGATCCTCGTCTGCGACGAGCCCACCGGCGACCTCGATCGCAAGAGCGCGGACGACATCTTGAAGCTCCTCACCAAGCTCAACACCGAGTTCAAGAAGACGATCCTGATGGTCACGCACGACCCCGCCGCGGCGGAGGTCGCCACCATCACGCGTCACTTGAACAAGGGGAAGCTCGAGTAGCCATGCTCGCCCTCTTCTTCATCGCGGCGCGCAACCTGAAGCGCAGCTGGTTCCGCACGGCGTTCACCGTCGCCGGCGCCGCGGTCGCGCTGATCGCGTTCGTGATGCTGCGCACCGTGCTCTGGGCCTGGAACATCGGCGAGGAGTACGCGGCGCAGGACCGCCTCGGCACGCGTCACAAGGTGACGTTCATCATGCAGCTGCCGAAGCGCTACCACGACGACATCAAGGCGGTGCCGGGCGTGAAGGCGGCGACCTACGCGAACTGGTTCGGCGCGCGCATCCCGACCAAGCCGGACGAGTTCTTCGCCAACCTCGCCGTCGACGCGCCGAGCTACGTCGAGGTCCTCGACGAGATGGTGCTCTCGCCGGCGGACAAGCAGCGCTGGCTCGAGGACAAGAAGGGCGCCGTCGTCGGCCAGGTCCTCGCGAAGAAGATGGGGTGGAAGGTCGGCGACAAGGTCGTCCTCGAAGGCACGATTTACCCCGGCGACTGGGAGTTCAACATCTCCGGCATCTACACCGCGAGCCGCAAGTCGCTCGACGAGTCCGAGCTCCTCTTCCACTGGGACTACATGAACGACTCGCTCCCGCCGGCGCGACAGGACCAGATCGGCTGGATCATGACGCGCATCACCGACTCGAGCCGGTCGGGCGAGATCTCGCAGCAGATCGACCGCCTCTTCGACGAGCGCGACGTGCAGACCATCACGATGAGCGAGCGCAACATGAACGTCTCGTTCATGGCGGGGTTCTCCGCGATCCTCTCCGCGCTCAACATCGTCTCGGTCGTCATCCTCGGCATCATGCTCCTCATCCTCGGCAACACGATCGCGATGGGCGTGCGCGAGCGGACGAAGGAGTACGCGGTGCTCCGCGCGATCGGCTTCGAGCCGTGGCACATCCGCTTCTTCGTCATCGCGGAGGCGGCGACGCTCGGCGTCGTGTCCGGCGTCGTCGGCGTCGGCATCGCCTACCCGTTCGTGAACAACGTGATGGGCGCCGCGATCGAAGAGAACATGGGCGCCTGGTTCCCCTACTTCCGGGTCGAGCCGAAGACGGCCGCGATCGCGTTCGTGATCGCGATCCTGCTCTCCGCCGTCGCCTCGCTCCTCCCCAGCATCCAGGCGGGCAAGGTCTCCGTCACCGACGCGCTGCGGAGGGTCGGCTGATGGTCCCGATCAAGTACAACGTCCGGAACCTCGTCGTCCGCAAGCGCACGACCGCCGCGGCGATGTTCGGCCTCGCCCTCGTCGTCTACGTGTTCGCGTGCGCGATCATGCTCGCGAACGGGATCGAGAAGACGTTCGGCCGCTCGGCCGCGCCCGAGAGCGCGATCGTCCTGCGGAAGGGCTCGGACAACGAGATGACGAGCGCGATCGAGGACAAGCAGCTGAACCTCGTCCTCGCGCAAGCGCAGCAGATCGGCGCGAACAGCAAGCCGCCCGGCGTCGGCGAGGTGCTCATCGTCATCCTCCTCGACAAGGTCGGCGTCGACGGCGTCTCGAACGTGACCGTGCGCGGCGTGCCCGAGGACGCGCTCGCGTTCCGCAGCACCGCGAAGCTCGTCGAGGGCAAGATGCCGTCGCCCGGCTCGGACGAGGTCATCGTCGGCAAGGCCATCCGCGGGCGCTTCAAGGGCCTCGAGATCGGGCAGAGCTTCGAGCTCAAGAAGAACCGCTCGGTGAAGGTGGTCGGCGTCTTCGAGGACCAAGGCTCGGCCTACGAGTCGGAGGTGTGGGTCGACCTCCACATCGCGCGCCAGGCCTTCGGCCGCGAGGGCTACGTCTCGAGCGTGCACGTCCGGCTCGACAGCGCGAGCAAGTTCGACGCGTTCAAGGCGCTCGTCGAGCAGGACCGTACGATGGGCCTCGTCGCGATGCGGGAGGCGGACTTCTTCGAGAAGCAGAGCGAGGGGACCTCCTTCATCCTCAAGCTCCTCGGCGGCATGATCGCCTTCTTCTTCGGCGTCGGCGCGATGATCGGCGCGACGATCACGATGAACGCGCAGGTGGCGGGACGGACGCGGGAGATCGGCACGCTCCGTGCGCTCGGGTTCTCGAAGGGGTCGATCCTCTTCTCCTTCCTGCTCGAGTCCGTCTTCCTCGCCGTCGTCGGCGGGGCCATCGGCGCGGTCGCCTCCCTCGCGATGAAGGCGGTGAAGATCACGATGCTGAACATGGGCACATTCTCGGAGGTCGTGTTCGGTTTCGAGCCCAGCCCGCAAATCATCGTGTCCTCGATCGCGCTCTCTGCTTTCATGGGACTCGTGGGCGGGTTCTTACCCGCCGTACGCGCCGCCCGGGTGAGCCCGGTCGAAGCGATGAGAGGCTGATCGATCCGAGACATGAGCCACATCCGCCGCAGCAGCCCGAGCATTCCACCGCCGGCCTCCGCTTCGAGCGCGACGGACCCGAAGTGCTTCGACTGCGGCTGCGCGGCGCCGGACCTCGATCAGGAGCAGACGCTGCGCAGCACGCTCGGGTGGCGCCTCGTCTTCGATCGCCAGCCCGACGGCAGCAACAAACCGATCTGGCGCTGCCCCGACTGCTGGCAGAAGTACAAGAACGCCAAGGGCCAGTGAGGGCGCGACAACATATGGACATTCGGCCAACGCGTTGGCTGTGTGGCCTTGCGCCTCTTCTCAAGGGTTGCCGAGGGCTCTAACGTGGCCGGTCCACACTCCGTTCAGAGAGAGAAAGAGGAGACCGCGCCATGGCTTTCACCCTCCCGCCCCTGCCTTACGCGAAGGACGCGCTCGCGCCCCACATCACGCCCGAGACGCTCGACTTCCATCACGGCAAGCATCACAACGCGTACGTCACGAAGCTCAACGAGCTCATCGCGGGCAAGCCGGAAGAGGGCAAGAGCCTCGAGGACATCATCAAGGGCAGCGACGTCGGCACGCCGGTCTTCAACAACGCGGCGCAGGTCTGGAACCACACCTTCTACTGGTCATCGATGAAGCCGGGCGGCGGCGGTCAGCCGGCGGGCGATCTCCTCGCCGCGATCAACCGCGACTTCGGCTCCTTCGACAAGTTCAAGGAGGAGTTCACGAACGCGGGCGTCACCCAGTTCGGCTCCGGCTGGGCGTGGCTCGTCGACGACGGCGGCAAGCTCAAGGTCACGAAGACGCCGAACGCCGACCTCCCCCTGAAGCACGGCCAGAAGGCGCTCCTGACGATGGACGTCTGGGAGCATGCATATTACATCGATTACCGGAACGCGCGTCCGAAGTACATCGACGTGTTCCTCGCGAGCCTCGCGAACTGGGACTTCGCGCTCGAGAACCTCAAGAAGTAGTCAGCGCCGGTTCCAGCGATAGAGCTGCTCGGCCGGTTTCTTCGTCGGCTTGGTCGTCGCAGGGATGACCAGGCCGCGGTCGAGCAGCTGCTTCTTGAACGCCCGCAGCGGCGCCGTCTTGCCGAGGATGCGCTCGTAGAGGTGCTGGAGCTCGGCGATCGTGAAGCGGCTCGGGAACAGATCGAACGAGCGGTCGCGGACCGGATCGTCGAGGTGGCGGCAGAGGCGGCGGTAGGCCTTCGCGAGGATCTTCGCGTGATCGAACGCGAGCCGGATCGGCCGCCGCCGCGTCGCGGCCCCTTCGATGACGATCGTGCGGAGCGGCACGAACTCGGCGAGCGCCGCGTCGTCCGCGGGCGTCACCTTCGCCTCCGCGACGAGGAAGGTCGCCCACGCGATCGTCACGGTGTGCCCGCGCGGGTCGCGGCCGGGATCGCCGAACGCGCCGATCTGCTCGAGCCGCGCGCCGGTGAGGCCGGTCTCCTCCGCGAGCTCGCGCGCCGCCGCGCGGTCGAGCGCCTCGTTCTCGTTCACGAACCCACCGGGCAGCGCCCAGTGTCCCTTGAAGGGCTCGTCGCCCCGCTGGATGAGGAGGACGGCGAGATCGTCGCCGCGCATCGTGAACACGACGGTGTCGCACGTGACCGCGGGCCGCGGATAAGGATACGAGAAGGGCACCGAGCGGACGATCTCCCGCCCGCCCCACGACGTCAACCGGCTCGACTCGATGTCAGGTGGATGTCATGATTCGGCGGTGACCCGCACCGAACGGCTCTTCGCGCTCGCCGAGCACCTGCGCGCGCGGCGGACCGGCATCACCGCCGAGCAGCTCGCGGAGAAGTTCGGCGTCACGGTGCGCACCATCTACCGCGACCTCGACTCGCTCCGCGCGGCGGCGCTCCCGCTCTCGGCCGAGCGCGGTCGCGGCGGCGGCTACGCGCTCGACACGCGCTACACGCTGCCGCCGGTGAACTTCACCGCGCGCGAGGCCGCGCTCCTCGTCGCGCTCGGCCGCTTCGCGACGGAGATGCGCCTCCTCCCCTTCACCGAGACGCTCGACCGCGCCCTCGACAAGGTTCGCGGCGCGCTCTCGACCTCGGCGCAGCGCGAGCTCGCGGGGCGCTTGAAGGAGCTGCAGTTCGCCGGCGTGCCCCAGCTCCCGGTCGCCCGCGCGGTGCGCGCGGCGGTCGAGCGCGCGTGGTTCGAGCAGCAGCCGCTCCGCATCACGTACCGCAGCGCCAACTACGAGCGCACGACGCGCGACATCAAGATCACCTCCGTCTTCATGGAACGCACCGAGACCCGCCTCAACGCGATCGACCTCGCGAAGAACGAAGAGCGCCAGTTCCGCCTCGACCGCATCGAGAAGGCCGAGGTCATCGTCCCCGACCTCTGACGCGCTAGGAAACGTAGTAGAACTGGCACATGTACGTCTCACGGCTCGAGATCCGCAACCTGCGATGTTTCTCGAAGGCGGCCGTGGACTTCATGCATCCGGGCGCGACGGTCAAACCGAAGAACGGACCGGACAACGTCACCCTGCTGCTCGGCGAGAACGGCGCCGGAAAGACCACCGTCCTCAAGGCGATCGCGCTCGCGATGTTGAGCGAGACGCTCAAGGACTCGAGCTATTCGCCTTACTCGCTCGTGCGTCGCGTCGGCAAGAGGACAGAGCCAGCCTCGGTGTCGGCCGTCGCTCATTTCACGCGCGGTGAGCTCGGGCCGAGGGAGGGCGCCAAGTCCGCCAAGATCCACCAGACCATCATGCCGCTCGGCGGTACACGCCGCGACAAGCTCGGTGGCGTGAAGCTGCGCGGGGTGCCCGTCTCCACCTATCGGCAGGTCCTCGACGCTCACGACTCGTCGAGCATCTTCATCGTCGCGTACGGCTCGCGCCGGTGGAGCGAGCTCTCGAAACGCATGGACCGCTCCGGTCGCGACGCCGAACGACTACCGCGTCATCAGCGCGTCGCTTCCCTGCTCGAGGACGAAGCCGCGTTCACGCTGGTACCGCCCGACGCGTGGCTTCCGGAGCTGTGCGCCCGCAACCCGGGTCGCTTCAAGCAGGTCTCGACCCTGATTCGCCGTCTTGGCCCACCGGACGAGGAGCTCAGCGTGCGAGAGGACATCCTCGCCCAAGGCGGCGAGCTCGTCTTCCACCAGCACGGAGCAGAGGTGCCCTTTCACGCGCTCTCCGACGGCTATCGTGGCTATTTCGGCTGGCTCACCGATCTCCTCTACCACGTCGTCAAAGGCGTCAAAACAGGTCACAAGTTGGTAGAGACGGAGGGCCTCGTGCTCGTCGACGAGGTCGACCTCCTCCTCCATCCGCGCTGGCAGCGCGTCATCATCGACAAGCTCGCAAAGACCTTCCCGCGGCTGCAATTCGTATTTACGACCCACAGTCCTCTCGTCGCCGGTGGCCTCGGGCGCGAGCAAATCCGGACGATGGAACGAAGCAGGAGCGGGATGACGGTGAGCGTTCCCGACGTCGATCTGTTCGGGAAGAGCGCCGACCAGATCCTGCTCTCTCCGATCTTCGAGCTCCCGAGCGTACGGAACGCCGAGACGACCAACAAAGTCGAAGACCTCGCCTTCGAAGCCTCGAAGGGCAACAAGAAAGCGGCCCACGACTTGATGCGAGCTCTCGCCGGAGAGCTCGTGTGATCCGCATCGGAGTCACGGAAGCCGCTCTCCGGAAGACGATCGAGAACATCGCGCCTGACTGGCACGCGAAAAAGAAGAAGAGCTGGTCCGATATCAAGGCGGCGTACCTCGCGCTCCAGTCGGAGCTATGCGCCTATTGCGAGGGCGCTCGCGATTTCATCCGCTCCGAGATCACCGACGCCGACACCGCGCCCGCCGAGAACGACGGCGAGTTTGCGGTCGAGCACTTTCGGCCCAAGGGCATCACTGCCCGTTGGCCCGACCGCTTCTCGCTCGAGCGATTTGCCCATTATGGGATCGACCCGAAGGTCGTCTTCAACGGCCACGCGAACGGATACGACGAGCTCCGCTTCTCGCCGTGGAACTACGTCGTCTCCTGCTACACGTGCAATTCGACGCTGAAGGGCAATCGCTTCCCCATCGCGCTCGCAGCGGGCGTCGCGTCCGGCGCCGATCGCCAGCACATCGCGGCGCTCAACAAGACCGAACGACCTCTCCTGCTCTTTCCGCTCGGAGCGCTCGACGTCGACCCCGAGCACGCGATTGGTTGGAATGGCGTCATACCGATACCCAACCCCACCGCGACCGCGGCGACGCAGCTCCGAGCGAAGGTCACGATCGTCTTCTTCCGCCTCGACGGCGTCGGCCGGCCGCGTCTCCTCGAGGCGCGATTCAGGCAGCTCGGCGCCCTCATCGGTCTCATCACCCTGCTTCCCGAGATGGACCGAGAGGCCGCCGTATCGGCAGGTCCCTTCCGCGCCTGCCTTCGCGCGTTCTACGCCGAGTGGAAGAAGAGCCCGCAGGCAGCGGCCGCGCGGCTCGGCGCCACCAACGCGGAGATCGAGAAGATCGCCGCCGCGGTCGAGGCGCGACGCAAAGCGGCGGCCTCGGGAAAGCTGCGAAGGGCCCGCCCGAAGAGGGCCAAGAAACCCACGCGCTGACGCTACGCCGTGCGCATCGCGAGGCGGGTCGCGATGGCGTAGGAGACGGCGATCGTGACCGGGGTCATGTAGCCGTTGGCGCCCTGGTCGCCCCAGATCTGGACGATGCAGACGGCGACGCTGCCGAAGGAGGTCAGGGCCGCGCTTCGTTCGAGCGCGGTGGGGGCGCTGCGGTAGGCGCGTAAGGCGAGCGTGCCCGTGATCGGGAAGATGAGCCAGAGCACCGTGAAGCCGACCACGCCGCCGAGGGACCAGAGCCAGAGCACGCCGTTGTGCGCGATGAGGCGGTAGTTCACGAACACGTCGGTGAGGTCGACGGGCGGGTTGTTCGGCGAATACTGGTACTCGGAGCCGAAGCCGGTCGGGACGAGGACGTTCTCGCGCAACGTGTAGATCAGGTTCTCGTTCTCGATGTCGCGCGACTGGCTCGAGGTGTCCTTCTGCTCGAGGACCGACATCACGAGCTTCGCCGGCTTCAGGAGCGGGCTCGGCGAGTTGATCTCCGACCCGACGAGGACGTAACCGAGGAGGAGCGGAATGCCGATCGCGAGGGCGGTCGTGACGCGGCGCTTTCGCTTGCTCGGCTTGAGCGCGATGTAGATCGCGGCCGGCGCGATCGCGAGGCTGACGAACGCGAGGCGGCGGTTGTTGAACGCCATCGCGAGGAGGAGGAAGGCCGAGATGCCGATCGCGCGGTAAATCGTGCGCTTCGTTCGCTGCTCGAAGGCGTGGAGCACGACGATGAGGATCCCCATGACGAAGAGGACGGAGTCCGAGTGGGTGGTGCACCACTCCGGATGCCCCGGCCGCTGGGTGATCCCCGCCGGCACGAACACGCCGAAGTAGATCCACAAGACGAGCACGCCGCGCAGCATCGCGGTCGCGACGAAGATCGTCCCGATCGCGGGGACGTCCTCGGGGACGCGGAGCGCGTAGAGGAAGAGGAGGCCGATGATCGGGAGCTGGAAGAGGTGGAGGACCTGCCGCACCTCCGACTGGAACGAGCCGCCGTGGATGAGGCCCCAGACGCACAGCGCGAGCACGCCGCCCATGAAGACGAAGTAGATCGTGCGCGACCACTTCGGCGGCGCGATGTAGTCGCCGGACTTCTTCCCCCAGACCGCGCGGTAGAGGAGCCCGACCGTGACGAAGAAGAAGACGGGCAGCGACGCGCCCGGCATCCCGCTCCATTCCTTGATCGTGCCGTAATACGCGACCGCGGCGGGCCACATGTACGAGTCCCAGTAGCCGTCGCCCTGGCCCTTCATCATCGTCTCGCTGAAGGGCTCGATGAAGAGCGCGAGCACGAGGTAGATGCGGACCGCGTTCTTCACCCGGAGCCGGCGCAGGGCCCAAATGAGGAGCGGGCCCCACACCACCACGAGCGCGGTGTCGAAGCGGAACGAGTTCGCCCAGATGCCGGGCGCGTCGAAGGTGGTGCTCGTCGCGATCCACGCGAAGAGCGAGAGGCCGAACACGAACGCGATGAGGCGAACGGTCGTCTTCAGGTAGTCGTCCTGGAGGAGCTCGCGCTCGTCGAACTGCGGCCCGAGCTCCTGGGTCGGGCGGCCGAGCGACGGCATCGATCCGACGATCGATCCGAACTGCGCGCGCACGCGGGCCTGCAGCTGGTTGCGGTCGGGCGGCGGCCGCGAGAGCTGCGGAGGACGGGTGGAGCCTCCAGGCGGTCGGTTCATTGCACGCCGCGCTCAGCGTACCAGTACCCTCGCCCCATGTTCAAAGCGAGCGCGTTCGAGTCCACGCGAGGCGACCTCGTCTCTCATCCCATCGAGCCCTCGTGGATCAAGGAGGGGACCCCGGTCGCACGTGCGATCACGCTCGCGGAGTCGGCGGACGGGCTCTGCACGACGGGGCTCTGGGACTGCACCGCCGGCGTGTTCCAGTGGATCTACCCGCTCGACGAGATCGTCCACATCCTCGAAGGCGAGGTCCGCGTCGACGACGGCACGCGCACGCACCACCTCGTCCCCGGAACGAATTGTTTCTTCCCCGAGGGCCTCGAGACGGTGTGGACGGTCGAGACCTACGTGAAGAAAATGTTCGTGATGCGCGCGCGGAAGCGGAGTCGTATCCGGCGCCTCGCGTCGGCGGTGAAGAAGCTCGTCGCTCAGCGGTAGCGGCTCGTGAGATGACCGACGAGGACCTTGTCGAGCTCCTCTTGCGCCCAGAGTGGGGTGAAGGAGTGGTCCGGGCCTTCGATCGTGTCGACCTTGAAGTTTGGGCGCTTTTCGAGGGCGCGGAGGCTCGCGCCGAGCTTCTCGTGCAGGTTCACGATGCCGGGGTCGTTCGCGGCGAAGACGATGTGCACGTCGACGCCGCGCTCGCACAGCGCGTCGAACGCGCGCGCGAGCTCGCTCCCGCGCGACGCGGCGCCCGGCATCGCCGCCTTCGCCTTCGCGATGCCGGAGCGCGCGGCGTCGGCGACGCGTCCCTTCACCGCGCCGAACGCGTGCCGCGGGTCGACGCCGCCCTTGAGCAGCTTCGCCCACGCCTCCTTCGAGAACATCCGGCGCTTGTAGTATTCGGCCGCGTCGCGCCGCGAGAGGGCGTTGACCTCGAGCGACATCCCTGCTTCCCACACGAACGTCTGCGGGTTGATGAGGGTGATGCTCTCGATGAGCGGCTCCTGCAGCGCGGCGTGGTAGGCGACGAAGGCGCCCGAGCAGAGCCCGGCGACGCCGAACCTCTTCGCGCGCCCCCGCTGCGTGAAGTACGCGACGCAGGAGCGGACGTCCTTCGCGAGCTGATCGCCGTACGGATGGTTCAGCTCCTCCTGCTCGTAGATCGTGCTGTCGCCGATGCCGGAGACGTCCATCCTCACGGACGCGATGCCGAGGCCGGCGAGCTTCCGCGCCATCTCGACGTACATGCGGTTGGGGCCGATGCGGTAGTTGCCGGCCGTGTTCGTGAAGATGATGAGCGGCTTGCCGCGCGAGAGCTCCTGGTCGATCGGCTCGCAGAGGATGCCGAACAGCGCGTCCGCGACGCCGAAGCGGATCGACTCCTCGCGGACGCCGGGCGCGACGATGCCCTCCTTGCGCGCGGTCGTGGCCGGGCGCGCGCGCGGCGACTCGAGCAGCGCGGGCTTCGCCTCGCCGAGCCAGTCGCGGAAGCGATTCCACACCTGCTCCGGGAACACCGACTTGTGCGGCGCGACCATCATCTCGGCGTAGCCCGCCGGCTTCTCGTACGTCGTCACCGCGCCGAGCGCCTCGAACGCGCGCGCGACCTTGTCGTCGTCGGGCACGTCGTCGCGGCCGAGCACGAGCACGCGCCCCGCGGGACGCTTGTCGATCTTCGCGAGGTCGAGCTTCTTGAGGTCCGCGAGCGTCTCCTTCGTGAGGAGGAAGCCGCCCGACTCCTCGTCGCCGTCGGCGAGTGCGTTGGGGCGCGTCTGGAGCTCGCCGGTCGACTCCGCGTACTGGCGGAACATCTTCATCTCGCGCGCGTAGGCGCGTCCCGTCGCGCACGGGTTCCACAAGACGAGGCGCTCGACGTCGCCGCGCTCCGCCGCCGCCGCGGCGGCGATCGTCGCGCCCATGCGGATCCCGAAGAGGCACACCTCGTCGAGGCCGGAGAGCGCGCGCGCCTGATCGATCGCGTCGCCGACGCTGTCGATCCACGCGCGGACGCGGCCGGGATCGGCGTCGGCGCCGCCGGAGTCGCCGGTGCCGTCGTAGTCGAAGCGCAGCACCGGGTAGCCCGCGTCGGAGAGGCGCTCCGCCATCGCGCGCATCGCGGGGTACGCGCAGATGTTCTCGTAGCCGAGCGGCGGGGCGATCACGACCGCGCGCCGCTGCGAGATCGTCGCGCGCGACGGGTGGTACCAGCCGAAGAGGCTGCGTGGCTCCTTCCCGAAGAAGAACGGGCGCACGCTGTCGTCGAGGCCGTGCGCGCCGAGGGTGACGATCGAGATCTCCGTCGTCTCGAGGACGGGATCGCTCTCCTCCGCCTCCGGGATCGGCTCGCCGGTGAGCGCCGCCGCGACGTCGCGGATGCGCTTCGCCTCCTCCGTCGCGCGGCGCGCGGTCTCGACCATCGACGGACGCGCCGCGCGCAGGGTCACGAGCGGGTGCTGCTTGAGCGAGAGCGCCATCTTGTACTGCGAGGTGCCGGCGAGGAAATCGTACTCGGTCATCCCGCGCTCGATCGCGCTGCGGATGAGGAGCGCGTGCATCGTGACGCCGACGCGCACGTCCTCCGGCACGTTCAGCTTGCGCCCCGCCTGGTAGAAGCCGACGCGCCGCTTCCAGCGAAGGTTGTAATATGCAGCGACCGGCTCGCCGCGGACGTTCATCCACCCGAGGTCGAGCGCGCCGAGCTCGAGGAGCTTGGGCATCATGCGGTCGTGGAACGCGCGGTAGCGATCGGAGCGGTAGACGCCGTCGCCGCCCCAGCGCTCGCGGTGGAGGCGCTCGAGGATGCGCTTGCCGTCCTCGAGCTCGTCGGCGCTGCGCACGCGCTCCATCGCGAGCGTGCCGCCCGACCACGACTCGAGGAGACGGAGCGACTTCCGGAGCTGCGAGCGCTTGCTCGGCTTCAGCAGCGCGAGGTACTCCTCCCACGTCGGCGGGAGCGGGATGTACGGCGACACCGTTCGCTCCTCGAGCGTGGTCGGCACGTCGAGCGCGTTCAGCTCGTCGCGGATGAGGCCCGGCAGCGGCGAGTCGCCGTTCATCACCGGGAGGACGAGCTCGTCCCACGGCCCGAGCTCGCCCGCCTCGAGGGCGCTCGCGAACGCGGCCGCCACCGCGGCCTCGTAGCCCCGCTCGACGACGAGGCCGATGTAGTCGGACGCGATCTCGTCCATCTCGTCCTCGCCCGACGCGAGGAGCTCGAGGCGCCGGAACGGCAGGCCGAACTTGTATTTGTGCTTCCGCGCGAGGAGCGGCGCGAGGCCGACGAGGCTCGAGCCGTCATAGAACGCGACGCTGCGCAGCGCGCGCCCCCCCGTCGTGCCGAACACGTCCCACCACGTGAGCATCCAGTCGGGGTGCAGCGTGAGCTCGTTCGTGAGGCTGCGCTCGAGCAGCGCGGCCCAGTCGTCCGCCATCGCGTGGAGCTGCGCGACGTCCTCGATCAGCGCGAAGGTGAGGCGCGCCTCGGACGGCGCGTTGAACGCGGTCGGCCGCACCGACGCGCTCGTCCCGCGCGGCGTCGGCCGCGTCGACGGCGACGTCCCCGTCGAGGTGGAAGGTGCAACGTTGACCTGCGCCTCTCCGGCTCCTCTAATCGCGTCCCCGTTCATGTGCGCTATCTGCGGTATCGTACACTTCGACCGACGCCCCGTCTCTGCATCTGAGCTCGTCACGATGCGCGACGTGATGACGAACCGCGGCCCCGATCACGGGGGCGAGTGGATCTCCGGGCACGTCGCGCTCGGTCATCGCCGCCTCTCGATCATCGATCTCTCCCCGCTCGGGCATCAGCCGATGCCGAACGACGACGAGACGGTCTGGGTCACGTTCAACGGCGAGATCTACAACTTCGCGACGCTCCGCAAGGAGCTCGAGGCGAGGGGCTGCGCCTTCCGCTCTCACTCCGACACCGAGGTCATCGCCCACGGCTACGCGGTCTGGGGCGAAGGCGTGATCGCGCGCCTCGACGGCATGTTCGCGATCGGGATCTGGGACACGAAGAAGGAGTCCCTCCTCCTCGCCGTCGATCGCTTCGGCAAGAAGCCCCTCTACTACCAGCGCGAGGGCGACACGCTCCGCTTCGCCTCCGACGCGAAGGCGATCTGGTCGCTCCCGGACGCGCGCCTCACCGTGAGCCACGCCGCGATCGACTGCTACCTCCACCACCTCGCGGTCACGACCGAGCACACGATCTGGAACGAGGTCCAGAAGGTCCAGCCCGCGAGCTTCATGGTCGTCACGCGGGAGCGCACCCGCACCGAGCGCTACTGGAAGCCGGACTTCCGCGACAAGATCCGGATCAGCGAGGCGGAGGCGATCGAGCGCATCGACGCGACGCTGAAGGAGGCGGTGCGGAAGCGCATGGTCGCGGACGTGCCGCTCGGCGCGTTCCTCAGCGGCGGCGTCGACTCGAGCCTCGTCGTCGCGATGATGAGCGAGCTCTCGTCGAAGCCGGTGAAGACCTTCACGATCGGCTTCGAGGAGCAGGACTTCTCCGAGCTCGAGTACGCGAACGCGGTCGCGAAGCGCTACCGCACGGAGCACGAGCAGATCCGCCTCAAGCCCGACGTCCTCGAGGTGCTCGCGCCGCTGGTGTGGGAGTACGGCGAGCCCTTCGCCGACTCGTCAGCGGTGCCGACCTACTACGTGTCGAAGGCGGCGCGGCAGTTCGTGACGGTCGCCCTCACCGGCGACGGCGGCGACGAGCAGTTCGGCGGCTACGACATCGCGCGCGCCTCCTACCACGCGATGACGTACGACCGCTTCGCGCCGCGCCTCCCGCGACGGCTCTTCGAGGACTGGCTCTTCGAGAAGGAGCGCCGCGGCGTCCTCCAGAAGGCGAAGACGCTCGCGACCCACGCGTCGCCGGGTCCTTCGCGACGCCACGGCTACTCGATGGCGTTCAACCAGCGCCAGCGCGACGCGCTCTACACCGACAGCTTCCGCGCGTCGCTCGGCGCTCATCGCCCGTGGCACGTCTACGAGCGGCACGCCGACGACATGGCGGGCCTCAACGTGCTCGACCAGAACCTCTACCACGTGCTGATGAACCGCCTCCCGAACGACTACCTCGTGAAGGTGGACGTCGCGTCGATGAAGGTCGCGCTCGAGCTCCGCTCGCCGTTCCTCGACACCGATCTCTGCGCCCTCGCGAGCGCGCTCGATCCGCGCCTCAAGGTCAAAGGCGGCGTGCAGAAGTACCTGCCGAAGAAGCTCGCCGAGCGCTACCTGCCGTGGGAGGTCATCTACCGCCCGAAGAAGGGCTTCTCGCTCCCGCTCAAGCACTGGCTCCGCAAGGAGATGGCGCCGCTCCTCCGCCGCACGCTGCCGAACGGCAACCTGGTCGGCAAGGGCTGGTTCCAGCGCGCGGAGGTGGAGCGGCTCATCCGCGAGCACACCAACGCGACGGCGGAGCACACGCATCGTCTCTGGGCGCTCTTGTGGCTCGAGCTCTGGGACCGCATCTTCGTCGAGCGCACGATGAAGCCCGGCGACGACGTGCGAGCGCTTCTCTAGAGTCGCTTGCCGGCGAAGCCCCCTACGTTGAAACAGGCCATGTGTGGGTGCGCTTGAGGGCGACGCGTAGGGCCTCGAGCTCTTCGGCGCTCATGGTGTCGATGCGACGGACGCGATCGTCGTCGAGCGCGACGTCGTAGGCCTCGCAGAGATCGCGCACCGCGACGCGAAGTCCGCGCGCGAGGCCGGTCTCGCGGCCTTCTTTGCGGCCCTCTTCGCGGCCTTCGTCGCGGATCTCGTCGAGGACGGGGTGGCCCTTGGCGCGGAGCGCGCGCAGCACCGCCTCGTCGGCGTCGATCGCGGAGATGACGGCCTTCATCGAGAGCGGGCGGACGAAGCAGGGATCGTCGATCGTGTCGATCGGGGTCGCCGACCATGCGTCGGTGTCGCGCGACCACTCCAGCGCCTTGCTGCGCTTGACCTGGACGACGAAGATCCGGCGCACGCCGCGGCGGGCGAGCTCGCGCGCCTTCGTCGTCTGCGTCGAGAGCGCTTGCTCGTTCACGATCTCGAACGCGAGCTCCTCGAGCTTCCGGCCGCCCGTCTCCTCGTCGCGCGCGGCGGGGTACACGCTCGCGTCGGGCGCGAAGTCTTGCTCGAGGCCGGCGCGCGTGAGCATGTCCACCGCGACGAGGTAGCCGGGCTTCACGTGCGCGCGAAGGACGTAGGTGAGGTCGGCGTGCGGGACCGCGTGCGGCTCCTCCGACGGCGGCGCGAAGACGAGCCGGCCCTCGATGATCTCGGCGCGCGACTCCGGCTTGACGATGCGCTCGTCGACGGGGATCCCACCTTTGCCGGGGAAGCGCTGCATCGTTGGAGCGTAGCACCGGCTACGGAGCTTGCGATCACGAGCACGCCGCCGCGGTCGATGCGCTCAACAGGTGAGACGCGCGACGCAACTACCGCTCGAACGCACGCAGCGCTGGCATCGTCCGCAGTCGGAGTCCGCGGTGCATCCACCGCTGCCGCCGCCACCGCCACCGCCGCCGCCGCCGCCAGGCGATGCGCTGCAGTAGCCGAGCTCGGTGGTGCCGGAGGGGCAGTAGGGGCTGAACACGTTGGAGCCGTCGCAACGGTCCACTTCGATCGCCTCGCCGCGGAGGATGTCCGTGCAGGACGAGCCGGTGCCGCAGAAACACCCGAGGTAGGGGGCGCCGCCGTTCGGCCCCGGGAGCGCGCAACACTTCCCGTCGCTCGGCTTCGAGCAACCCTCCGTTCCGCCGCTCGGCTCCGTTGCTCCGGAGGGCGCGGATTGAAAGCCCCCGAACGGCACGCCGCATTGGCACTGCGATTCCGTCGTCGTGCAGCGCACGCCGACGCGGTTCTCGCAGGTGCACGTGCCCTCCGTCGGCCAGTCGCCGCTCTTGCAGCACGGAGTGACGAAGTAGACGTCCTTGCGGAAGTCGACCGGGTCCGTCGGGATCTGGTTGCGACCGCATACGATCGTCGACGTTCCCGGCGCACACACGCAGCCGCTCGCGACCACGACGCATCCCGCGCTCGGCGCGCGCGCTCTCCCCGTCGGATCCTCGGCGGCCGAGGACACGTTGTCCGTGCTCGAGCCATCGCAGGCGCTCGAGAGCACCACCACCGTCGCCGCGACGACGACCGAAGACACACCCGCGATGATCCGACGAACCTTCATGACAGCGCCCACCTCGCTCGGGAGCGTACACACGCCGCCGGACGCGCAACCATAGTCATTTCAAACCGATCGCCCGAGGTCGTAGGCCTACCTTCGGCGGTAGGTGAGCTGTGGCATCGCGAGGGCGGCGCGGAAGTACGAGTGCGGCAGCGTCGGGTCGACCCAGAAGCGCTGGATGTCGAGCGGGTGGGTCTTCGGGCCGAGCGGGCCGAGGCCGCACGACGTCGAGAAGCCGAGGTCGTAGCCGGCCTCCTTCACCGCGTCGAGGATGTGGTTGTGCTTCGCGATGCTGAGGCTCACCGGGTACGCGAGCGCGCGAATCGGCTGATCGAGCTGCTCCTCGAGCAGGTTCTTCGATCCGACGAGCTCGTCCTTGAGCTCGCTCTCCGCGAGCGTGGTGAGCACGCGATGCGTGTGGGTGTGGGACTCGACGTCCATCCCCTCTTTGCTCAGGGTGCGGACCTGGTCCCACGTCATCAGCACCTCGTCGGTGATCTCTTTCTCCTGCTCGGGCCCCCAAGGAACGTCGAGGGCCTTCCCGAGGACCTCGAGGTACCGCTCGACGTCGAGGCCGAAGGTCAGCTTGATCGTGTCGAGGATGTCGGTGATGGCGTCGTTTCGGTTCTTCGCGAGGTCGTAGACCTTGTGCTTCGGGTAGTCGATCTCGATCCGGTTCTTCTTCGACTTCTTGATCAGGTAGTTCGCGCGATCCCACCAGAACGTCTTCCGGTCGCTCATGTGGCCGGTCGAGATGAAGAAGACCGCCCGCGCGCCGGCGCGCTTCAACACCGGGAGCGCAATGTCGTGACACGCCTTGTAACCGTCGTCGAACGTGATGAGGGCGGGGTTCTTCGGCAGCGGCTTCTTCTCGAAGAAGAACTGGCGAAGGTCCTCGACGCTGAGCAGCGTGAACCGCCGCATCATCAGCTCGACCTGCCGCTCGAACCCCTCCTTCGTGGCGTCGACGACGCTCTCGTCGAGGTACCTCGCGTCGCGGTCGGGATCGCCGAGCCGGTGATAGGTCACGATCGGCAAGAACGGCAGCCGCACGTACTTGCGCGCGATCATGGCTGCCTCGAGCGCGCCCACCGCGTCGAGGAGCGAAATCACGCGAACGCGAAGGTGCCACATGCCCAGCTTCGGAGGATAGCCCGGACATTCCCCCCTCGCACAAGTGATGCTAGATGAAACGTCGTGCCCGGACCCTCAGCCTTCCGACGCTTCATCAAGCCCATCGCGAAGCGGGTCATCTACAGCAGCATCCAGCCCGTCGGCCCGGCCAAGCCGCTCTTGAGCGGCCTCGCGCACGCGGGCTTCTACGCGCGCGAAGCCTTCGAGTGGGGCCGCCGCTCGATGGTCGCGACGCCGCTCTTCCTCTCCCAGTGTGCGAAGTACGGCGACAACATCGCCGTCGATCGCGTCCCGTACATCAACGGCAATCCTCACATCGAGCTCGGCTCGAACATCCGCATCTCGGGCCTCATCGGGATCGGCGCGGCGTCGAAGGGCACCCCCACGCTCATCATCGGCGACGGCGTCTTCATCGGCCACGGCACCAACTTCGCGATCGCGGAGCGCATCACGATCGGCAAGTTCGCCTCCGTCGGCGGCGGCTCGTACATCGCCGACACCGAGGGCCACAGCCACTACAACCCGCAGCGCCCGATCTGGGAGGTCCCCGCCGGCGACAGCGACGTGGCGCCGGTGACGATCGAGGACGGCGTCCAGATCTCGCGCAACGTGATGATCCTGAAAGGCGTCACGATCGGCGCGCGCTCGGTCATCGGCGCGGGCTCCGTCGTCCGCAGCGACATCCCCCCCGACTCCATCGTGATGGGCAATCCCGCCCGCGTCGTGAAGAAGATGACGGCATGAGCGCGATTCGACTCGCGGGCGCCGAGGCCGAGGCGCTCGCCCAGGAACACGGCACGCCCTACTACCTCTACGATCTCGACGCCGCGCTGGCGCACCTCGCCGTCTTGCGCGCGAACCTGCCCGACGTCGTCGACGTCTTTTATTGCGTGAAGGCGAACGGCAACAAGAAGGTGCTCGAGGCCTTCCGCCCGCACGTCGCCGGCCTCGATCTCTCCTCCGCCGGCGAGCTCGATATGGCGATCGCGGCGGGCTACGACCCGAAGCACATGTCGATCGCCGGCCCCGGCAAGACGACCTCCGACCTCGAGCGCTGCGTCGATCGCGGGTGCGGCATCGTCTCGCTCGAGTCGGTCGCCGAGCTCGGCCGCCTCGGCGCCGTCGCGCGCGCGCGCGGCAAGCGGCAAGACGTCACCCTGCGCATCAACCCCGCCGAGACGCCGAAGGAGTTCGCGATGCGCATGGGCGGCGGCGCCTCCCAGTTCGGCGTCGCGGAGGAAGAGGCCCCGGCCGCGCTCGACGCGGTGAAGGCGGAGGCGGGCGTGCGCCTCGCCGGCCTCCACATCTACGCCGGCACGCAGTGCCTCGAGGAGCGCGCCCTCGTCGACAACATGGCGGGCTCGCTCTCCATCGTCGCGCGCCTCGCCGACTCGCACGATCTCCACCCCGACGTCGTGAACCTCGGCGGCGGCTTCGGCATCCCCTACTTCGCGGGGCAGAAGGAGGTCGACACCGCCTCCCTCGGCCGCGCGATCGGGGCGAAGCTCGAGGAGTGGCGCGCCGCGCACCCGCGCTTCGCGAAGACGCGCTTCGTCTTCGAGCTCGGCCGCTTCCTCATCGGCCGCTTCGGCGCCTACGTCTCACGCGTCACCGAGATCAAGGAGACGCGCGGCAAGCGGTACGTCATCCTCGACGGCGGGATGCACCACGTCTTCCCCGCGACCGGCAACTTCGGCCAGCTCGTGAAGAAGAACTACCCCGTCGCGAACCTCACCCGCGGCGGCGCCGAGCCCGAGTCCGACGCGAACGCCCCGCAGGAGGTCTGCGGCCCGCTCTGCACGCCGATGGACTCGCTCGCGCGGGGCGTCCGCATCGCGCGCGCGGAGCCGGGGGACCTCGTCGGCTTCTTCGCGTCGGGGGCGTACTCCTTCGCCGCGAGCCCCCTCCTCTTCCTGAGCCACGACACCCCGCTCGAGCTGGTGAAGCACGGGGGGGAGGTGTCCGTCGCACGGACCCGGATGCCGGCCACGCGCTTCTGGTAGGCTCGGCGCCATGAGTGAAGCCGAGACCCGCGAGAAGATCCGCACGATGCTCCTCGAGAACTTCCTGAAGGGCGCCGCGCCGGAGACGCTCAAGGACGACGTGTCCCTCGAGCGCGCGCACATCGTGGACTCGGTTCGCACGCTCGAGCTCATCATGTTCATCGAGGAGACCTTCGGCTTCACGGTCGAGAACGACGACGCGGTCCCGGAGAACTTCGACACGGTGAACGCCATCGTCGCCTACGTCGAACGCAAGAAGGGAAGCTGAGCCATGCGCGTCTCTCACGTCACCCTCCTCCACGAGTACATGGAGCGGAGCGCGGCGGCGTCTCCCGACAAGACCGCCCTCGTCTTCAAGAAGCAGCGCTTGTCGTGGCGTGAGGTGCACGCGCAGGTGGGCCGCATCGCGAGCTCTCTCAAGCAGCTCGGCCTCCAGCGCGGCGATCGCGTCGTCCTCTATCTCGACAACTCCCCGGAGCTCGCGCTCGGCATCTTCGGCGCCCTCGCGGCCGACGGGATCTTCGTCGTCGTGAACGCGCAGACGAAGTCCGACAAGCTCGCGTACGTCCTCAACGACTGCCGCGCGCGCGTCATCATCACGGACAAGGTCCTCGAGTCGTTCTACAAGCCCGCGCTCGAGCAGGCGAAGCACCTCGAGCACGCCCTCATCGTCGACCTCGCCGACGGCCCCACGAAGCTCGGCGGCGTCACGTGCCACGACTTCGTGAAGACGGTCGGCCCCGCCTCCGCGGAGTGGCCCGCGGCCAAGCGGATCCCCACCGACCTCGCCGCCATCATCTACACGTCGGGCTCCACCGGCGATCCGAAGGGCGTGATGCTGACCCACCACAACATGGTGTCGGCGGCGGAGTCGATCACGACGTACCTCGAGAACCAGCCGGACGACATCGTCCTCTGCGTCCTCCCGCTCTCCTTCGACTATGGCCTTTATCAATGGCTGATGGTCAATCAGTTCGGCGGCACCCTCGTCCTCGAGCAGTCATTCAATTATCCCGCCGCGATCCTGAAGGTCATCGAGACGGAGAAGGTCACCGGCCTCCCCGTCGTCCCCACCATCGCGAGCATCCTCCGCCAGTGGCAGGAGAAGGGCGCGAAGCTGGAGAACATCCGCTACGTCACGAACACGGCGGCGGCGCTGTCCCTCACGCACATCGAGACGCTCAAGAAGCTCTGCCCCAACGCGCGCCTTTATTCGATGTACGGCCTGACGGAGTGCAAGCGCGTCTGTTATCTGCATCCTTCGCTCCTCGACAAGAAGCCCCTCAGCGTCGGCGTCCCGATGCCGAACATGGAGGTCTTCGTGCTCCGCCCCGACGGCACGGTCTGCGACCCGGACGAGGTCGGCGAGCTCGTCGTCCGCGGCCCGCACGTGATGAAGGGTTATTGGGAGAAGCCCGAAATCACCGCCGACTGGCTGAAGCCGAGCCCGCACATTCCCAACGAGATGTGGCTCCACACCGGCGACCAGTTCAAGCGCGACGCCGACGGTCACCTGTATTTCGTCGGCCGCAAGGACGACATCATCAAGACGCGCGGCGAGAAGGTGGCGCCGAAGGAAGTGGAGAACGCGATCTACGCGCTCCCCGGCGTGCAAGACGCCGCCGTCGTCGGGCAGAAGGACGACGTCCTCGGCCAGTCCATCCGCGCCTTCGTCGTCCTGACGGAGGGCACGAAGTACGAGGCGCGCGACGTCGTCACGCACTGCGCCGCGCGCCTCGAGGCCTTCATGGTCCCGAAGTACGTGACGTTCGTGTCCTCGGTCCCGAAGACCCCGAGCGGCAAGATCACGAAGAAGAACATCTGGGACCACGCCACCGGCGCCCGCACCGGCGGCGACGAGCTGTAGCTGAGTGCGTGAATACGTCGTTTAGCTATCAGCTGCGGGTCGCCGCCTGCGATCGGTGCGGGGCGCCGCTCGAGGTCAACGTCGCGGGCGGGAGCTTCGAGTGCCGGTACTGCCACGCGCAGAACCAGATCGCGCTGCGCGACGAAGGGCTCCTCGCGCCGCCGCGCCAGCCCGTCCCCGAGCACGAGCGCGTCGCGCGCCTCCGGATGCAGGACGGACGGCCGCTCCTCCCCCCGCCGAGCATCACGCACCTCATGCCGGCGGGGCGGCTCGAGGAGTGGAAGGTCGAAGAGGCGATCGCGGTCTGGAACAGCGCGCGCCAGGAGCTCCGCGCGCAGCCTGGGAGCTACGACGCCGCCGAGCGCATCGTCTTCCTGTCGATGGTCCTCGTGCAGCACTTCTCCGAAGGGAAGGAGGACAAGCTTCGCCAGCGCGCGCTCCTCGAAGGCGCGCTCGACGTCGTGAAGCTGCCGCGCCATCGCCAGATCGTTCGCGGCTTCCTCGCGCGCGCCGCGGTGCGGGAGAACGACATCCAAGCCGCCGAGGCCTGGCTCGCGCCGTGCGACCCCGCCTCCGACGACCTCCAGTCCGACAGCGCGTACCGCTTCACGCGCGCCTTCATCGACACCGCCACCGGCAACTTCCAGCGCGTCTTGCAGGTCCTCGGCCAGAACGCGCAGGAGGTCCCGATCGAAGACGCCTCCGACGACGTCTGCGCCGTCTTTCGCGCGAACGCGTGGGAGAAGATGGGGCGCGCCGATCTCGCGGTCCACCTCCTCCGCGAGCGCATGGGCGCCGGCGGCGGCTCCGGCCGGCAGACGATCGAGCGCGTCGTGCACCGCTACGCGCAGTGGCACCTCTGCGCGATGAGCTACCCGCAGGCGGCGGCGGGCTACGCCCACATCGCGAGCGAGAAGGCGGCGCAGCACGTGAGCGGCGGCATCCACAAGGTGTTCTTCCCGCTCGGCGTCCTCATGGCCGTCGTCGGCGCGCTGTGCCTCGCCGCCGTGCCGCTCGGCTTCCTCGCCCTCGACATGGGCATCGAAGGCTTCATGGGCTTCGGCATCACCGGCGGCACCTTCCTCTTCATGGGGCTCATCTTCGGCGGCATCGGCTACGCGATGAAGAAGAGCGCGGAGAAGGCGGCGTGGCTTCGCATGCACGGCGTCGCGGGCACCGGCGTCGTGCGCGACGTCTCGCCGACGGGCGTGTCGATCAACCACGTCCCGCAGCTCCGCTACACGCTCGAGATCCGCATCCCGACGCGCGCGCCCTACAATGCCTCGACGACCGCCCTCGGCCGCCGCGCCGACATCGGCGCGTCGATCGCGGTGCGGGTGCACCCGCAGAACCCGAACGACTTCATCATGGAGCTCGACTGAGCCGGCGCGACCGGCGCGCCGCTCAGGAGGCGATCGGCGGCGGCGAGAGCACGTGGTCGCGGTAGTCGTTCGGGTCGCCCGTCTTGCCCTCCATCGCCGCGATCGCGACGTTGAACATCTCGCGCGCGGTCACGTAGTGGAGGATCCACTTCCGGCCATCGTTGTAGCGCGTGGTGAGGACGCGGTGGAGCGCGTGGCCGCCGTCGCCGAGGAGGGACTTCGCTTCGCGGTCCGGGGCGCCGTGGGTGTGGAGCTTCGCGAAGACCCACTCCGGACGCCCCTCGATGTGGATGTTCTGGCGCGTCCACGTGCGCGCGCGCGCCTCCGACGCGGGGTCCGTCGCGGTGAGCGCCGAGCCCTCGATCCGCCCCGACAAACGACCCGGTCGCTTCGCGAGCGCGACCGGGCCCGTCACCATCAAGAGGCGATCGGTCATCACCTCGCCGACGCGCGCGCGCGTACCGTGCTCGTAGCAGCGCTTCTTCGTGAGGTCGCCGGTCGGCCAGTAGATCTGGTTCACCTTGTTCGGCTGGCACTCGTCCGGCGCGGAGGGGAACGTGAAGTCCGCGTAGCAGCCGAGGCGATGGAGGAGCGGGAGCTCCTCGTCGACGCCGCACCACTTGCCGTCGCGGCGCGGGTTCGCGAGCGCCCAGTTGCCGTGGATGAAGGCCCAGCGCGGGGCGTCGTTCGCGTCGCGCGAGAAGTGGCCGTGCTGCTTGAAGTCGGCGAGCGTCTTCTCCAGCTTCTCGGTGAGCGTCGCGGCGGTGTCGCCGTCGTGATGGAGGTGCACCTCCACCTCGCCGTAGCCGCGCTTCGCGAGGTCGGCGAGGGCGTCGAGGAAGTAGGGGCGGTACTCCTCGCCCGGGAAGAAGAAGCTGTGACGCGGCCGCTTGCCGTCGGCGTCGCGGTACTCGTCGGCGAGCTTCGGGTAGCCCTCGTGCCACGCCTTCACGCGCTCGTTGCCCTTCGCCTCGTCGGTCGTGCCGGGCCAGAGCGGCTCGTAGTGATCGCACACCGCGACGAGCAGGTGACGCGGGCCCGCGACGCGCTCGCGGCGCACCGTGCGCCGGGCGATCTCGCGCGCGTAGCCTGGGAGCCACCGGTCGAGGTTGTAGTCGAGGAGCTTTTGCAGCGGGCCAGCCATCACGTGCGATACTACCCCCGCGTCGATGTTCTCGTTCGCGCCGATCCTGCTGGAGGTGCTTTTCGTGCTCCTGAAGCCTCAGGAGCTCTACGAGGAGCTGCTGGCCTTCAAGCCCCTCTACACGCTCCCCGCGCTGATCGGCGTCGGCTTCATGTTCGACGCGCTGATGCAGGACACCAGCCGCCGCGTCGGGAGGATGGGCGCGGCGCCCTTCGCGAAGTTCGCGGGCTTCTTCTTCGCGTGGTCGATGCTGACGATCCTCATCAAGCAGCCGAGCGACGTCGTCACCCAGGCGGTGATGTTCAGCACGCCGATGATCATGTCGTTCGCGATCGCGCACAGCATCAAGACGTGGCGCGCCTTCGAGATGCTCGGCGCGTTCATGTTGGCGCTCTCGCTGTTCCTCAGCTTCGTCGGCACGCACCAGGCGAGCGCGCCCTTCAAATGCCACTGGATCGATCCGATCGACCGCACGATCCTGCACTACGACGGCAAGCCGTGCAGCGGGCCCGAGGGCGAGATCGAGTGCTACGACGGCGACGAGGAGAACGACCACGGCCGCAACTACGTCTGCGAGCACGCCGGCCTCATGAACACCGCGTCGGTGTCGGGGCGTATTCGCTTCCGCGGCAACCTCGAGGACCCCAACGAGCTGTCTCTCACGGTGGGCATCGGGTTCCCCTTCATGGCCGGCTTCTTCATGCGGAAGCGGTCGGTCGTGCGGCTCTTGTTGATGCTGGCGTCGTTCGCCCTCGTCACGTCGTGTGTCCTCTACAGTCAGTCGCGCGGCGGTCAGCTCGTGCTCGTCGTCGTGCTCGGCGTCTTCTTCTGTCTGAAATTCGGCTGGAAAGCAGGCGCCATCGCCGGAGGTGTCGTCGGCGTCCCAGGCATGGCCGCGCTCGCCGCGCTCGGCGGGCGCTCCGGACAAGAAGCCGACGAGTCCGCGCTCGAGCGCGTCGAGTGCCTTCAGGTCGGCATCGATCTGATCAAGGGCTCGCCGATCATCGGCGTCGGGAAGGGCCAGTTCGGGGAGTATCACTTCCTCACCGCGCACAACTCGTACGTGCTCGCGGCGGCGGAGACGGGGCTCGTCGGGTTCGCGATCTGGAGCTTCGTGCTCTACCTCGCGGTGAAGATCCCGCTCTCCGCGCTCAAGTACCTGAAGACGCAGAAGGGGGCCGCCGCCGAGCGCGCGCGCGCGTGGTCGTCGGCGATGCTCGCGTCGGTCGCCGGCCTCGTCGTCGGGTCGTTCTTCCTTTCGTTCTCGTTCCACCCCATCCTCTGGATCTACGTTGGGTTCTCGGGTGCGTTGTGTGGGTGCGTGAAGCGAGATTTCCCGGACTTCAAGGTGAGGTTCCGGCAAAACGAGATGTTCGGGATCGTGTTCGCCAACCTCACGCTCCTGTTCCTCATCCTCGTCTACGTGAGGATCAAGCTGCGTTGAGGCCGGCGTGGCTCGTGCTCCTCGCGTGTATCGCCTGGGCGACCCCTGCGGCCGCGAACGACTTCGTGCCGTCGGTGACGCTGCAGACGGGCGCCACCGTCACGCGCGGTCCGGGGATCAACACCGACGGCTACTTCGCCGCCGCGACGCCGCAGCTCAGCTACTTCATCGAGGGCGACCGGAAGCTCATTCAGCTCACCTACGCGTTCACGGGCTCGATCGACACCGTGCTCCCCAACGGCGTCTCGAACCGCCTCGCGATCACGACCGCGGCGGAGGTCACGCCGACGACGCGGCTCTTGTTCGGCGTCGAGGGCCTCCAGGCGCTGCTCGGCAACTACATCCTCGTGCGGCGCGCCACCAACACGACGCTCGGGAACATCAACAGCCTCAACTCGAACCTCCTCACGATCTCCGCCAACGAGGGGTTGCAGCACGAGCTCTCGCCGCGGCTCCGCCTCACCCAGCTCGCCGGCGCGAGCCACATCACCTCCCTCGACGACGACCTCGAGCTCGACAACACCCTCGCGACCGCGTCGCTCGGGCTCGAGCGCGCCTTCGACTTCAACGCGATCGGCGCGCAGCTCGATCTGCAGTACGCGCGCACGAAGTTCCCGCCGATCAACTCGACGGTCTACACCGTCGCGGCGGGCCCGACGTGGGACCACGACTTCTCGACGAACTTCAACATGTCGCTCGCGGCCTCGGGCCAGGTCGCCGCCAGCACCGACGCGAACCTCGGCGCGCGGTTCGGCCCCGCCGCGCGCGCCACGCTGTTCTACGGCACCGCGGTGACCGGGATCGGGCTCGAGTACGCCGGCGGCATCGAGCCGAACCTCCTCATCGGGACGCTCCTCCAGTCCCAGCAGGCCACGCTCCGCGCGTTCACGCCGCTCTCGGAGAAGAACAAGGTCATCATCGGCGCCTCCGGCGGGTACCTCCACGCGGAGACGCTCGACCTCGCCGAGAGCGGCGACCTCGACAGCTCGTTCGACGCGGTCCTCCACGACGCCGAGCTGACGTGGGAGCCGGTCGACTTCCTCACGCTGTCGCTCCGCTACCAGTTCATCGGTCAGACCTCGGGCCGCGGGCCGATCCCGACCCCCGCGATCGTCCGGCACGGGCTCATCTTCGGGATCGAGCTGTTCGCGTCGCGCCCCGGCGGACGGCCGCGCCGCGTGCCGTCGCGCTTCTCGCAGCGCGCCGACGGCAACGATCCCACCCAGCCCGCGACCGGCGCGTTCAGCAGCGGCGAGCGCGTCCCCGCCCCGATCGTGACGCCGCCGCCGTCGCAATCGCCGGGACCGTGATGGCGGAACGGAAGGCGCCGCTTCCGTTCTTCACCGTCGCCGGTCCGGCGTCCGTCCTCGGCCTCTGTGTCCTCATCGAGATCGTCACCCAGCTCGGCGTGCGCGTGCCGAACCCGCCCGCGATCGTCCTCACCCTCGTCGTCGCCGCCGCCTTCATGGGCGGGCTCCGCCCCGGCCTCGTGAGCGCCGCGATCGCGTGCGCGTGGTTCACGTTCATCCTCGCCCCGCCGACGTGGCCGCTGAACATCCTCGACGACAACCTGACGCGCGGGATCGTGTTCGCGATCACGACGCCGGCGATGGCGGCGATGGCGGGGCTCGCGAAGCGGCGCGCGGACCGCATCACCGCGCGCTCGCTCGAGAAGGAGCGCGAGCACTCGGCGTCGCTGCGGCAGATGCTCGAGGAGCAGCGCCGCGTCGAGGCCGACCTCTCGCGCGCCAAGGACGCGGCCGAGGCGGCGAGCCGCGCGAAGAGCGAGTTCCTCGCGAACGTGAGCCACGAGATCCGCACCCCGATGAACGGCGTCATCGGCATGACCGCCCTCGCGCTCCGGACCGACCTCACGCCGGGGCAGCGCGAGTACCTCGAGACGGTGCGGACCTCGGCCGAGGCGCTCCTCGCGCTCATCAACGACCTCCTCGACTTCTCGAAGATCGAGGCGGGCCGGCTCGACTTCGAGCCGCTCCCCTTCGACGTGCGCGAGGTGGTGGAGACGTGCGTGCGGTCGTTCGAGCACCGCGCGGAGGAGGCGGGCCTCGCGATCACGTGGGACGTCGCCGACGACGTGCCGGTCCGCATCGTCGGCGATCGGCTGCGGATCCGGCAGGTGCTCGTCAACCTGCTCGGGAACGCGATCAAGTTCACGAAGGAGGGCAGCGTCGACCTGAAGGTGACGGTCGCGAGCGACGACGGCGAGACGATCGTCCTCCGCGTCTCCGTGCGCGACACCGGGATGGGGATCCCGAAGGACAAGCAAGACCTCATCTTCGACGCGTTCTCGCAGGCCGACGGATCGACGACGCGGAAGTTCGGCGGCACCGGGCTCGGCCTCGCGATCTCGAAGCGCCTCGTCGAGATGATGGATGGATCGCTCGGGGTCGAGAGCGAGACCGGGCGCGGCGCGACGTTCTCGTTCACCGCGCGCTTCCGCAAGATGGTGAGCACGGAGACGTTCGCGGTCACGCCGCTGCCGCTCCCCGCCGCGACGCTCCGTCCGCTCGAGCTCCTCGTCGCGGAGGACAACCCGGTCAACCGCACGCTGATGACGCGCTTCCTCGAAGGCGAAGGGCACCGCACCGTCCTCGTCGGCAACGGCCGGCAAGCGCTGGACGCGCTCGAGACGCGGAGCTTCGACGCCGTCCTCATGGACATCCAAATGCCCGAGATGGATGGCTTTGCGGCGGCGACGGCGATCCGCGAGCGGGAGAAGAAGACGGGGACGCGGACTCCCCTCATCGCCGTCACCGCGCACGCGATGAAGGGCGATCGCGACCGCTGCCTCGCGGCGGGCTACGATGGCTACATCACGAAGCCGGTGTCGTTCACCGAGCTCCTTGGTACGTTGGCCGCAGTGCTCCCCGACTCCATGCGCCTGCTCGAGAAGCCCGCGGCGCCGCCGGTCAAGACGGTGGCGCCGCCGCCTCGCACCGTGCGTGAACGAGGCGAAGACACCGGGTTCGACGAGCGCGCCGCGCTCGCGCGCGTGGGCGGCGACGCGGAGCTCGTGCGCGAGCTCGTCTCCGTGTTCGTGGCCGAGGCGCCGGGGTGGCTCGCCGAGCTCGCGGCCGCGGCGAAGGCGAAGGACGGTGCGGCGCTCAGCAACGTGGCGCACAAGGTGAAGAGCGCCGCCGACACGTGCGGCGTGCGCGGAGGCTTCGCCGCCGCCGCCGCGCTCGAGAAGCTCGGCAAGGACACGACGCTCGACCCCGCCCGCGTCGACGAGAGCGTCGCCGCGCTCCGCGAGGCGATCGACGCCGCGCTCCCCGCGATGCGCGCCCTCGGAGCCCCGTCATGACGGTCGTGCTCGTCGTCGACGACTCTCCGATCGATCGGCGGCTCGCGGCGGGGCTCCTCACGCGCGCGGGGTACGAGACCCGCCTCGCCGAGAACGGCGAGCTCGCGCTGAAGTCGCTCGAGAAGGAGCGCGCCGACCTCATCCTCACCGACCTCCAGATGCCGGGGATGGACGGGCTCACCCTCGTCGACGCGATCTGCTCGCAGTACACCGACATCCCGATCATCCTCATGACCGCGCACGGGAGCGAGGACCTCGCCGTGCGCGCGCTCCAGCGCGGCGCGGCGTCGTACGTGCCGAAGCGCGATCTCGGCCGCTCGCTCGTGGAGACGGTCGCGTCCGTGCTCTCCCTCACCGACGTCCTCGACGCGGCGCCGCCGTCGGTGCGGCAGCCGGCGATGCACTGGGAGCTCCCGAGCGACCTCGCCGAGATCACGCCCGTCATCGCGGTGCTCGAAGGGCGCCTCCAGCGGCTCGGCCTCTCGGACGAGACCGCGCTCCTCCAGATCTCCGTCGCGCTCCGCGAGGCGATCGTGAACGCGATGCTGCACGGCAACCTCGAGGTCTCCTCCGCCGAGAAGGAGACCGATCCCGCCGCGCACGATCGCCTCGTCGAGGAGCGGCGGAAGATCTCGCCGTACCGCGAGCGCAAGGTCCGCGTCACGGCGACGGAGGTCCCCGGCGAGGTGACCTACGTCGTGTCGGACGAGGGGCCGGGCTTCGACGTCGCGTCGCTCCCCGACCCGATGGATCCCGCGAACCTCGAGCGCGCGTCGGGGCGCGGGCTCTTCCTCATCCGCACGTTCATGGACGACGTCGAGCACAGCGACGGCGGGCGCACGCTCACGATGGTGAAGCGCGTCGCCGCCGGATGATCTTCATCAGCTGCTCCACGATGTCCATCGCGAGCGGCCGCGCGACCACGAACGCGGCGCCGACGTAGACCGCGCCGCCGGCGACCACCTCGAGCAGGAGCGACAGCAAGCCGGGGCGGAGGCCGAGCTGGCGGAGGCCGAGCTGCGCGCCGTAGACGCCGGCGAACATGATCACGGACGTGATCACGACCGGGATCAGCCCGACGAGGATCGGGAGGATCTTCACGCCGTCGAGCACGCGGACGAAGAGGAGGCACAGGTACGTGTCGAGCACGAACGTCGCGCCGACGCCGACGCAGGTCCAGAGCGGGCCGTGCGGCGCGAAGATGCGGATCGCGACGAGGAGGACGATGACCTTCAACACCGAGAGGACCATGATCCCGCGCTGCCGGTGCTGCGCCTGGAGGAAGCCGACGAGCGGCGAGGCCATCGTCTTCGCGATCGACAGGACGCTCAGGATCGCGAGCATCGGCGCGACCTCCTGCCATCGCTCGTCGAAGAAGGTGGCGGTGACGGTGGGCGCGACCGCGCCGAGGCCGACCGAGAGCGGGAAGATCACGAGGCCGAGGAGCGCCATCGCGCGCCGCAGCGCGGGCTCGCGGCGCTCGGGATCGAGCTTCGCGAACGACGGGAAGAGGACGTCCGCGACCTGCTCGCCGACCGCGCCGGTCGGCGTGTCGGCCAGGTTGTAGGCGAGGTTGTAGAGGCCGTGCTGGTGCGGGCCGAAGTACTTCGACACGAGCATGTTGTCCCACTTCGCGGCCGCGAGCTCGGCGACGCCGGCGAGCCAGCCCGGCGCGGTGTAGCTCGTCATCGCGCGGATCGTCGACCACTTGAGCGGCGAGCGCTTGGCCCAATCGCTGAAGTTTGCGGCGCGCAGCGTCATGCCGACGAGGATCACCGCGCGGACGATGTTCGCGACGACGACCGCCATCGCGCCGATGAAGGGCGCGAGGCCGACCGACGACACGGTGTAGGTGATCTCGCCGGCCGAGCGCGCGAGCGCCATCGGACGGAACTTGAGATCGCGCGTGAGCGTGCGCTCCGGGATGTAGCCGAGGCGCTCGATGAACCCCGCGATCGCGAAGCCGGGGACGTACTTGCCCATGTTCGGCGAGTTCACGTACTGCGCGATCGGCTCCCGCAGCGCGATGACCACCGCCGCGGTCAACACGCCGAGGCCCATGTGGACGACGGTCGCGTTGAACGCCTCCTCCGGGGTGCCCTTCTTCGCGATGAGGTAGTTCCCGTACCGGACCTGCGTCATCATGTTCGCGGTCAGCACGGTGACCGACGCGGCCGCGACCTCGCCGAGATCGTGCGGCGCGATGAAGTGCGTGAGGAGCAGCGTGCCGGCGAGACCGGCGAACCGCGTCACGACCGTCGTTGCAACATTCCACAGCGCGCCGCGGACGGCGCCTTCAGCGACGGATGACACGACTTCCGGCGTATCACGAGTCAGCCTGATTCTGGACGCGCTTGGAAGACCAAGCGCTATCCTCGACGGGGTGATGCGAGCCTTCTTCTTGTTCCTCGCCATGGCGGTCGCTTGCAGCTCGCCGACCGCCAACAAGCGAGGGTCGTCGTCCGGCTCGTCCGGATCGTCCGGCGACGACGACGACGACGACAACGGGCCGCCCGTCTCTCCGATCAAGGGCGGGACGGATCCCGAGACGGGGGAGATCCGCTACCTCGCGCTGGGCGACTCGCTCACGCAGGGCGTCGGCGCCTCCGACGAGTCGACCGGCTCGTTCCCGGCGCGGCTCGCGAAGAAGTGGCGCGACGAGGGCTGCGAGGTCGAGCTGCTGAACGTCGGCGTGAGCGGCTACACCGCGCAGCAGGTCGTCGACGATCAGCTCCCGCAGATGGCGGACTTCAAGCCGACGATCGTGACCTTCCAGGCGGGCGCCAACGACATCGCGCACAGCGTCACGCTGAGCGCGTACCGGACCGCGGTGAAGAAGGTGCTCACCGACACGAAGGCGACCGGCGCGCGCGTGATCGTCCTCGCGCAGAACGAGTGGTTCCGCTCACCGGAGGGCAAGACCTACGGCAGCGGCCTCGGCGAGCAGCGCGCGACGTTCGACGCCGCGCTGATCGAAGAGGTCGAGGCGAGGGACGCCGAGTTCGTCGACATGCGCGCCGTCTACAAGCGCCAGGCCGACGCGAACGCCTGGGTCGAGGACGGCATCCACCCGACCGACGACGCCTACGAAGAGTGGGCGACCGAGCTCGCGCGCGTCATCCCCGCGCCGTGCAAATAGTCGAGACGACCCAGTCGAGCATCTTCGCGCGCGAGGACAGCTCGTGGAAGTTGTGGTCCGCGCGCGCGAACGTCGTGATGCGCATGCCCTTCGCCTCGAGCTCGGAGGCGCGCGCGCCGAGCTCGGCGAGGGTGGCGGCGTGGCCGGGATCGCCTTCGGAGAAGACGAAGTGCACGTCGGTGCCGCGCGCGAGCATGCGATCGACGTCGGCGGCGAGGCCCTTCGCCGGCGCGCGGCCGAGGCGCGTCTCCACCCGTTCGCGGAGCGCACCGACCTTCGACGCCGCGCGGGCGGAGAGCACCTTCGCGAGGTAGCGGACGTCCGCCTTGCCGGAGAGGAGCTTCTTCCACGCCGCCGGATCGCGGATGACCTGGAGGTAGCGGTTCATCTGCTCGAGCTGATCGGCCGTGCTCAACGCCGGCTCCGCCGCCTCGGGCGCGGGCGGCGTGAAGCGCTCGGGGTTCACGATGAACGCGCCGCGCGCGCGATCGTCGCCGAGCGCGACCTGGAACGCGGCGAACGCGCCGGAGCAGAGGCCGTAGACCCAGAACGGTCCGGGTGGGAGCTCGGCGCGACCCGCGCGCGCGTCGTCGAGGATGCTCGGCGGGAACGGATCGTTCTCGCGCCCGTCCTCGCCGTCGGGCGTCCCGCTCTCGCCGATGAACGACACGTCCATCCGCACCACCGCGTGCCCGCGCTTCGCGAGGCGCTCCGCGAGCGTGACGTAGCTGTTGTTGCCCGCCGTGCGCGGGGTCACGCCGCCGGTGAGGAGCAGGACGCCGGGCCTCGTCGCGCCGCCCGCCGGCTCCGTGCGCACGCCGAAGAGGTGGCCGTTCGTGCCGAAGCGGAGCGTCCTCCAGCGGAGGCCGTCGACCACGATCTCGGGCGCGAGCGCGAGCGCGCCGGTCGATTCGATCGTGCGTGAACGCGCCACCGCCCAGTCGCGGATCGCGTCGATGAGCGCGTGAGGCACCGCCGACTTCTGCGGCATCACCATCATCTCTTTGTGCCCCGGCGGCTGGAGGACCGTGACCGCGGAGCCGTGGCGCTCGAGGTGCTGCGCGAGGCGCGGCGGCGCCTTGCGGTCGTCGCGATAGACGAGGAGGACGTCGGGCTTCCCGCGCGGCGTCATCTTCTCGAGCTCGAGGCGCGCGAGATCGGCGAGCGTGCCCTTCGAGAGCCAGTAGCCGCCCGCGACGACGCCCTCGCCGACCGGCGGGTCCGGCTGCGGCGCGGACGAGGCGAGGATCTCCATCTCGCGGCCGTACATGTTGCCGGCGGAGGGCTCCCACAAGACGAGGTGCGAGACGTCGAGGCGCGTGGCGGTCTCGAGCGCGAACGCGCCGCCGATGCGGACGCCGAGGAGGCCGACGCTCTCGACGCCGGGGACCGCGGCGAGCGCGCCGATCGCCGCGCGGACGCTCGCGAGCCAGCGCTCGACGCGATCGGGATCGTGGTCGGTCGATCCCACCGACTCCGTCGTCCCTGCATAGTGCACGCGAAGCACGTGCAGGCCCGCCGCGGCGAGCACCTCCGCGACGAGCCGCATGCTGCGATGCGACTGGATCAGGTCGAGGTGGAGCGGGAGGCAGACGACCCAGCCGACGTTGCGCGGCGGGCCCGCCGGCGCGTGGTAGCTCGCGAAGAGATCGCCCGCGAGGTAGCCGTGTGCGACCTGCATCTAGTTGTTCTTGACGGGGCGCGCGCAGCGGAAGCCGACCGAGTCCGTGCGCTCGGTCATGGTCTCGGAGTTGATGACGGTGCGGTTCGTGGTCTGGTGAAACGCCTTGCCCCAGTTCACCGCGCCGCCGCGGAACGCGCGGCCGACGGGGTTGCCGTCGTTGTCGGCGGGCCGCTGCGGCCGCGCGCAGTCGTCGCACGGGGTGGGGAGCTCGATCTGGAACCAGTCGAAGACGCGCTCCCACGCGCTGCCGGCCATGTCCTGCTGGCCCCAGCGGCCGCGGCCCTTCGGGACCGAGCCGGCCGGCTTCCAGTCCTCGAAGGTGCACTCGCGCATCGGCTTGCCATCGGGCCCCGGATCGTCGGCCTCGGAGCTGCCGGACTGGCAGCCGAAGCGGATGCGCTCCGTGTCCGCGACGTTGCCGCCGTACGGATAGAGGCGCTGCTCGCTCCCGCCGCTCGCGGCGTACATCCACTCGGCCTCGGTCGGCAGGCGCCCGCCGTCCCAGATGCAGAAGGCCTGCGCCTCGAGCCACGTCTCGCAGTTCATCGGGAGGGAGTCGTTCTTGCCCGGGTTCCGGTCCCACACGTTGTAGAGGTCGGGGCTGCAGCCGAGCGCCGATTCGAGGTCGGCCATGGTCTCGACGAGGTCCTTGTTCCAGGACTCCTGCCAGCCCTTGTCGTCGGGATCGTTCGTCTTGCCCGAACCGGGAGCGGGCGGCTTCTCCTGCGTCCCGAAGCCCGCGTGCACGAACGCGCGGAAGCGGCCGAGCGTGACCTCGTAGACGTCGAGGCGGAAGGCGCTCACGGTCGCGGGGTACTTCGGATCGTTCAGGCGATCGAAGGTCCCGGCGGGGAGGTTCGATGCGGTGCAGCAGCTCTCCCCGTTGCACCTGGCGTCGAGGTCCCTGCAGTTCGGCTCGCGCGGGCCCTCCGGCGGCGGTCCGCCGTTGTCGTCGTCGTCGCCGCCCACGCCGCCCTCGAGCTCCTCCGGCGCGCTGCCGGTCTCGCAACCTTCGGTGTACGGGCACCCGACCCAGAAGAGCATGCAGACGATGGCGAGGAGGTTCACGAAGCGCATGCGAACGACGGCAATGCTACCGCGCCTCTATCGGCTCGGCGAGCGCGCCGCCTCGAGCGCCTTCACGATGTCGGCGTCGAGGTCCTCGTGCATCTTGTCCGACGGGCTGTGGCCCTCCGCGTATTCGCGGAGCGTCGCCTCGCCGCCGGCCGTCTTGTACGCGGCGACCGTCGCGCGCGCCGCGTTGATCGCGAACACGTCGTCCTTCGTCCCGTGGTACGCGACGATCGGAGCGGCGTTCGACTTCGGGTAGAGCGGGACCGGGCAGGCGCCGGCGATGCCGAAGGCGCCGAGGACGAGCTCCTTCCGCTTCGCGAGGACGAACGCGAGGATCGCGCCCTCGGTGTAGCCCGTCACCGCGACGCGACCGCCCTGGCCCACGCGCGCGGCGATCGCCTTCGCGAGGCGCTCCTCCGCGAGGGAGACGTCCATCGCGAGCTTCGTGCTCGCGAGGTCGTTCGTGAGCGGCCACTCGAACCACTCGTAGCCCTCGTTCTTCCGGCGATAGCCGCGCGGCAAGAGGATGCGCGCGCGGCCCGGGAACTTCGAGAACCCCTCCACCCAGTGCTCGGGCGCGCCGCCGTTCGCGTGGATCGCGACGACGAGCGGGAGGCTCGGATCGGGCTCGGGGTGCACGAGCTCGAGGAAGTCCACCGTGGCGTGGCTCGAGTGCTCCACCGTGCGCTTCACGGCGGGCTCCTTCTTCTTGCACGCGCCGAGCGCGAGCGCGGCCCCTGCCGACAAGAACGCACGGCGGTTCACGACGCGAGCACCTCCACCAGCCACTCGACGAGCGGGAGGCGCGTCGAGAAATCGTTGAAGGTGTGATCGGGCCCCGGCGTCAGCTTGAAGCGGAGCCCCTCGCTCTTCAGGCGCTCGAGGTCGGCGGAGAGCTGCGCCATGAGCGCATCGTAGCCGCTGTCGTTCTCGGCCATGACGATCGCGACCGCGACGCCGCGCGCGAGCAGGCGGTGGAGATCGCCGGCGAGCCCTTGCGGCGTCTTCTTCACGCGCGCCTCGATCCGCTCGCGCGCGGTCTCGATCGTGGTCTTCGCCTTCGCGAGGGCGAAGCCCGCGATGTAGCCGACGTTGGCCTTCCCGGTGAGGAGCTTCTTCCACGCCGCGGGGCTGAGGAGCGATTTCTTGTAGTGGCTCGCGGCGTGGCTCTGCTCCGTCTGCGAGAACTTCGGCGAGCCGTCGGCGAGGTGGAAGACCTCCGGGTTGAGGAGCGTGATGCTGCGCACGCGCTCGTCCGCGAGCGCGGTCTGGAACGACGCGTACGCGCCGGAGCACAGGCCGAGCATCGCGATCTCGCCGCCGCCGTCCTCGAGCAGGAGCGAGACCGCCGCGCGCGCGTCATCGAGGAGGCTCGCGGCGTGCGGATCGTTCGGCGCCGCGCCCGGCGCGGGCGGGCTCTCGCAGATGCCGGAGACGTCCATCCGCAGCACGCGGTGGCCCATCTCCGCGAGGCGCGTCGCGAGGACGACGTACATCCGGTTCACGGAGGTGCGCGGGACGACGCCGCCGGTGAGGAGCAAGACCGGCCGCTTCGTCTTCGTCGCGGGCAGCGCCGGCTCGGTGAGCACGCCGAGGAGGCGCGACTCGGGGCCGAAGCGGATCGGTCGACGGCGCGTCTCGTTCCAGGTCGCCTCCGCGGCGAGGGTGAGGCCGCCGTAGTCGCCCGTCGACGACACGCCGAGCGCCCAGTCGCGGATGCGCTCGACCATCGCGACGCCCGGCTTCGCCTTCTCCGGGTACGTCATGAGCTCCTTGTAGCCGGGCACCTGCGCGAACGCCGCGCCCTCGAGGCGATCGGCGAGCTTCTTGGCGAAGAGCGGCGGCCGATCGTCGCGACCGAGGACGAGCACCTTCGGCGCGCCGGCGAACGCCGTCTTCATGAGGTCGATCGCGTTC
The DNA here is from genome assembly GCA_019637155.1 of Labilithrix sp. NCBI lineage: Bacteria > Pseudomonadati > Myxococcota > Polyangiales > Labilitrichaceae > Labilithrix > Labilithrix sp. The sequence continues at coordinate 55,418 of JAHBWE010000014.1, read as the reverse complement.
AGGCTCGCGACGGTCTCCGGCGTGAGGAGGTAGCCGCCGGCTTCGATCCCGAGCGCCTGCGCGGCCTGGCCGTCCTTCACCGCGCGCGGAGATGCCGAGGCGAGGATCTCCATCTCGCGCGTGTAGTGCGCGCCGCTCACGCACGGCTCCCACAGCACGAGCGCCTCGAGCGCGTGCGTCGCCGCGACCGCGCCCGCGAGCGTCGCGCCGATGCGGAGCCCGACGAGCCCGACCGGCCCGGCTCCGAGCGCGGCGACGGCGCGGCGGATGCTCTCCGTCCACGCCGCGACGCGATCGGGATCCTCGTCCGTGCCGAACGACTCGCCGGTCCCGTCGTAGTGCACGCGCACGGCGTGGAAGCCGGAGGCGGCGAGCTCGTCCGCGAGGAGCTTCACCGTCTCGTACGACTGGATGCCCTCCCAGCCGTGCGGCGCGCAGAGGATCCAGCGGATGTCGCGGACGATGCCGCGCGGGGCGTGATAGCTTGCGAAGACGGGCCGCGGGCCATCCAGGTACCCGTGCGTCGCTGGAGGGTTCATCGTGAATCGAGAAGAGAGACTGCGCTCCGCGCTCGAGTCCGTGTTCGGATCGGAGGGGCTCTCGCTGAAGGACGACGACGGGCCGGGGACGACCCCGCTGTGGGACTCCGTCGCGCACCTGAACCTCATCATGGCGATCGAGGCCGAGTTCGGCGTCGCGTTCCCGACCGCGGAGATACCCGAGCTAAAGTCCCTCAAGAAGATCCGCGCCTCTCTGGAAAAGCTCGATGGCAGCTGAGCTCTCGCCCGCAGAGTACATGAAGGCGGCGCGTGCTTTGAAGGACGACGCGACCGCGAAAGAGCGCCTCACGCCGCTGCGGCTCGTCGTGCTCTCGAGCTTCACGACGGCGCTGCTCGACGCGTACTTGAAGGTCGAGGCCGCGAAGCAGGGCTTTTACGCCGACATCCATCACGGCGGCTTCAACCAGTTCGAGCAGGAGCTCCTCGGCGACGCGTGGCGCGCGAAGAACGGCGAGGTCGAGGCGCTCGTCGTGATGATGCGGCTCGAGGACCTCCAGCCCGACGTCGGGTTCCGCGTGTACTCGAACGAGGAGGGCGACGCGTTCGACGCGCTCTCCGCCAACGTGCTCGGCCGGATCGAGGCGACGCTCGGGCTGTTCCGCGACAAGGGCGCGCGCGGCCCCGCGCTCGTCGCCAACTTCCTCGCCCCCGAGGCGCGCCTCGCGAAGCTGTTCGACGCGAACCAGACCGGCTCGCTCACGTACAAGGTGATGGACCTGAACCGCGCGCTGCTCGAGAAGGTCTCCGCGCGCGCCGGCTGCCACGTCTGGGACTACGCGGGGCTCGTGTCGTCGGTCGGCACGTCGCGCTGGACCGATCCGCGTTTGTGGGCGCTCGCGCGGAACCCGATCGCCGCCGCGAACCAGCCTGCGTTCGCGCAGCACCTCACGCGCACGCTGCGCGGGACGCTGAAGCCGGCCGCGAAGTGCCTCGTGCTCGATCTCGACAACACGCTGTGGGGCGGCGTCATCGGCGACGACGGCGTCGCCGGCATCCACCTCGGCGACGAGCACCCCGGCCGCGCGTTCAAGGAGCTGCAGCGCGCGGTGCTGGGGCTGCGCGATCGCGGCATCGTCCTCGCGCTCGCGAGCAAGAACGACCTCGCCACGGTGCAGGAGGCGCTCACGTCGCACCCCGAGATGCTGATCAAGATGACCGACTTCGCCGCGGTCGAGATCAACTGGGAGCGGAAGAGCAAGAACCTGAAGGCGATCGCGAGCGACCTCAACATCGGCGCCGACAGCCTCGTCTTCTTCGACGACAACCCGGTCGAGCGCGCGGAGGTGAAGGAGAACCTCCCCGAGGTGATCGTCGTCGACGTGCCGGTCGACCCCGCGCACTACGTCCGCGCGCTGACCGAGCTCGACGTGTTCGACGTGCCGCGCCTCACGAAGGAGGACCGCCTCCGCGCGCAGAGCTACCAGGCGCAGATCGAGCGGCGCGAGGCGGAGGCGACCGCGGGCTCGCTCGACGAGTTCCTGCCGACGCTGAACATGGAAGCCGAGATCGGCGCCTGGAACGCGGTGCAGGCGCAGCGCATCACGCAGCTCGTCGGCAAGACGAACCAGTTCAACACGACGACGCGGCGCCTCACCGAGCCCGAGCTCGCCAAGCTCCACGAGGAAGGCCTCGGCGTCTACTGGCTGCGCCTCACCGATCGCTACGGCGACCTCGGGCTCGTCGGCGTCTTCATCCTGACGAAGGAGGGCGACGACGCGATCGTGCACAGCCTCGTGCTCTCGTGCCGCGTCGCGAACCGCGGCGTCGAGCAGACGATGGTCGCCTACCTCGCCGGCAAGGCGCGCGCGGCGGGGTGCAAGCACCTCGTCGGCGAATTCATCCCCACGAAGAAGAACACGCCCGTCATCGAGCTCTACCCGCGCCTCGGCTTCGAGAAGGACCGCGTCGACGGCGACCTCACGCGTTACCGCTACGACCTCGCGCGCACGTCGCTCGTCATTCCTTCGTATGTTCGCGTCCGCGAGCCTGGCGCGTAGCCTCGCCGTCGCCGCCGCGCTCTACGCGGTCGACGACGGCGACAAGATCAAGGAAGACGAGGCGCCGGGCGCGCTCGCGCGCGGCGAGGAGAACCCGGTCTGGGCGCCGGGCAAGCCGATCCGGCTCATCGCGCTCAAGAACGAGACGGTGAGCTTCCAGGTCGTCGTCGCGGCGGGCGACGAGGCGCTCTCGGGCGTCACGGTCGATCTCGAGGCGCTCCGCGCCGGCGCCGGCGCGATCGCGAACGCGCCCGGCGCGACGGATCCCGCGCGCTTCGTCGGCCGCCCGATCGAGCGGTTCGTCGAGCACTTCCTCGACGTGCCGCGCGCGTCGGGCGGCGCGTACGCGGGCGAGTCGCTCGGCTGGGCGCCGGGCTCCGGCCCGCCGCCGGGGCGCTGGACCGGACGGATCCCCGACGCGTTGATCCCGGTGGAGATCGCGCCGGCGTGGCGCCCCTACCCGCTCGCGATCGCGCCGCGGAAGAACGGCATCGTCTGGATCGACGTGACGATCGGCGCGCGCCAGCCCGCCGGCGTCTACCGCGGCGACGTCGTCGTGCGGGCGCAGGGCGAGGCGCTCGGGACGTTGCCGATCGAGCTCGACGTCGCCGACGCGACGCTCCCCGATCGTCCGCTCCGCACGATGCTCGGCTGGGATCGCAGCGAGCTCGATCGACGCCTCGGGAAGGAGAACGGCGACGCGGCGGAGAAGCACCTCCTCCAGCTCTTCCATCGTCATCGCGTCGCGCCGATGCTCCGCGCGACCGAGCTCCCCGAGGTGAAGCGGCAGCTCCCTGCCCTCGACGGCTCGCTCTACACCGCGGCGCAGGGCTACGAAGGACCCGCGCCCGCGCGCGGCGTCGGGGTCCTCGCGCTCGGCGCGTTCGGCGAGCTCGGCGATCCGGGTCCCGAGCAGGTCCGCTTCGTCGCGGAGGCGGCGGCGTTGCTCGCGGCGACGCAGACGCTCGCGACGACGGACGCGTTCGTGTACGCCGAGGACGAGGACTGCGCGAGCCCGCGCGCGGCGGCGTGGAAGAAGCGCCTCGGCGAAGCGGGTGTGCAGGGGATCCGCGTCGGGTGGACGTGCAACGAGGATCCCGCGAAGCAGCCGGTCGACATCGTGATGCAGGAGGCGCGCCTCGGTCGCGCGCGCGGCAAGGCGGTGTGGACGTACAACGGGCGGCTGCCGTGGACCGGCACGGTCGTGACGGACGCGCCGGCGACGAGCTTGCGCGCCGACGGATGGATCGCCGCGCTCTGGGACGTCGAGCGCTGGTTCCTCTGGGAGACCACCGCGTGGTTCGACGAGAACAAAGGTGGCCACGGGCCCTTCGATCCGTTCGTGAAGGCGGAGACGTTCCACAACGCGTCCGGCGACTGGTCGATGGGCGACGGCGTCCTCGTGTACCCCGGCACGCAGGTCGCGCCGTTCTCGCATTCGCTCGGCTTCGCCGGCGTCGTCGCATCGATCCGCCTGAAGAACTGGCGCCGCGGGATCGAGGACGCGGGCTACTACCACCTCGCGCACGCGGCCGATCCGGCGCGCGCGGAGCGGATCGCGCGGGAGCTCGTGCCGGCCGCGTTCGAGACGGCGAAGGAGGGGAAGCCCGCCGCGTGGCCCGACGCGAGCAAGCCGTGGTTCGACGCGCGCGCGAAGCTCAGGGCGTTGATCCCGCCCGGCACCGACGGCGGCCCCGGTCGCGGCGCCGAGCCGGCGAAGCCCGCGACGAGCGAGCCGCCGCCGCGCTGCGGCTGCCGCGGCTGCCATCAAGGCGGAGGATCGGCGCTGCTGGTGGGCCTCGTCTGGCTCGCTGCTTCACGGCGGCGACGTTCGGCCTCTCGACACACCACGTTGTTGCTCGCATCGAACGCGCCTCGGTATCGTGGTTCGGGCGAAGCCGGCGAAGCGCGGCGGTAGCTACTTCGCGGCGGTGACGTGCGCGCTGATGCGCTCGGCCGTCAGCGCCTTGTCGTAGAGCGCGAGCTCGTCGAGGACGCCGCGGAAGACGTTCCCGTTGGCGGTCGGGCTCGCGGCGCCGATGACGAACGGCTCGGGCACGACCTCCATCGGCCGCGTGTCGAGCTTGTCCTCGGTGACGACGCCGTCGAGGTAGAGGCGCATGCGCGAGCCGTCGTACGTCGCGACGACGTGACGGAACGGCGCGCCGACCGAGAACGGACCGACGACGCCGATGCCGTCGCCGGCCGCGTACCGCTCGAACGCGACGACGTCGTCGTCGAAGTAGACCGCGTAGCCCGTCTTGTTCGCCTGGGGCCGTCGCTGCTTCGTCACGACGTGACCGAAGGTGGCGGCCTCGGTCGCGCGGAGCCACATCTCGATCGAGAGCGCCGCGCGCGCGGAGAAGCCGAGCCGGTCGCCGAGCACGAGCCGTCCTCCGGCGAGCTCGATCGCGGGGTCGTCGGGGAGGGGGCCCGCCGCGGAGCGGATCGTGTCGGAGCGCGTGCCGATCGTCTCGCCGCTGATCTCTTCCTTCACCTGCGGCGCGGTCGCGTCGGCGGGCGGCGGCTCTCCGAACCGGAGGTAGAAGACCGGAGCGTCCTCGAGCACCGCGCGGACGTACGGATGCACCTCCGGCGGGGGCGCGCTCGTGTCCGTCGCGTCGCTCGGCGGGCTCGTCGGTCCGACGACGTCGCGCTCCGCGCCGCCGTCGCTGCGCGGGCCGCCGCCGGTCAGCGCGTCTTCATCGATCGCCACGAGGAGCGTGCACCCCACGAGCGCCGACGACGACGCGACGGCAAACCATCGACGCGCGGACACACCTCGAGCGTAGACGATAAGCTGCCGCCGCGGTGACGCAGCGCTCGCTCGGCCCCTGGCACGTCGCCGCGATCGACGCCGACGGCGTGATGCTCGACACGATGGCCGCCGCGCCCGACGCGCTGATCGCGGCGGTGAACGCACGGCGCCGCGGCGTCGTCTTCGCGCCGGAGCTCCGGATCGACGACGCCGATCTCGGGCGCTACCGCCAGTCGTGGGCGCAGTGGTTCGAGACCGGCGACGACTCCCGCCCCGCGATCCTGCGGCAGACCTGGCTCGAGCCGCGGCATCGCCAGCTCACGATCCGCCGCTGGGACCGATCGCGCCGCCGCGACGTCGGCGCGAGCTTCTGGGGCGGCGCGGGGCTCTTGCTCTGGGACAACGTCTTCGGCGCGCACAACCCGTACTCGCGCTCGGATCGCAGGCTCATCGCGGAGACGGGCGCGGTGCTCGACCGCTACGGCGACCTCATCGTCCACGCTGCGAAACCGCACCTCCACGACGCTCGCCTACCGCGCCCCCGCCGCACCGCACGGCGTCTTCTGGGTCTCTTCGTCTTCCGGACGTACATGCAGCCGTAGCGTCCGGACTGCGTCTCCGTTCTGCCAGCTATCGCGTCGCCGGCGGTGCCTTTCCTAGAGTGCGCCGTCATGACCTTCGAATCGACGCGGCTCGTGGCTCTCGGTGGTGCGCTCGCGGTCTCGCTCGTGGCCGGCTGCGCGGTCGCGCAAGAGGAGGTCCCCGCGGGCGCGACGCTCGCGGCGGAGACGGAGACGGAGACGGAGACCCAGCCGGAGACCACGGAGCCCGAGGTCCCCGACTCGGATCCGCTCGGGAGCGGGCAGGAGATCTCGCTCGCGCAGCACTCGTCGTGGAAGATCGACCTCGGCGCCGCGCGCACGTACCGCGTCGTCGCGTACGGCGACTCGATCTTCGCCGGCTACCAGCGCTCGATCTTCAAGGTCGCGCGGCGGGCGGCGCCGTACGCGGCCGGCGAGTACCTCGCGCATCGCTGGGGCGCGAACGTCGAGGTCGTGCGGCGCACCGTGAGCGGGGCGCTCTCCGGCGAGATCGTCGACGACATCCAGACGGACCGGAGCTACATGGCCGACCCGTCGACACGCGCGGTCTACTTCGAGATGTGCGGGAACGACTACCTCCAGGCGCGGAAGCGGTTCGCGAGCGCGAGCGGCGCGTGCTCGACGACCGACCTCGACAACGCCCTCGCCGGCTGCACGCGCAACATGGAGAGCGCGATGACGAAGATCGTCGCGAACGCCCCGACCGCGAAGCACAAGGCGATCGTGAACCTCTACTACCCGGGCTTCGACGCCGACGACGTCCTCGCGCGCTGCACGAACGCGAGCGGCCAGCGCGCGAACGTCCTCGCCACGCTGCTCCCCTACATGGCGCGCTCGAACTGGCGCGCGTGCTCGCTCGCGAAGCGCCACGGCTTCGACTGCGTCGACGCGTTCGCCGAGTACATGGGCGCCGACTACGACTCGAACGGCGACGGCAAGGTCGACTCCGAGGCGCTCCGCTTCGATCCGAACGAGTCGGAGGCGGCGTACGTGCAGCGCATCACCGTCACCCTCCGCTCCACGGTGAAGGACTCGAACCGCCACGGCCTCACGCCGACCACGACCGCGGACTACCTCTTCAGCGACGACACGCACCCGACCTACTACGGCAACACGATCTCCCCCGGCACCGGCCGCAGCGTCCCCGACTTCACCGCCGCGCAGATCGTCGGCGGCAAGAACCCGGAGTGGAACCGCCACGGCCACGAGCGCATGGGCTGGGCAATCGCCAAGCTCGCGCCCGCGGCGCCCTGACGATCACGCCATCGCAGGCTCGGGCGCGCCCGGCGTCGCGAGGGCTTGCCGCATCACGGCCCGGACCTCGCGCGCGTCGGCGAACGTCTTCGCCGGGGCGGCGGCGTCGTCTTTCTGCCAGTCCGGGCTCAGCAGGTACTTGAGGAGGCCCGCGCCGAAGCCGAGGCCGTGCGACACGTGGATGACGGGGAAGATCGTCGCGACCACCGGCGCGAGGTGGAGCTGGCCCGTCTTCTTCGCGACGCGGACGGCCTCGACCGCGGAGCCCGCCGCGTAGAGACCGAGCGCGGGCAACAGCAGCGGGTGGAACGGCGACGTGACCGCGAGCGTCGTCCCGCCGACGACGAGGAAGAACGGCAGCATCGGACGGATGGAGGGCAGGCCGCCGTGCTTGAGCATCGTGCGCGCGCGGCCCTGGCCGTACTTGAAGTACTGCTTCGCGAGGCCCTTGTACGAGTCGCGCGGGTAGTAGTGGACGACGATCTTCTGCGAGAGGTACACGCGCCCGCCCGCGGCGTGGATGCGCTGGTTGAGCTCCGCGTCCTCGTTCGTGATCGCGTTGGGATCGAAGCCGCCGACGACGTCGAAGACGCCGCGCGGGAACGCGCCCGGGAAGACGCTCTCGACCCAGCCCTCCGCGCCGAGGTCGCGGTACGACGAGTTGCCGACCGCGAGCTTGCTCTCGAGCGCCGCGCACAGCGCGCGCTGGAACCAGCTCGCCTCCGCCGCCGGACGCGCGGGGCCGCCGACGTTCTGCGCGCCCGTCTCGCGCAGGACCTCGACGCACTTGCTCACGAAGTCCTTCGCGTAGCGCGCGTGCACGTCGAGCCGCACGATGACGTCGCCCTTCGCCGCCGCGATCATCTGGTTCATCGCCGCGGCCTGGAGGCGCTTCGGGTTGTCGATGACGCGTAGCTTCGGGTTCGTCTCGGCGATGCGCGCGAGGATCTCCCGCGTGCGATCGGTGCTCATGCCGTCGCCGATGAGGACCTCGATCGACGACGACGGGTAGTCCTGCGCGAACACGTCGGCGAGGAAGGCCTCGATGTGCCGCTCCTCGTTGAAGCACGGGACCGCGAGGGTGACGAAGGGGACCTGCGCCATTCCGTCAACGTATCACGCGCGCGTGCGCTCGTTGTAAGCTCGGCACCCCATGTCGCGAGCGCTCATCGTCGCGTACGCATTTCCGCCCACCGGCGGCGCCGGCGTCCAGCGCATCTCGAAGATGGTGAAGTACCTGCCGGCGCACGGCGTCACGCCGTCGGTCCTCACGGTCTCGAACCCCTCCGTGCCCGTCACCGACGCGTCGCTCACGCGTGACCTCCCGCCGGACCTCGACGTCATCCGCGCGCGCACGTTCGAGCCGGGCTACGGCGCGAAGAAGGCGGCGTGGGAGGCGGCCGCCGACGCGTCGCCGTCGCTGCGCAAGCAGGCGGTGAAGACGGCGAGCGGCTTCGTGCGGCAGCTCATGTACCCCGACGTGCAGCTGCTCTGGCTGCCGGGCGCCACCGCCGCGCTCGCGAAGACGCTCGTGACGAGCCCGCCCGACGTCGTCCTCATCAGCGGCCCTCCGTTCTCGCCCTTCCTCCTCGCGCCGCTCGCGCACGCGCGCTCCGCCGTCATCCTCGACTACCGCGACGAGTGGAGCGTCATCCGCAAGAACTACGAGATGACCGGCGCGGCGATCGGCAACCTCATCGGCGACCCGCTCGAGGCGCTCCTCTTGAAGCGCGCCGAGATGGTGACGACCGCGACGGAGGAGTTCCGGCGCGACATGCTCGAGCGCTTCCCGTTCCTCGATCCGTCGTCCGTCGTCGCGATCCCGAACGGCTACGACCGGGACGACTTCCCCGCCGACCTCCCCGCGCCGCCGCGCGACGAGTTCGTCATCTCGTACGTCGGCACCGTGTTCAAGCTGATGAGCCCGAAGGGGCTCCTCGCCGCGGTGCAGAAGCTCCACGAGCGCGAGCCCGAGCTCGCGAAGCTCCTCCACGTCCGCTTCATCGGCCGCATCGTCGACAGCGAGGCCGCGCTCTTCGAAGGGATGGAGCGGTACGGCGTCGAGCGCGTCGGCTACGTCGCGCACGAGGAGGCGGTGCGGAGCCTCGCGACGAGCCACCTCGTCCTCGTCGTCCTCGACGACACCGACGGCGTCGAGCGCATGTACCCGGCGAAGACGTTCGAGGCGATGGCGATCGGCCGCCCCACCCTCGTCCTCGCGCCGGCGGACAGCGCGCTCGCGCACCTCGTTCGCAAGCACGAGGTCGGCGACCTCCTCCCGCCGCGCGACGAGGAGGCGATCTGCGCGTACCTCGCGCAGAAGCTCCGCGCGTGGCGCGACGGCGATCGCGGCGTGCCTGCCTCGAGCCCGGTCGACATCGAGACCTTCGATCGCAAGAACACGGCCGGTCGCTTCGCCGACGTGATGCGCGAGGCGATGCGGCGGCGGCGCGATTCGAGCTGAATCGCGATACCATCGTCGATCGATGATGCGTCGCTATGCCGGGCTCCTGGTCTTCGCGTCGGCGGTCCTGCCCGCGTGCCCGTTCCGCTCGCGCGGCGGCGGCGGCGACAACCCGTCGGAGATCTCGCGCCAGCCCGAGGTGCCGGTCGCCAAGCCGCCGCCCGGCGCCGCGACGGGGCATCCTCGCCTCCTCGTGCGCGACGTCGATCTGCCGCGCCTCCGATCGTGGGCGAACAGCGACAACCCGATCTTCGAGAGCGGGCTCAAGGCGCTGGTGGACCAGTGCGTCACGGCGATGGACGACGGCTCCGTCTTCAAGGACGACCCAGGCTCGAACGACGGCTACACCGCGTCGCCGCCGGAGGCGTTCGCGATGCTCTTCGCGTTCTACTCGCTCGTCGGCCCGGAGAAGGAGCGCGCCGCGTTCGCCCAGCGCGCGAAGAAGCTCCTCATGCACGTGATCGACAAGGCGGCGAAGGGCGCGGCGGAGGGGCAGCCGTACCGCGATCCGTGGTTCAGCATCGGCGACCGCTCGCGCTGGTTCGGGCACGCGTTCCCGCTCACGGTCGACTGGATCTACCCGACGCTCTCCGCGGCGGAGAAGAAGACGATCCGGACCGTGTTCCTCCGCTGGGCGAACGAGCTCCAGCACGCGGAGAAGACGACCTACAACCACCCCGAGCCGGTCGGCCTCGTCAACGATCCCAAGCTCCTCTCCGACGTGAAGCGCGTGCGGTGGGCCAGCAACAACTACTTCTGCGCGCACGCGCGCAACCTCGGCTTCATGGCGATGTCCCTCGACGTCGCCGACGATCCCGACGAGAAGCTGCGCTCGTACCTCACGCCCGTCACCGGCGCGTGGCTCTACATGTCCGACGCGCTGATGCGCGGCGAGATGCGGGGCGGAATGGCGGCGGAGGGCTTCGAGTACAGCCCGCTCTCGCTCGGCTACATCGCGCAGCTCCTCCTCGGCCTCTACACCGCCGGCCGGAGCGACGTCGCGACCTTCGGCAAGCAGGTCACGTTCGACAAGAACCCGTTCTGGGACGACGTGCTCGTCGGCTTCGCGCACTCGCTCAGCCCCGTCGCGAAGGTCCCGAAGGACCAGGACGTCGCGTACATGGGCAAGGTCTACGACGTCGCGTGGTACGGCGACGGCGAGAAGTACTGGGGGCCGGACTTCATGGGCGTGTTCGGGCCGATGGGCGTCTACGACCACCTCACCCAGAACGCGAAGCGCCTCTCCGCGATCCGCTGGATCCAGACCCACCACGCCCCCGGCGTCGAGGAGAAGCTCACCGAGCGCGCGGCCGACAACAACGACCTCCTCGCGTCGATCTTCTACTTCATGCTGTTCGATCCGAAGGCGCCGAAGGCCCCGGATCCGCGGCCGAGCTACCCGCTGATCCACTTCGCGGAGGGCATCGGGCGCCACATGCAGCGCACGAGCTGGAACGAGAACGCGACGTGGTTCACGTACAAGAACGGCTGGATCACGGTCGATCACCAGTCGGCCGACGCCGGCATGTTCGAGCTGTGGCGCAAGGGCGAGTGGCTCACGAAGGAGCGCACCGGCTACGGCGACGACATGGCGTGCACCGACTACAAGAACATGTTCACGATCCAGAACGACAAGCCGCGCCACGTCGCGGAGGGCGAGGAGGGCTATCGCCTCGCGGAGTGGAAGCGCGGCTCGCAGTGGACGTACGTGAACAACGGCGACCCGAAGATCCTCGCCGCGCGCGCGGGCCAGGACTTCACCTATTTCCTCGGCGACATGACGCAGCAGTACAACTCGAAGGACGAGAACGCCGAGGACGTCGCCCACGCGAGCCGCTCGCTCGTCTACCTCGTGCCGGATCGCATCGTCACCTACGACCGCGCGGCCTCGAAGAAGGCGCGGCGCGCGAAGCGCCTCTGGGTGCAGCTCCCGAACCGCGGCACCGTGAGCGGCGACCTCATGACGATGCGGACCGACGGCGGCCAGAGCTTCTACGTCCGCACGCTCCTCCCGGCGAAGGCGTCGATCACGGTCGAGGCGGCGGAGAAGCTCGACGACGACAACGGCAAGCAGCCGGCGCTCCTCGATCCGATCAAGTATCGCCTCCGGGTCGAGGACAAGAAGCAGCCGCAGTCGGTCCGCTGGCTCCAGGTGCTCCAGGGCGCCGACGGCAAGCAGAAGCCCGACGACGCGGCGCTCATCGACTCGACCAGCGGCACGAGCTACCAGGGCGCGAGCTTCAACGACACGGTCGTGATGTTCCCGGTCGATCTCGTCGCGTTCAAGTCGACGACGTACGACGCGCCGGCGCGGACGAAGGCGCACCTCGTCACGGGCCTGACGCCGAACGGCGGCTACACCGTGACGCAAAGGAAGAGCGGCGACGTGGTGACGACCACGGTAGCGACCGGCGGCGCGACGAAGGCCGACCGTGGCGGCGTCCTCGTGATCGGCAAGCTCCCATAGCCGGTGCTACGCTCCACGGATGCAGCGCTTCCCGGGCAAGGGAGGGATCCCCGTCGACGAGCGCATCGTCAAGCCCGAGTCGCGCGCCGAGATCGTCGAAGGGAGGCTCGTCTTCGCGCCGCCCTCGGACGAGCCGCACGCGGTCCCGCACGCGGACCTCACCTACCTCCTTCGCGCGCACGTGAAGCCCGGCTACCTCGTCGCGGTGGACATGCTCACGCGCGCCGGCCTGGAGCAGGACTTCGCGCCCGACGCGAGCGTGTACCCCGCCGCGCGCGACGAGGTGACGGGGGGCCGCCAGCTCGAGGAGCTCGCGTTCGAGATCGTGAACGAGCAAGCGCTCGCGACGCAGACGACGAAGGCGCGCGAGCTCGCCGGCCGCGGCGTGCGCCGGATCTTCGTCGTCCAGGTCAAGCGCAGCAAGGCGCTGGAGTGGTCACGCGACACCGACGCGTGGTCGGCGACGCCGCTCGACACGATCGACGACCCTTGCTTCGTGCGCCCGCTCTCGATGAAGGCCGTCATCTCGGCGATCGACGCCGACGAGGCGGTGCTGCGCGCGCTCCGAGCCAAGGGCCACCCCGTCCTCGACGAGGTCCGCGAAGAGGGCCGCGAAGCAGGCCTCGCGCGCGGTCTCCGCATCGCCGTCCGCGACCTCTGCGAGGCCTACGGCATCCCGCTCGATGCCCCCCGCGCTCATCGCATCGACGCCATGAGCGCCGCCGACCTCGAGACCCTCCGCATCACACTAAAACACGCCCGCGCATGGCCGGAGTAACCCACAGAACCGCGCCGCATGCCCGCATGCCCGCAGCGCAGCGCAGAAGCGCGCGGTCACGGGGCCCCAGAAGCGGCCGCGAAAGCGGGCGCGAAGCGCCCCGAGCGCAAAGCGCGAGGGCCGTGTCTGGGGTGGGGGTGTCGGGGGCGAAGCCCCCGACGTTGAGTCAGTACTCTAGACCTTGCCATAACCACGAAGCCGATAAACCAAGCGGCCGAACACTTCGTGGAGCGTGCCCGAGGTGTCGGAGAGGCCGTCGACGCGCGGGATCCAGTCGCGGGCGTCGCGGCCGGAGCGGGCGTGGGCGCGGTAGTCGACCGCGAGCGTGTCGACGGCCATGCCGATCGCGGCGAAGCACTCCGCCGCGCGCGCCATGTGGAAGGCGCTCGTCACCACGAGCACGTCCGCGAAGCCGCGCTCCTTCGCGATCGCCTGCGTGTTCAGCGCGTTCTCGCGCGTGTTGCGCGCCTTGTCCTCGACGATGATGCGCTCCTTCGCGATCCCCCACTCCGCGAGCTGGCGCGCGACGACGGCGGCCTCGCCGTAGGCGGGGAGCTCCGGGTTGGTACCGGCGGAGACGACGACGAACCGCGCCTTGTCCTCGCGCAGCAGGCGATATGTCGTGGTGAGGCGCTCGACGCTGTCGTTGTACGCGGGCACGCCGTTCTCGGCGGTCGACACCTCGTCGACGAGGCCGCCGAGCAGGATGACCGCGTCGTACGTCGCGTAGGCGCGGTAAGTCGAAGGCGCGGAGCGCTCGAGGCGCCACATGATCGCGTTCGGCACCGGCGCCATGCCGGAGACGACGAGCACGAGGAGCCCCGCGACGCCGTACGCGCGGCGGCGGCGGAAGCGCTTCGCGCCGCGCACGGTCCACGGCGTCGCGGCGGCGAGCAACAGCACGCCCCAGGTGTACGGACACAAGAAGACGTCGAGCACCTTCGAGAGCGCGTAGAACACGGACGCACTATACGCGCGGAGACGTCAGCGCCGGCCCTCCTCGAGGACGACGCGATCCGGGAGCGCGCCGTCGAACACGACGCGGCCGCGCACGGTCGCCGTCATCGAGGTGCCCGGCTTCGATCCGTCCTTCGCGAAGCGGAGCGCGACGTCCATGTCCTCTTCGTGTTTGGCGAATTTTTCACGTTTGGCGTGATCATCATATTTGGCGGACTCCACGCGCACGCGCACCGCGAGGGCGGTCGCGTCGTTGCGGAGGATCTCGACGTGGGGGCGCGCGGCCGAGGCGCGATCGGTCAGGAGCAGCGCGTGCGCGAACCAGTCTTCGCTCCGCGCGGCGCCGGGCTGCTCCTCGATGCGCCAGGCGCCCGGCTGCTCGCCGAAGTGGAGCGCGCTCGGGTTGAGCTCGGAGTGGGGGCCTGCCGAGAGCTTCACGCCGTCGACGACGAACTCGTCGCCGGGCCCGCCGACCTTGCGGAGGCGGCGATCGGCGGGCAGGAGCGCGACGCCGAAGAGCCGCCCGTCGCCTTCCTTCACCTCGAACCACGAGCCGTCGGGCGCGATCTCCGGCTCGTCGACGGTGTGGAGGAGCCACGTCTTCGCGTAGTCCGGCCTCGTCGCGACGACGTGGTCGAAGACGAACACGAGGTTGGGGCGGACGAAGAGGAGCTCGCGGACGAAGGAGGAGAGCTTCTTCGCCGCGTAGGCGCGCGTGCCGTCGCCGCGGACGAACACGAGGTCCGGCGTCGCCACGTAGGCGGTGATGTCGCCGCGCTCCCAGCGCCCCGGGTTCGTGGTCCAGTCGTAGCGGCCGGCGCCGTCGTCGGAGGGGTAGACGCCCTGCGCGTAGTCCTCCGGCACGGTGCGGATCGGCCCCGTGTGCAGCATCGAGCGCTGCCCGCCGTCGTTGTAGAGGCCGCGCCCGAAGTCCTCGTCGGGATCGCGGACGAGCATCGTGTTGTGCGCGATCGTCCGCTGGTAGTAGTTGAAGAACTGCGAGCGCGCGACCTTCGCCGGGGAGCGCGACCACTCCCAGTCGTCGTCGTAGCGGCCGGAGTCGATCGCGAGGTTGCCGCCGCTCCAGATCTGGAACGCGTTCACGTCGAGGTGATTGTGATCGCCGAAGTAGTCCCCGTTCGTGAACGCGAGCCACGTGCGGCTGGAGTCGCGTTTGTCCCAGCCGGTGCGCGCGAAGACGATCCCCTTGCCGCGGAAGATGCGCGCGAGCGGCAGCTCTTCGAGCGGGCGCTCCGGGATCGTCGCGTCCGCCCAGAGGAGGTCCATGTAGCGGTCCCTCGCCGCGAGCTCGAACTGCGGGACCGCGTTGTGGCTCAAGAACCACTGCGCGTACGGATCGCGATATTCGTGCGCGCTCATGAGGAGGGCTTGGTGCTCCCACCCGCTGAGGAACGGGTAGTCGTTGTCGTCGCCGGGGAACATGCGGCCGTCCGGCTTGACCGCGTAGAAGATGAACTGCGCGACGTGCTGGAAGTGCGGCGACGTCGCGAGCAGATCGACGCCGGTCGCGCTCTTCAGCGCGAGGAACGTCCGGAACGACTCGTGCGACGCGTGCCGCGCGTAGTCCGCGCCCTCGGCCCACTCGCCGTCGGGGAACAGCTCGTCGAGGGTGAGGAGCATGTCCTCGAGCTCGGGGCGGAGGAAGTCGAACGCGCGCTCGGCGATCGGGTCGTCGCCCCAGAGCGCCAGCATCCCGAGCGTCACCGACAGCGCGTGCGCGTGCCCGTCGTTGTGGAACGACCGCCAGATGCGCCCGTTCCCCATCGCCTCCCGCATGTGCGCCGCGATACGCCCTCGCAGCCGCGCCTTGTCCTCCCGCCCGAGGTGCTCGTGACACCAGTCGTAGACGAGCGCCGGGTGGTAAGCGACCGGCATGCTCACCGCCGCCGCCCGCCGGCACAGCACCGGATCGCCGGTGATGAGCCCGGCGAGCGCGAGCCCCGGCCCGCTCTCCCCCGCCATCGCCGCGATCTCGATCGCGTGCTTGTCCTTCACCTTCTCCCGGAGCCACCCGAGCCGCCCCGGCTCGACCCAAATCCGCGGCCGCTCCTCCCGCACCGCCATCCCATCGAGCCGCGTCGCCCCGCGCGCCATCCCCCTCCGCCCATCCCCCGAGAGCGTCAGACAGATCGCCGCAAAGAAAACCGACCAACGCACAGCAGAGGAAGAGGAAAGCAGCCGCTCATCGTGAGCCCAGAACGAGCCTTCCGCAAAGCAGAAGGAGCAACAACCGCCACCCAGCACGAGCTCGTGACCAGACACCAGCCGTCGCTACCTTCGCGTCGTCGTCGAGCGCGCTCCGCGGCGACTTGCCATCGACCAGCCGCGCGCCCAACCGAACCAGGTCGGCTCGCGGGCGGCCGTGAGGAACGACGCGCTCGCGAGCCGGGCGGCCGTGAGGTTGATCCGCGACGGTGCGGATCGCTTGGTGGGCTCGCGACGGCGGCGCGTAGTGAACGGGCGTCGGCGCGGCGCGGCGCTCAGCTGCGCTGGGGGCTGGGTTGTGGGCTCGGGGATGGGACCGTGGCGGGGATGCAGGCGCGAGGCGTAGCGGAAAGGCTGATCCTCGCGACGCCGCATACCGAAGGCGTTGCAGTGGACTGGCGTGTCGTGCACGCCTAAAAAATGTCTCGGTGAAGTTACAAGCCGAAGACTTTGTCGAGCTTCAGGAGCTTCAGGACGCTCAGCGGCTGGCTGTGCGCGTTGGCGACGGTGACCACGCCGCCCTCCGCCTTGATGCGCTTGAAGAGCGAGACCATCGCGCCGACGCCGGAGCTGTCGATCATCGTGACGTTCTGGAGGTCGAGGACGACGCGGGGGCGCTTCTCCGCCACCAGCTTGTCGAAGATGGGGCGGATCTCCGGCGCCGTGAGAGCGTCGAGGGATCCCTCGAGCTGGATGCGCGATTCGCCTTCTCGATCCGTACGCGTGCAGTTCATCGACCCGTCCGCTTGGTGAGGGAGAGCACGTTGGGTGAGCCAGGACTGTACCTGACTTCGTCCACGAGCCTATGAATCATGAAGACGCCCATTCCCCCCTCGACCATCTCGTCGAGATCCAACGTCGGCACCCGCGTGAGGTCCGCGGAGCGACCGGTATCGAGCAGGCGCAACGTCATGTGCGAAGCGCCGAGGTCGGCTTCCACGTCGAGCATCCCATCCGTTCGGTCCTTGTAGCCGTGAATGACGACGTTGTTAAACGCTTCCCCGAACGCCGTCGTGATCGCATCCCGGAAGTCATCGTCCGCCGTCTTCACATGCTTCACGAGGGCCGCGATCAGGTCAATCGCGAGCAGCCGCTGCTCGAGGCGCGCCTCGACCCGGAAGCGGACGCTAGTGCCCACGCGAGAGCACCATGATGAGCGGCGTCTTCACGAGGATGTGAAGCTCCATCCGCACGTACGACCAGAAGTCCTCGAGCGACGCCGCGTACGCGAGATCGAACATCAGCTTGTTGCGCATGTCGTCCGCGACCGCGCCCTCCGCCTCCTCGATCCCGAACGGGTTCGCGAGCGACGCGAACACCTTGCCCGCCTCGCTGTCCGGGTCCGCGTTGCCGCTGTAGCCGAGCGACACCTGCGCGAGCCCGGTGAGCCCCGGCTTCACGCCGCGCGTGCGCTCCTCGAAATACGGGATCGCCTGCGCGAGCGCCTCGAGGAGCTCGGGGCGCTCGGGGCGCGGGCCGACGAGCGACATGTCCCCCTTCAGCACGTTGAGGAACTGGGGCAGCTCGTCGAGGCGCGTCTTGCGGAGGAAACCGCCGACGCGCGTGACGCGCGGGTCCCCCTTCGTCGCGAGGACGGCGCCGGTCCCCTTCTCCGCGTCGACCCGCATCGTGCGGAACTTGTAGATGTGAAAGCTCGTCCATTTGTGGCCGGCGGGGGTCGGCTCGTCGTCGAGGAGCGGGCCCGAGCGGACCTGCTTGAAGATGATCGGACCCGGGGAATCGAGTCGGATCGCGATCGCGATCGGGATCGCGAGCGGCCAGGTCATGGCGATGCCGGCCGTCGCGCCGGCGACGTCGAGGAGGCGCTTCATGAAGCGAACGCCGGGGGTCATGCCTTCGGAAGACTACGCCAGCGCGGGCGGATGGAGATAGAATCCCGCTCCAAACGTGGACCCGATCAGACCCGACGCTGGCTACTGGCTCGTGGGCATCAACGGGAACACCCGTCGAGTGCGCCTTTCCGCCGATAGCCCGCTCCTCGTCGGTCGCGGAGCGCACAACCACCTCATCCTCAACGACTACCGGATCTCGCGCCAGCACTCGCGCGTGACACGAGAACGTGACGGGTTCGTCGTCTACGACCTGAACAGCTCGAACGGCACCTTCGTGAACGGCGTCGCGGTGCGGCGCCAGGAGATCCACCCGAACGACGAGATCTCGTTCGGTCCGCACGCCTTCCGCGTCGAGTACGTCGGCGACGTCGCCGGTCCTTCGGCCGAGCTGCCCCGCAAGCAAGACTGGCAGATCGCCGAGAGCATGACGAGCTTCTACCAGGTCAACACGCGGCCGCAGCCGAACCCGCAGATGGAGACCATCATGCCGCCGGGCGAGGCCGAGCTCCTCCGCACCGGCGAGGTCGCCTCGCTCCGCGCGCAGCGCCCGCCGTCGTCGTCGAACGCGGTCGAGGCGATCTCGGTCGAGGACGACGGCTCGATGCGCGAGTCGTCCCGCTACCGCGCGGAGGAGGTCAAGGTCGACCTCTTCCAGCTCGAGGACGCGTACAACAAGCTCACCACGCTGTACGGCTTCATGCAGTCGATCAGCCGCACGATCAACCGGAGCGAGCTCGTCGACCTCATCGCGCGCCAGATCCTCGATCTTTATCCCGCGGCGAAGGACGTCGGCCTCTACGTCAAGGACCCCTCCGGCCGCTTCGCGCTGCTCCACTTCGCGAGCGCGACCGGCACGCGCGCCGCCGCCGCCCTCACGAACGACACCACGCGCGCGATCCTCCACGCCGGCCGCGCGCTCTTCGACGCGCACCACCAGGACGGCACCACCGCCGGCTCGACGATGTTCGCGCCGATGTTCGACCGCGACGACGTGTTCGGCATCATCTTCGTCGGCACCGGCGCCGGCTCGCGCGCGCAGTTCACGCTCGGCGATCTCGAGATGCTCGACGGCATCGCGGTCCCGGTCGGCATCACGCTCCAGAACTCGCGCATGCACGAGGAGTCGCTGCAGCGAGAGCGCCTCAACCGCGACCTCGAGCTCGCGGCGCAGATGCAGAAGAGCTTCCTCCCGCGCGAGGTCCCCTCCGTCCAGGGCATCGAGTTCCTCGCGACGTACAAGGCGGCCTACACCGTCGGCGGCGACTTCTACGACGTGTTCTGGGTCGGGCCGCATCACCTCGCCGTGTTCATCGGCGACATCGCGGGCAAGGGCATCGCCGCCGCGCTCCTCATGGCGCGCATCACCGGCGAGCTCCGCGTCGCCGCGCTCGCGCACGTGGAGCCGGTGCCGGTGTTCACGGTCATGAACCGCTCCGTCATCGACCGCGGTCAGCCCGAGGTCTTCTTCACCGCGATCTACTTCACGCTCGACGTGCGCACGGGCGAGGTCCGCCTCGCCGCCGCGGGGCAGCCGCCGCCGTACATCTGTCACGCCGACGGCACGGTGGAGGTCATCACCGACGGCGCGTCGCCCGCGGTCGGCATGCTCGAGGACACGCAGTTCAGCGCGACGCGCTTCTACCTGCGCGAGGGCGACTCGCTCGTGCTCTACACCGACGGCGTCGTCGAGGCGGCCGCGACCGACGGCTCGCTCTACGGCGACGACCGGCTCGCGCAGTGCCTGCGCACGACCGGCTCGATGCCGCAGGACATCTCGGACGGGATCGTGCGCGACGTCGGGCTCTTCACGCGCACCGCGCCCGCGAACGACGACATGACGATCTTCGTGTGCCACCGCACGACCGGGTTCCCGACCGAGCGCTTCCGCCGGATCTCGGATCCGCCGCCGGTCACGCCGCGGATGGTCACTGCACGACGATGATGTCGCCCTTGATGACGACGACGTTCTCCTCCGGGATCTCGCCCGCCGCCGCGCGCTTCAGGTCGATCGGGACCTTCCGCGACGGGTGGCTCCGCACGATGAACGCCGTGTTGCCGGCGTACTTGTTCGCCCCGCCCGCGAGCGCGATCGCCTCGAGCACGGTGACGTAGTTGCGCTCCTTGTAGACGCCGGCCTTCTCGACGTTGCCGCTCACGGTGAAGGAGTAGCTGTTGACCTGCGCGACGCCGACGTTGACGGTCGTGCCCTCGAGGCGGACGAACTCGCCGTAGCGCTTCGTGATCTCCTTCTGGAGCGCGGTCGGCGTGCGACCGGCGGCCTTCACGTCGCCGATGAGCGGGAGGGTGATGATGCCGTCGGGGCGCACCGTCGTCTCGGCGGAGAGATCGGGGTTCTTCCAGACCGTCACGCGGATCTGATCGAGCGCGCCGATCTCGTACTCGGACTTCCTCGGGTCCGGCTCCTTCGCGTAGTCGTACGGCGGAACGGTGGCGCCGCACGCGACCGACGAGAAGACGGCGAGGGCGAGGAGCAACGAACGAAGGCGACCCATGGCGCCGTGAACATACCATCAAGTAACCTCGGCGCGTGGGCTCACCACTTCGCGTCCTCGCGATCACCCGGATCTTCCCGAACGCGGTCGAGCCGCTCGCGGCGGCGTTCAACCGGCAGCAGTTCGCCGCGCTCGGACAGCTCTGCGATCTCCGCGTGATGGCCACGATCCCGTGGTTCCCCGCCTCCGGCCTCGTGAAGAGCTCGAAGACCTCGAGCCTGCGCGAGGTCCCGGCGCGGGACGTCATCGCCGGGCTCGACGTCCGCCATCCCCGCGTCGTCTACGTGCCCGGGCTCGCCGGCCTGTCGGGCGCGCTCGAGGTCGCCTCGCTCCTGCCTTCGTTCATGGCGGAGGTGAAGCGCGGGGTCGACGTCGTGCTCGGATCGTGGGCGTACCCGGAGGGCGCGGCGTCGATCGCGCTCGCGCGTCTCGCGCGCGTCCCCGCGGTCGTGAAGGCCCACGGCTCCGACCTCAACGTGCAAGGCGACATGCTCGGCCCGCGCACGAACCTCGCGTTCGCCCTCCCGCGCGCGCACCGCGTCGTGCCGGTGAGCAAGGCGCTCGGCGAGCAGGCGGTGCGCCTCGGCGCGCGCCCCGAGAGCGTCGAGGTCGTCGCGAACGGGACCGACGCGAAGCTCTTCCTCCTGCGCGATCGCGACGAGGTCCGCCGCGCGCTCACGTGGCCGGGCGGCTGGCCGGAGCGGCTCGTCTTGTACGTCGGGCGCATCGAGCGCGCGAAGGGCGTGCTCGATCTCCTCGCCGCGTTCGCGACGATCGCCGATCGCGATCGCGGCCTCTCGCTCGCGCTCCTCGGCGACGGCGGCGCGATGGCGGAGGCGCGCGCGGCGGCGGCGCCGCTCGGCGATCGCGTCCGGTTCCTCGGCGCGCGCCCGCTCGCGGAGGTCACGCAGTGGATGTCGGCGAGCACGCTCGTGACGCTCCCCTCCCACGCGGAGGGATCGCCCAACGTCGTCCGCGAGGCGCTCGCGTGCGGGCGGCCGGTGGTGGGCACGAACGTCGGCGGGATCCCCGAGCTCGTCACGCCCGCCAACGGCGCGCTCGTGCCGGCGAAGGACCCGCGCGCGCTCGGAGAGGCGCTCCTCGCCGTCGCCAGCCGCACCTTCGATCCCGCGGAAATCCGCGCATCTAGCGGCGGTTCCTGGGAGGAAAGCGCGGCGGCGCTCCTGCGAGTGCTAACATCTGCGGTCGATGAGCACCGAAGAGCCGCCGCCGCAAACAGCCGCTGAAGCCGTCGAAAATGCGATGGTCTTCGCGAAACGCGGCCTGCTGTACTGGAAGCGCGCGTTCCTCGTCTTCATGATCGCCTCGCTCGCGTCGATCCCCGGCGTGTTCATGAAGGCGCGCATCTACAAGTCCGAGACCGTCATCCTCTATCAGGAGAACATCCGCGCGGACGCGATCGGCGCGGGCGAAGGCAGCGGCTCGGACTCGCGTCGCGTCGGCGCGCGCCTGAAGGAGATGCTGTACTCGCGCGCGAGCCTCGAGCCGATCGTCAACGACACCCCGCGCTACGCGG
The DNA here is from genome assembly GCA_019637155.1 of Labilithrix sp. Classification (NCBI taxonomy): domain Bacteria; kingdom Pseudomonadati; phylum Myxococcota; order Polyangiales; family Labilitrichaceae; genus Labilithrix; species Labilithrix sp. The sequence continues at coordinate 33,452 of JAHBWE010000014.1, read as the reverse complement.
TGATCGCCGACAAGCGCGGCCTGCCCGACGCGGTCGAGGAGCTGCGCAAGACGATCAGCTTCAAGGCGAAGGAGGGCGACACCTTCGAGATCGGCTACGAAGCGCCGGTCCCGGAGGAGGCGCAGGAGGTCACGCGCCGCCTCGGCGAGCACATCGTCAAGGAGGCGCAGGTCGCGCGCAACGAGCAGAGCAAGGCGACGAAGGAGTACCTCGACGCGCAGAGCAAGGCGAACAAGGTCAAGCTCGACGAGGCCAACGCCGCGCTGGCGAGCTTCCTCACGCTCCACCCCGAGTACGTGAAGTTCACGCTCCCCGGCGCCCCCGGCGTCGGCGGCCCCAGCGCCGTCGTCGCCCCGATCCCGACCGCGCCTCCCGGCACGAAAGATCCGGTGCTCTACCAGATGGAGGCGGAGGCCCGTCAGATCCAGGCTCAGCTCAACGCCGGCGCGCCGAGAGCGCACGCCGAGGAGAGCGAGGAGACGAAGGCCGCGCGCAAGGACTACCAGGAGAAGAAGGGCCAGCTCACCGAGCAGCACCCCGACCTCATCGCGGCGAAGCGCCGGCTCCAGGCGGCGCAGGAAGCGGACGCGAAGCGCTCGTCGACGGGCGCGGGCGGCCTCTCCGCCGGCGAGCGCGAGGCGCTCCAGAGCCGCCTCAGCCAGCTCCGGCGCAGCATCGCGGCGCGCAAGGCGGGCGACAAATCGGCGCCGACGCCGATCTCGTCGGCGGGGACGACCTCGGTCGCGCTCGACGTCGAGTTCCGCCGCCTCCAGCGCGAGAGCGAGTACCTGAAGGACGCGCAGAAGCAGCTCGACGACAAGCTCTTCAAGGCCGGCCTGACCGAGGGCGCGAGCACCTCGAACCGCAACATCCAGGTCAAGATCCTCGACCCGGCGTACCTCCCGGTGCACCCGAGCTCGAAGCCGCGCTCGACGATGCTCGCGATGTACCTCGCGGGCGCGCTCATGGCCGCGCTCTTCGTCGCGATGGTGTCGGCACGGCTCGACGATCGCATCTACGCGCGGAACGACCTCGACGCGTTGAGGATCTGCGCCGTCGTCGGGGTCATCCCGAAGCCCCGCGCGTAGCTAGCCGCGGGGGGCTCGCCGTGCCTATGATAGGCCGTCCGAGCCGAGTCGATGTCGAACCGTCACCCCAAGCCCCCCCCGAACCATCGCGGGCACCCGGGCGAGCACCCTCAGCAGGCTCGGGGTGCGTCCATGGCGGGGCAGCCGCAGCGGCGGGGCGGGCACACGAGCACCGGCCTCTCCATCCAGTACCAGGACGTCGATCAGCAGCCGTACCTCCAGGGGCACCTCGTCCCGCGCACGTCTTCGCTGACGGGCCCGCCCCCGCCGATGCCCTCGACCGCGCCGCGCGCGCACCACATGACGGGGCCGCCCCCGCCGATGTCGTACTCGGGGGCCTACACGGGGCACAACCATCGCGTCCCGCGCGAGGCGCAGATGACGGGGCCGCCCCCGCCGATGTCGTACGGGACGCAGTCGTACGGGACGCCGTCGTTCGGCGGGACGCAGTCGCTCCCGCCGATGAGCGCGCCGCCGATGCCGCGCCACGGCTCGGACCCGAGCTTCCGCGCGGCGCCGCCTCCGCCGGGACCGCCGGGCATCGTCCTCCGCGGCAGCGTCGACCCGCGCCTCACGCTCCTCATCGAGCCGAACTCCTCGCGCTCGACCGCGTTCCGCACGCTGCGCGACAACCTGATCGCGAAGAACCTGCCCCGCATCATCGCGGTGTCGAGCCCGCTCAAGGGAGACGGCAAGACGACGTGCGCGCTGAACCTCGCGCTCGCGCTGTCGGAGGAGGCGCGCGTCCTCCTCCTCGACGGCAACCTCATCGAGCCGCACCTCCACACCGTGTTCGGCATCAACGAGAACACCCGGCCCTCCACCGCGCACGGCCCCTGGGCGGCGCCGTACACCGTCGCGGACTACTCGAACACGTTCGCGATCGCGGCGCTCGTCCTCGCGCCGGGCACGCGCCCGCTCTTCGATCGCCGCTGGTTCGAGCAGCTCCTCGGCTCGCTCCGCCGCTCGCACTGGGACTACATCGTGATCGACTCCGCGGCCGTCACCGCCGACCCGACCGTGATGCAGCTCGTCTCCACCGCCGACGGCACGCTCCTCTGCGTACGCGCCGGCGTCACGACCGGCCGCGCCCTCCGCCGCGCCCACGATCAGCTCCCGCACGGCAAAGCCCTCGGCGTCGCCCTCATCGACACCAAACCCACCTGAGCACTACCCAACGGCGCCCCCTCGGCCCCCTCTCGGGGGGCCCGGGGGCGCGGAGCGCGTCCCCGCGCGACGGCCCCCGGCGGGAGAGCTCGAGAGGGCAGAGCCCTCTCGAACAAGCAAGAGAGCCCTCTCGAACAAGAGAGCCCCTTCTGATATTCCGATGGGCATGAGCGAAACCATCGCCGTCATCGGCCTCGGGTATGTCGGCCTTCCGGTCGCGCTCGCCTTCGCGAAGAAATTCGACACGGTCGGCTTCGACGTCGACGCGCCCAAGGTGAAGGAGCTCGTGAGCGGCTACGACCGCAACCACGAGGTGCCAGAGGCCGTCCTCAAGGGTACCAAGCTCAAGATGACGGCCGACCCCGCCGACCTGAAGAGCGTCACGTTCTGGGTCGTCGCGGTGCCGACCCCCGTCGACGTGAACAACGTGCCCGACCTCACGCCGGTGGTGAAGGCCTCCGAGACGGTCGGCAAGCACCTGAAGAAGGGCGACGTCGTCGTCTACGAGTCCACCGTCTACCCCGGCGTCACGGAGGACGTGTGCGGGCCGGTGCTCTGCAAGGTGTCGGGGCTCGCGCGCTCCGACTTCAAGCTCGGTTACTCGCCGGAGCGCATCAACCCCGGCGACAAGGAGCACACCCTCGAGCGCATCACGAAGGTCGTGTCGGGCGAAGACGCGGCGACGCTCGAGCGCGTCGCCTCCACCTACGGCGCGATCATCGACGCGGGCGTGCACCGCGCGCCGACGATCAAGGTCGCGGAGGCGGCGAAGGTGATCGAGAACACGCAGCGCGACATCAACATCGCGCTGATGAACGAGCTCGCGCTCATCTTCGATCGGATCGGCATCCGCACCGCCGACGTCCTCGCCGCGGCGGGCACGAAGTGGAACTTCCTCAAGTTCAAGCCGGGCCTCGTCGGCGGCCACTGCATCGGCGTCGACCCCTACTACCTGACGACGATGGCGCAGCGCGCCGGCTACCACTCCGAGGTCATCCTCGCGGGCCGGCGCATCAACGACAACATGGGCCGCTACGTCGCGCAGCGCACCGTGAAGATGCTCGTCAACGCGAACATCCCGGTGAAGGGCGCGCGCGTCGGCGTGCTCGGCCTCACGTTCAAGGAGGACGTGAACGACATCCGCAACAGCAAGGTCCCCACGATCGTGGAGGAGCTGCGCGAGTTCGGGGTCCAGGTCCTCCTCCACGACCCGTACGCGAACGCGGCGGAGACGAAGCACGAGTACGGCCTCGATCTGAACCAGCTCGAGGAGTTCCGCGCGCTCGACGGGATCGTGTTCGCGGTGAGCCACAAGGCGTACCTCGAGATGGGCGCGGACAAGCTCCGCGCCTGCTTGCGCGAGGGTGGGATCTTCATGGACGTGAAGAGCGCGTTCGAGCCTGCGAAGCTCGGCGATAGCGTTCGCTACTGGAGCCTGTAGAGCATGTACACGCCGACAACCAAGACCAGCGAGCTCGTCGCGAAGGCCCACAACGTCGCGGTGGAGGTGGCGGCGAAACACGCCGCCGACGTCGACCAGAAGGCGCGCTTCCCAGAGGAGGCCGTCAACGCGATGAAGCAGGCGAAGCTCCTCTCCGCCGCGGTGCCGAAGGACCTCGGCGGCGCCGGCTCCAACATGGAGGAGCTCGCCGCGATGTGCTTCCACCTCTCGCAGGGCTGCGCCTCGAGCGGGATGGTCTTCGCGATGCACATCATCCAGGTCGCGTGCGTCGCGCGCCACGGCCACGAGTCCGAGTACTTCAAGGGCTACATGAAGGAGCTCGTCGAGAAGCAGCTCCTCATGGGCTCGGTCACCTCCGAGGTCGGCGTCTGGGGCGACACGCGCTCCTCGATCTGCGCCGTCGCGCGCAAGGACGGCAAGTTCAAGCTCGACAAGGACGCGTCGACGGCGTCGTACGCGGCGCAGGCCGACGACCTGCTCGTCACCGCGCGCCGCGATCCCGACGCGCCGCCGAGCGATCAGGTGCTCGTCCTCGTCCGCAAGAAGGACCGGAACCTCACCCAGACGACGACCTGGGACACGATGGGCATGCGCGGCACGTGCAGCCCGGGCTTCAAGCTCGAGTCGTCGGGACCGGAGGAGCAGGTGCTCCCCGGCTCCTTCGCCGACGCGTCGGCGCAGACGATGGTCTCGTACTCGCACATCCTCTGGGCGGCGCTCTGGCTCGGCATCGCGTTCGACGCGGTGGCGCGCGCCTCGGCGCACGTGCGGGCGGAGGCGCGCAAGACGCCGGGGCAGGTCCCGATGAAGGCGAACCACCTCGCGCGCCTCTCGGTGAAGCTGCAGACGATGCGCAACGACGTGCAGGCGCTCGCGACGGAGTTCGACCGCATCACGGCGATGCCGAACGGCATGGAGGAGCTCCTGACGGTGGGGTGGGCGCTCAAGATGAACAACCTGAAGGTCGGGGCCTCCGAGGCGGTGCAGGACATCGTGCACGAGGCGCTCCAGATCATCGGCATCAACGCCTACAAGAACGACTCGAAGGTCTCGGTCGCGCGCCACTACCGCGACGCGCTCTCGGCCGCGCTGATGATCTCGAACGACCGCATCTTCCAGAAGACCGCGTCGATGCTGCTCGTTTACAAGGACGAGTAGGGACTCCCGTGGAATACAGCGCCGAGTCTTTCTACAAGGGTCTGGTCGAGCACGGGCTCATCGTGCCGACGCGCGTGCCCGGCACGTTCGGGCGCAACGCGGTCTTCGAGGACGTCCTCGCGCGCTTCGACGGCCTCATCGGCGCGCTCGCCAAGGACGACGGAGCGGAGCTGTTCGTCTTCCCGCCGACGATCGATCGCACGATCATCGAGAAGACCTCCTACCTCGACTCGTTCCCCAACCTCGCCGGCACGGTCTTCAGCTTCTTCGGCAACGAGCGCGAGGCGAAGGCGCTCTCGGCGAAGGTGACGGAGGGCCAGCCCTGGGCGGACACGCAAGGGATGACCGAGGTCTGCTTGAACCCCGCCGCGTGCTACCCGATCTACCCGACGATGACCGGCGCGCTCCCGGACAAGGGCCGCCTCATCACGATGTTCCAGTGGGTGTACCGCCACGAGCCCTCGCTCGAGCCGACGCGCATGCAGTCGTTCCGCGTGCGCGAGTTCGTGAAGGCGGGCGATCCCGACGCGGTGGTGGAGTGGCGCGACATGTGGCTGAAGCGCGGGACCGCGCTCCTCGAGTCGCTCGAGCTCCCCGCGAAGCCGGACGTCGCGGCGGACCCCTTCTTCGGGCGCACCGGCAAGATGCTGGCGCACGCGCAGATCGATCAGAAGCTCAAGTTCGAGGTCCTGATCCCGGTCGTCTCGCAGGAGAAGCCGACCGCGTGCTGCTCCTTCAACTACCACCAGGACAAGTTCGGCAGCGTGTTCGGGATCACGAACCCGGACGGCTCCGTCGCGCACACGGCCTGCCTCGGCTTCGGCCTCGAGCGCTGCGTGATGGCGCTCTTCCGCACGCACGGCTTCGAGCCCTCGAAGTGGCCCGCCGCCGTTCGCAAGCGACTCTGGCCCTAGGACCCGAGATGCCGCGCGTCCGCTCGCTCCCGATCGACGCGAAGACGTACCAGCGCCATGCGCTGCACGCCGACGACGTCGTGTGGGTCGAGAAGAACTGTTACATCGACGTCTGGATCGAGCTCGTGCACGCGGCCGGCTGCGACCCGTACGCGATGCTCCCCTTCTGCGCGGCGATCGACTTCGAGGTCGATCAGTGGACGTTCTTCAAGCCGAAGCACGAGGAGCTGTTCGAGCTGTACGGCATCGACGTGCAGGAGCTGAACCTGTGGCGGCCGCTCGCCGATCACGTCGCGGTCCACGTCGGCGCGGGGAAGCTGGTCGCGGTCGAGGCGGACGCGTGGTGGCTGCCCGACACCGCGGGCACGGACTACCGCGCGCAGCACACGAAGACGACGATCATCATCAACGACTTCGATCTCGAGGACAAACGGCTCGGCTACTTCCACAACGCGAGCTACCACGCGCTCGAGGGCGAGGACTTCGACAAGACGTTCCGCGTCGGCGTGCCGACGGATCCGGCCTTCATGCCGTTCTACGCCGAGGTCGCGCGCATGGACCGCCTGGTGAAGCGGCCGAAGGAGGAGCTCGTCGCGCTCGCGAAGGTGCACCTCGCGAAGCACCTCGCGCGCCGCCCCGCGACGAACCCGGTCACGCGCTTCGGCGAGGCGCTCGCGGGCGATCTCGCGCGCCTCCAGGCGGAGGGCCTACCCGTGTATCATGCATGGGCCTTCGCGACGCTCCGCCAGCTCGGCGCGGCGACGGAGCTCCTCGCCCAGCACCTCCGCTGGCGCGGCGACGACGTCGCGGTCGCGGCGGCGGAGGACCTCCACGCCGTGAGCGCGGGCGCGAAGACCCTCATCCTCAAGGGCGCCCGCGCGGTAAACTCGAAGAAGCCCCTCGACGCCACCGCGCTCTTCACCGACATGAGCGCCGCCTACGACCGCGCGATGCAACGCCTCGCGGCGGGCTGACCTCCGCCTGCTACGTCGCGGTCGTCTCACTGACGAGTCGCGCGAACCGTAGCGCTGACCGACGCGATGCGATGCGCCTCAGAAGAGCACCTTCGCGCGCGTCGCGGCGCGTAGCTCGTCGGCGACGGTCTTCGCGTCCGCGGCGCCGGCGCGCACGCCGCGCAAGACGAGGGTCTCGAGCGACGGCGGCAGCGCCGCGACCGCCGCGATCAGCTCCGGCGCTCCAGGGACCGCGCAGCGCGTGAGCTCGAGATGAACGAGCCGCGCGCGCGCGAGCGCGTCGCCCACGCCCGCATCGAGCGTGAGCCCGCGCAGCGTCATGCGCCGAACGTTCGCGAGCCGCGGCGAGGTCACGATACGCGCGAGGTCATCGACGACGCCGCCGGGCGCTCCGGCGAGCGTGAGCGCGCGGAGCTGCTCGAGCCGTGGCAGACCGAGGAGCGCCGCCGCCGCTCCGCTGCGATCGATCCCGCGCACGCCGAGCGCGCGGATCGGCGCGCTCGCGAACAGGCGCTCGCCCGCCTCGACGAGCGTCTCCAGCTCCGCCTCGAACCCGACGACGAAGCCGTCCTCGACGGTCGGGGTCCCGCGGACCGGCACGAGCGAGCTCGCCGTCGCGCGCGCGAGCGGCTCGAGCGCGTCCCGCCGCGCGATCAGGGCGGCGTCGCCGGGACCGGCCTTCAACCGCGCCACGAGGCGGAGGTACTCGCCGCGCGACGCGGTGGTCTCGGCGCCCCAGGCGCGAAGCGGCGCCGCCGTCTCGAGGAGGAAGTCGGCGTAGACCTGGCGCGGCCCGTCGTCGTCGGGCGCCGCCGCGATCGCGGCGAGCAGCGCGTCGTGCCGGCGCTCCCGCGCATCATCGCGCGGCGCCGGTGGCACGATGCGCGCGATGACGTCGCCCGGCTTGACGACCTCCCGCTCGAGCGCGCGAACGACGAGCACGCCGTCGGCGGGGGCTTCGAGCTCGACGTCGACCTTGTCGAGCGACAGGCTGACGACCGGCTGATCGCGCGCGACCCGATCGCCGCTGCGCGCGATCCAGCGCTCCAGCGTGCCCTCGGCGACCGACTCTCCGAGCTCGGGGATGACGATCGCGACGCCGTCGTCGTCGCTGCCGTCGTCGCCGCCGCTCATCGCATGGCCTCGACCAGCGCCGGCAAGACGTCCTCGGCCCGTCCGGGGAGGTGCTTCGCGCCGATCGTGCGCTGCAGCCGCGAGGGGTTGCGCTTGATCTCGACGACGGTCGTCCCGCGCGCCGCCGCCAAGAGCGGGAGGTCCGCCGCCGGCGCGACGTCGGCCGCGGTCCCGACTACGAGCAGCAGATCGCACGCGGCGCACAGCTCCGCCGCGCGCGCGAGCAGCTCGCGATCGACCCACTCGCCGAACAGGACGACGTCGGGACGCAACACGCCACCGCACGCGCACGCGGGCGGCAGCGGCCCGCCGAGGAGCTCGGCGCACGTGCGCCCCGGCCGCGCGCCACACGAGTCGCATCGCGTCGCGAGCAACGTGCCGTGCAGCTCGAGGACGGGGCACGGCGTCCCGGCGGCCTGATGCAACCCCTCGACGTTCTGCGTGACGACCGCGCCGAGCCGCGGCATCGCCGCGAGCGCGCGATGCGCGGCGTTCGGCGCGGGATCGACGCCATCGAGGAGCTCGCGAACGACGGTCCACAACGGCGACGGGTCGCGACGAAAGCGCCAGATCGAGACGGCGTCGTCGCGATCGTGACGCTGCCACAGCTCCTTGCGCGTCGCGAGACCGCTCGCCGACGAGACGCCGGCGCCGGTGAGCGCGACGATGCGGCGCGCTCCATCGACGAGCGACGCCGCCTCGGCGACGTCGATCGTGGCGCCGCCGGCGGTTGGACGCGACGCCGGAGGTGGCGCGATCGCGCGGCGCCGTGCGTCCACGATCTCGGTGACGAGCGGCGTCGAGCACAGATCGCGCGCGATCGGACCGCTGCCGTCGGCGAGCTCGACGAGCTGGGCGCGAATGCGCTCGCGCACGAGGACGGGCAGCTGCGAGCCCTCGAGCAACGAGGAGAGCTCCTCGATCGCGCCGTCCCGATCGCCCGACGCGGCCAGCGCGATGCCGAGGTAGTAGCGCGACACCTGATGCGCGGGCGCGACCGCGACCGCACGACGAAACGTCTCGAGCGCCGCGTCATGATCGCCCGCGAGGCTGTGCAACGATCCGACGAGCGCGAGGCTCGGTGCGCTCCCGCCGAGCCGAGCAGCGGCGGTCGCGTGCTGCCGCGCGCGATCGAGATCCCCGTGCGCGCGCAACGCGACGGCGAGGTTGTGATGCGCGCCGGGCGACGGCGCTTCGTCCACCGCGCGTTCGAGGCAGCGGATCGCCTCGCGAAGGCGGCCCGCGACGAGGTGCTCGGTCCCGGTCGAGAACCAATCGACGGCCGAACGAGCAGGCAGCGCCACAGCGCGATGGTACGTCGACGCGGACGCGCGTGGGTGGATCGGCGCACATCCGTTGCGCAAAGGCGAGATGTAGGCCTCGTTGTCGGGTATGGATGAAAAGCTTCAGGCGGGTGGTCGGGGGCGGCATAATTTCGGGATGGCGGGGCTCTCGGTCGGGATCGACCTCGTGCGGACGCGCAGCGTCGAGGAGGCGATCGCAGAGTTCGGAGATCGGTATCTCCGGCGCGTGTTTACGGACGCCGAGGTCGCCTACGCGATGAGCGCGCCCGCGCCCGCCGTCGCGAGCGCGCGGCTCGCGGCGCGGTTCGCGGCGAAGGAGGCGGCCATGAAGGCGCTCGACCTGGGCGAGCGCGGGGTCGGTTGGCGCGACATCGAGGTCGTACGCACACCTACCGGAGCGCCGGCGCTTGCCTTGCATGGGAACGCTGCTGCTGCCTTGCAGGAACGCGGGACTCCGACCCTCTCTGTTAGCCTCAGCCACGAAGCCGAATACGCCACCGCCGTGGTCGTCTCTCTTCACTCCGCCGGAAAGGCCTCTTTTTGATGAAGCATGCATCGCTCGTGAACGTCGCGCTCCTCTCCGTCATGCTCGCCGGCAGCCTCCTCGCCTGCACCGAAGTGACCGCGACCAACGGCCGGAGCCGCACCAACCGCGACGAAGAAGACGCCACCGCGAAGCCCGGCTCCAGCTCCGGCTCGAGCTCCGGCGACGTCCCGGACACCCCCGGCCCCGGCCCCGACGGGCCCGGGACCACCGAGATCCCCGATTGCAGCTCGTACGTCGACGCCGCGAAGAGCGGCAACGGGAGCGCCGAGTCGCCGTACGGCAGCATCGCCGAGGCCGTCGCCGCGTCGTCGAACGGCGAGATCATCTGCGTCGCCGAAGGCACCTACAGCGAGAAGATCAACGCCGGCGCGAAGGCGTTCACGCTCGCCGGCGGCTTCGAGTCGGGCAAAGACTTCAAGGTCCGCGACTCGGCGCAGTACGTGTCGAAAGCGGAAGGCGGCGGATCCGGCACCTTCGTCAACATCGAGGGAACCGGGCTCGTCGCGATCGACGGCTTCGACGTCAGCGGCTACGGGCAGGCGATCGTCCGCCAGGTCAACAGCGTCGGACAGGTCGAGATCACCAACAACGTCATCCACGACAACGAGTGCCCGTCCGGCGGAGGCCGCGTCCTCGTCGGGGCCGGGTTCTCTCTCGCCAACGTGAAGGCCACCGTCAAGGGCAACGTGTTCCGCAACAACACCTGCGGCCGCGGCGGCGCCGGCGCCCTCACCGACTCGTCGAAGCAGAGCGACTTCACGCTCGCCAACAACCTCATCGACAAGAACACGGGCGACGAGCCGGAGAGCTCGCACGGCGGCGCGATTTACCTCTTCGGCAGCGCGGTGACCGTCACCAACAACCTCTTCACCAACAACAGCGTGACGGGTTGGGGCGGCGGCCTCTTCGTCGGCTCCGATCCCACGATCGGGCAGAAGACGGTCGCGACCCTGACCTGGAACGTGTACCGCTCGAACAAAGCGGGCACCAACGGCGGCGGCCTCTTCTGCGACGACGGCGCCACCTGCAACAGCGACCACGAGATCTTCGACAAGAACTGCGGCGGCAACGTGTACGTCGACTCCGCGTACAACGGCGGCACCGCGACGATCGGCAAGTTCGATCACATGACCAACGTGAACGGGCTCGAGGTCGGCTGCAGCGGCGAAGGCTACGGCTGGAAGAGCGATCGCGACAACACCTCGCCCGACGCCTACGAGATCAAGAACTCGATCTTCTTCGGCAACGCGGACGGTCAGGACATCGTCGCGGGCTGCAGCTCGAGCTGCGGCTCGGTGAAGCTCAACATCTCGTACTCGATGGTCGACACCAACTACGTGCAGGCCGGCCTCCGCGCGAACTTCGGCTCCGGCAACGTCGCCCCCGCCGACCCGCTCTTCGTCGACCCGGCGCAGGGCGACTTCCACCTCAAGCCGAACAGCCCCGCCCGCGGCAAGGGCGACGACGGCAAGGAGCTCGGGGCCTACGGCGGCGTCAGCGACTAGCGAGCCTTCGACTCGTAGATCGCGTAGAGCGGCGTCTCCTTGCGGAGCGAGAACGCCGGGTTCTCGTCCCAGACGTCGCGGTGCACCGGCTTGAAGTAGACGACGAGCACGCGGCGCGGATCGGCGCGGAGCGACGCGACGACGTTGTCCGCGACGGGCGCCATCACCTTCTCGTCGAACGGGTGGTACATGAACACGACGAGCGGCCCCGCCGGCAGCGGGTACTTCGTCGCGTCCGTCGTCTCGACGCTGAGGTCGGCGCACCTCTTCGGGCCGGTGAAGCGCCGCAGGTTGTCGCGACAGATCTCGGAGAGCTGCGGAGAGAACTCCACGCCGACGACGCGCTTCCAGGGGAGCCCGGCCGCCATGAGGAGCACGCGGCCCTTGCCGGAGCCGAGGTCGACGAAGGAGGTCTCTTCGTAGTCGAGGCCGAGGTCGCCGAGCACCTCCGCGAAGTCGACCGGCGACGTCGGCACGTAGGCCGAGCCGTGGATCCAGTTCTCGTCCTTCACGTCGAGCTCGGTCTGCGGGATCTCGCCGCCGGTGGAGACGCCGTACTTCGTGTCGAAGTCCTCGTCCTCGACCGCGTCCGTGTTCGCCGCGCCGTCGTGACCGTCGTCGCGATGATGACCGCGGCTCCGCACGCGCTCCGCCACCGACGTCGCGACGTGCACGAGGGAGCCGACGACGCCGTGCCGCTTCACCGAGCGATCCACCGTCCTCACGATGCGCCGGACGCTCCACATGCTCAGGCCCTCTCGCTCAGCATCTTCCGCAGCGTACGCCAAACGACGAGCGGGATCTCGTGCCCCTGCTCGAACGGGAGCCACGTGACGTCCGCGCCCGCCGCCGTCGCAGCGTCGCGGAGCGCCACACCCGCCGCGAAGGCGAGGTCCGCGTCGGTGCGGCCATGCGCGACGAGCGCAGGACGACCGCGGAGCCGCGCGCGCGCGAGGAGCGGCTCTTGCTCGTCCCACGCGATGCGCGAGCCGGAGAAGAGGAGCAAGCCCGCGAGCTCGAAGGACGAGCGGAGCACGGCGTCGAACGAGAGCATCGCGCCCTGCGAGAACCCGCCGAGGTAGAACGGGCGACCGGCGACGCGCGGCGTGAGCTCACCCACGAGCGCCTCGAGCCGCGCGCGCGCCGCCGGCAGATCGGGCGGGTGCTGCTCCGCGAAGTCGCGCGGGCCACGCGCGATCGCCGCCTCGCGCGCGACCTCGTCAATGTGCCACCACGCCCGCGCGCCGCCGCCTTCGAGCGGTCCCTCCGGGAAGAGGAACCACGCCGGCAAGCGGAGCGAATGAGCGAACGGCGAGAGGTCCGCCGGCTTCATCGCGAAGCCGTGGAGCAGGACGACGACCATCGCCGCCGACTCCGGATCGCCCACGCCGACGACGCGGAGACCCGCGATCTCGAGCTCGACCTCCCGCACGGCTCAGGTGCCGGCGAGTCTCGTCGACGTCAGGGCATGGCGCGGTAGCCGAGGTAGCGGCCCATTCCGCGCACGGACTGGTTGAACTGCTTGGGCGCGCCGATGTAGACGTCGTCCACCGCCGGCTCGATCATCGCGTCGCCGAGCGTGAGCCACTTCTTGTTCTTCGTCACGGCGTAGGCCGCGCCGAAGGACTGCACCGTCAGGAGGCTCAACCCCTTCGTCGTCATCTCGTCCGGGTCGTCGTCGTCGTACGCCTTCTCGTTGCAACCCGTCAGGTAGCGGAACGCGAGCTTGCTCGAGGTGAGGGCGCTCTCGAAGTAAGCGCCGATCTTCTCCATGAACGGCTTCATCTTCGGATCGCCCGAGAGGATCCACCAATCCATCATCCCGTCGACGATGAGCGAGCTCATGAAGGGCGAGCCGCCCCTCGGACCTTGCCCCTCCGAGCACTCGTCGGGGTCGGAGCGGGAGATGTCATGCTCGAACCCGCCACTCGTTCCACGCGCCTGCCAGGCGTACGTCCGCTCGACGAGCGCGTCGACCGCGGCCTTGACCTCCTCACGGTGGTCGACCGCGTAGTACGACACCACGCCCATCAGCGTCCAGCCGAGGTTACGCTCCGTGCGCTCGATGTACGCGTTCTCACCCTCGGGGGCGATCGTCGGGAGGGACGCGATGTACGCTTCGCCGAGCGCGGCGAGCGCCTCCTTCGCCTTCGGGTCGCCGGTGAGGAGGTAGTCGTCGAGCATGCCCTGCCCGAGCATGCGGCGGAGGATGCCCTGGTCGAGGAGCTCGTCCGGCGTCCACGGCCCGCCGGGATAACCGGCGCCGGTGTTGTCCCAGCACTTGTTGATCGCCATCCGCGGCGAGCCCTCGATCCACTTCAGCTGGTTCGCGCGGTACCAGGCGGCCGTGTCGTGGGCGAAGCGGTGGCGCGCCGGCTCACCGAGGCGGAGCGCCCACTGATAGAGCGAGTGCGGTCCGTCGTAGTAGGTGCGGTCCTGGTTGCCGTTCCCGCAGTCGCTCGTGACGGACGTGTAGTTGACCGACGCGAACGCCGTCTTCATCCGGTCTTCGTACGACTTGAAGTCGGTGTTCTTCGCGGCCGGGAGGATGACGCCGCTCACGAGCGAGGCGGCGTAGTGATCGGGCGTCAGCGTCGCGATGACGGGACCGTCCGGGTTCGCCGCGAGCTTGCCCGCGTCACCGCCGGTGCCGGCCTTGCCGTAGTCGATCGTCCACTCTTGCGACTGGCCCTGGCCCACCGTCGCCTTGAACGCGACGAGCACGCTGCGAATGGAGCCGTCGCCCGGCCACGTCGCGAGCGACGCGGTGTGGACCGGGACCGCCTCGCCGCCCGGATCCTTGACCGTGATGTTCTTGACGTCCTTGAAGACGCCCTGCGGGAACGGGACGCCGAGAGAGACGACCGCGTCGTTCGCGGCGCCCTTGTCGGCGGTGAGCGTCACCTTGAGCGAGCCGGTCTCCGGAATGCTGGTGGGGATCGGCGGCTTGGTGCCGAGGATGGGCCCGTCGTCGTCGTCGTCGCCCCGCTGCTCGGTCGGATCGTTGTCGTCGTCGTCGTCTCCGCCTCTGCCACGCTTCTTTTTCCCGGTGGCCTCGGGGGGAGCACAAGCAGCAACGAAGATGACAGTGGCAAGCGCCGAGAGGAGAGCACCACGCAGCATGCCCTTATGCTGTCATCCATAAAAGCTGCCACCAGTGGTCAAGAACGGTGGATCCGAAATGTAAGTGAGAAAAGGTAGGATGATCACCACCGTCAGCGCGCGAGCTCGCGGTAGCCGAGGTACTTCCCGAACGCCCGCGACGCCTGGTTCCACTGCTTCGGGCGCTTCGCGAACATCTCCTCGATGCCGTGGTCGACCATCTCGTCGCCGAATTCGAGCCAGTGGGCGTCTTTCGTGAGGGCGTAGGTCGCACCGAAGACGTGGGCGATGAGGAGGTTGAGCTCGGCGGAGGTGTAGCCGTCGGGATCGCCGGTGTCGTAGTCGTTCGTGCTGCAGTTCCAGAGGTACCTGAAGGCGGCGCCGTCCGACGTGCGCGCGTCGTCCTCGTACCAGCGCGCGAGCTTGGTCATGAAGGGCGAGAGCTTTTCCTTGTCCGCGGTCAAGAGCCAGTAGTCCATCATCCCGTCGACCACGAGCGAGGTCATGAACGGCGACGCGCCCGCGGGTCCGTCTCCGCACTCGTCGGGATCGGGACGGTTGATGTCGTGCTCGAGCGCGCCGGAGCCGCCGCGGCCCTGCCACGCGATCGCGCGATCGACGAGCGACCTCATCGCGTCGCGGACCTCGTTCCGCGGATCGAGCGCGTAGTAGCTCGTGAGGCCCATCAGCGTCCAGCCGAGGTTCCGCTCCGTGATCTCGAGAACGGGCGGGCTGCCCGCGGTGAGCGCGCCGAGGTTCTGGCGGTACGCCTCGCCCATCGCGAGGACGGCCTCGCGCGCGGCGGGATCGCCCGTGACGAGGTAGTCCTCGAGGCTTCCCTGCGAGAGCATCATCCGGAGCGTCCCCCAGTCGAGCGCCTTCGCCGGCGTCCAGCTGCCGGGCGCGTACTCGCGCTGGCACTTGCTGATCGCGAGCTTCCGGTTGTTCGAGAGCTCGAGCTCGTTCTCGCGGAACCAGATCGACTCGGCGTGCGCGCCGCGGAGCTGGGTCGGGTCGCCGGTGCGGAGCGCGCGTTGGTACTGCGCGTGCGGCCCGTCGTAGTAGGTGCGGTGCTTCGAGGTCGAGCCGCAGTCGACGCCGTAGTCGCCGATGTCGAAGGAGTCCCAGCCGCGATTGAGGTCGGTCTCGTACTGCGCGAAGCGCTCGTTCTTCGCCGCGGTGCCGAGGACGCCGCCGACGTGCGACGCGGCGTAGTGATCGGCGGTGAGCGTCGCGATGACGGGGCCGTCCGGGTTCGCCGCGAGCGCGCCCGCGTCGCCGCCCCTCGGCGCCGCGCCGTACTCGACCTTCCATTTTTTGGTCTTGCCTCGCGCGAGCGTCGCCTTGAACGCGACGAGCACGCTCCGGATCGATCCGTCGCCCGGCCACTTCGCGAGCGTCTTCGTCGCGATCGCGACCGGGGCGCCGTTCTCGTCGAGGACCGTGACGTTCTTCTCGTTCGTGAAGACGCCTTGCGGGAACGGGAGCCCGAACGACACGACGTCGCCGTTCGCGGCGCCTTGGTCGGCGGTGAGCGTCAGCGTGACGGCGCCGGTGGGCTCGATCGACGACGGAGCGGCGGGGCCGGTGCCGGGCGGCGCGTCGGTCGTGGGGTCTTCGTTCAGGTCCGAGTCGTCGATGACGGTGCCGTCCCGAGTGGGCAGGCAAGCCACGGAAAGAAGGACCAATCCGAGCGAAGCCACGAAGGAGCGCATGCCGCTAGCGTGGCATGAGGAGACTCTCCGACAAGGGTGGATCCCGAATACAAGTAGCATGTTTACCTACTGGATCCCGCCCCACTCGGGAGCTCAGTCCGCGAGGAAGACGACGTTGTCGAGCGCGAGCTCGATCGGCGTCGTGGGCACCTCGGAGAGGACGACGCCGAGGAGGACCGTCGGCTGACCCGCAGAAACGTAGGGCGGCGTCGCGATGTCGACGACCTGCTTGCCGTCGATGTCGAAGTGCGTTCGACCCCCGATCTCGACGTCCCAGTGGACGTGACGAACGCCTCCGGGCGGGATGTCGATCACGCGGTAGTCGAGCTGGCCTGGCGTCGGTTTGAACTCTTGAAGCGCAAATCCATTCCCATCGCTCGGGACGGTGACGTAGAGCAGGTTGAAGCTCTCGCCGTGCTGGAGACGCACCTGAAACAAAACGTGGTACTCGGGCGAGGCCGCCGTTCGGTTGTCGTAGGCCATGTCGGCGTCGAACGAGAGCTTGGAGACGGTGCGCTCGAAGCTCCGGTGCCAAAAGGCAACCGGTGGGTTGCCTGACTCCTTGGCGGGGACGCTCGTGACGAGCGCGGGTTGACCGAGGAAGTCCTTGCGCCCGATCGCCGCGCCGCCTTGCGCGGTGACGGACCAGCCGCCTTCCTCCGCGTCGCGATCGAACGTCTCGCAGATCGCGATCGCGGCGGTGGGGCACGTGAACGTCGCCGCGTCGAAGCCGGCGTCGACGCCCGGGATCACGCTCGCCTCGAGCGGCGCGCCCGCGTCGCCGACCGGCGCGCCGGCGTCGACGTCGGTCGAAGGAGGTGCGCCGTCCGGCGACGCGCTCCCGCCGCCGGTGAAGCCGTCGAGGTCCGTGAGCACGGAGCACGCGCCGAGGAGCGCGGCGGCGACGACGACGGCGCGACGCTTCACGACGGCTGTCCGCGCCAGCGCTCGATCGACGAGACGACGAGCTTCTCGAGCCACGTCTGCGACCAGAGCGGCGTGAAGGTGTGATCGGAGCCCTCGATGATCTCGAGGTGGAAGCCGCGGTAGCTCGCGAGCTTCTTCGCGCCCGATCCGAAGTGGGACTCCATGAGATCGAGCCCGCCGTCGTTCGCGCCGAAGATCATCAACGTCTCGGTCCCGCGCTTCAGGATCGTCTTGAAGTCGGCGACGACGTCGTCGACCTCGAGCCGCCCGGTCCGCACGCGCGCGATCGTCCCCTTCGCGCCCTTCACCGCCCGCGCGACCGCGCGCTCCGCGAGCGTGCTCGCGATGCCGCGCGCGTTGACCTCGCCGCGGATGACGCGCTTCCACGTCTGGGGGTTCCACATCTCCTGCGTGTAGAAGCGCGTCGAGCGGTAGTTCTTGCGGATCGAGACCTCGAGCGTGTCGCCCGGCTTCCAGTCGAAGGTCTGCGTGTTGACGAGGATCTGCCCCGCGACGCGCGGATCGACGACCGCGGTCTTGTACGCGAGGTACGAGCCGGAGCAGAGGCCGACGAGGTAGAAGCGCTCGACCTCGCGGAGGGAGGTGAGCTTCGTCATCGCCTCCTGCGTGTCGGCGACCGCCTCCGGCGCGTAGAGGCGGTTCTCGAAGTCGGCGCTCGCGGCGCTGTCGCCGATGCCGGAGACGTCGAAGCGGAACGTCGTCACGCCGCGCGCGGCGAAGGTGCGCGCCATCTTCACGTACATCCGGTTCGAGCCGACGCGGTGGTTCGACCCGACGTTGAGGAAGAGCACCGCGTCGCGCGTGCGCGCCGGCCCGCGCGCGGCGGGCTCGCAGAGGACGCCGATCAGCTTGCCGGTCGGGCCGAACATGATCGCCTCCTCGCGCGCGACGCTGTCGGCGACGAGGTGCGGGCCTTCGCGCGTGAGGTCGAGGAGCGTCGCGCGCTCCTCCTCTTCTTCTTCCTCGTATTCGGTGTGGACGACGCGGCCGAGCCACGCGACGACCTGATCGAAGGCCTCGCGCGGCACCTTCGAGAGGTAGGCGTCCTGCATCATCGCGGCGTAGCCGGGGACGGAGGTGAGATCGGTCACGTCGCTGCCCATCGCGTGGAGGTGCTTCGTGAGACGCCCGTCGTCGGGGAAGTCGTCGCGGCCGAGGAGGAGCACGCGCGCCGCGGGCGACTCCTTCTTCGCGCGGAGGTCTATTTTGCCGAGCTCGGTCACCGTGCCGGTCGAGAGGAGGTAACCGACCGCCTCTTCGTCCGGCGGCTCGTCGGGCAGCGCGCGCAGGTTCCGCGGCGACTCCTTCACGAGCGGCGACACCCCGCGGTCCTCGCCCGACGCGAACGCTTGCTCCGCGCCCGCCGTCTGCATCATCCGCATCTCGCGCAAGAAGGCGCGCCCGGTGAGGTACGGGCTCCACAAGACGAGGCTCGCGACGTCGCCGCGATCGAGCGCGGTGAGGTACGCCATCGTCGCGCCCCAGCGGATGCCGAAGAGACTGACGTCGCGGACGCCCGCGCGGCGGCGGAGCTCGTCGATCGCGGCGCCCGCGCTGCGACGCCACGAGGCGACGCGATCGGGATCGTGATCGCTCCCCGCCGAGTCGCCGGTGCCGTGGTAGTCGAAGCGGAGCGCGGCGATGCCCGACGCGGCGAGGCGCTCCGCGAGCGTGCGGTACACGCGGTGGAGGCACATCGCCTCGTAGCCGAACGGGTTGCAGAGGACGACGCCCGCGACCTTCGCCGGCTTCGCGGGGGCGTGGTACCAGCCGAAGAGCTGCGCGTCCGGGTCCCCGAAGATGATCGGCCCGCTCGTGCGCTTCTCGAACCGGCTCATTTGAGGCTGACGGTCCCGCGCAGGTTCAGGGCGGAGAGCTCGCCGGTGAGGGTAGCGCGCTTCTTCGCGCCGGGGATCGGACGGAGCGCGATCGTGCGCGTGCGGCCGGGCGCGAGATCGAAGTAGCTGTCCTCCGCGACGTGCCCGGGCACGGCGATCTTCACGGCCTGGGCGAAGCGGCGGGTCGTCACCGTCACGTGCGTCTCGCTCAGCGTACCTTCGAGGCCGGCGCACGGCGGAGGCTTTGCGAAGTCGACGAGCGAGGCGACCTCCGCGAGCACGGCCGTGTCGTCCGCGAGCGTCGCGATCGCGACGTCGTGCCCCGGCGGACCGAAGCGGTATGCATGGGTCGTGTCGTGGAAGGTCGGGAGGAGCGCGTCGCCGAGGACGGTGACGCTCGATCGCGGCGCGACGACGATCTCCTGCGCGCCGTCGGCGGTGCGCGTCTCGCCGTCGCGGTAGAGCGCGAGGGAGAGGCGCGCGCGGAGCTCCGCCTCTCCGTCGTTGACGACGTGGAGGTGGAGCCCGTTCAGCCCTTCGTCGGTGACGAACAGCGCGCGCGGAGCGAAGGCGCGCTTCAGGTACCAGTAGACCGACTTCGGCTCGCCGCGCGCGTCGAGCACGCCCCACCCCGCGCCGGGCCAGAGGTCCTGGAGGAACCAGACGAGCGCGCCCATGCACGTCGATCCCGGGCGGCGCCACTCGGCGAGCGCGCGCGCCATCGACTCGCCGCTCGCGACGCGCGAGAGGGCGAGGTAGCGCTCCATGTCCTCGTAGCGGACGCGCGCGGGGTCGACGCCGAAGAGCCGCGCGACGTAGTGATCGCGGACGTCGTCGAAGTCCCAGCCCGCGCCGTTGTCCTTGCACGTGCGCTCGCGCCAGCGCTGGCTCACGATCGGCGCCTCGCCGTCGCGCAGGAGCGACGCGAGGAGGTCGTCCTCGGGGACGTTCGCGAACGCGAGGCACTCCGACGCGAACTTCACGCCGGAGCGCCGCGCGTCGTCGAAGGGACGGAGGTACGCGCCGACGCCGTAGTAGTGCGCCGCGCCTTCGTCGACGTGGAACGGGAGCGCGCCGCCGGCGGGCGACGACGGCCAGTACGGGACGTCGGGGCGCTCCTCGCTCACGACGCGCGGGAGGAGCTCGGAGAACAGCGTGCTCCGCCAGATCTCGCGCGGCGCGCCGAACATCGCCGCCTGCTGCTCGACCTCGCTCCCGCCGCAGAAGAGCGCGACGCACGCCCGCGCGCGGAGGCGCTGCACGAGCTGCCGCGCCTCCCGCTCCACGCTCGCGCGAAACGCCTCGTCGTCGGGGTAGTCCATGTTCGCGAACATGAAGTCCTGCCACACGAGGATGCCGAGCTCGTCGCAGGTCTCGTAGAACGCGTCGTCTTCGTAGAAGAGCGGGCCACAGACGCGGAGCATGTTCATCCCCGCGTCGCGCACGGTGGCGAGGACGCGGCGGTACTCCTCCGGCGCGCTCCGGAGCGTCGCGACGTCGAGCGTGGTCCAGCACGCGCCGCGGCAGAAGACGGGGACGCCGTTCACGGAGAGCGTGAAGCGCTTGTCGGCGACGTCGAGCGCGACGGTGCGGAACGCGACCTTGCCGAGGTCGATGACCTCGTCGTCGATCTCGAGGCGCGCCGCGTAGCGCGCGGGGCGGCCGTGGGTGTGGGGCCACCAGCAGTCGACGTCGGGCAGCTCGACGCGGCCGCGCACGTGCCCGTCTTCCACCTGGAGCCGCGCGCGCACGTCGCCGACGACGAGCGTCGCGCGCTCGAAGGGCAAGCGCGCGGAGAGGTCGGCGTCGACGTCGACGAAGCCGGTCTGCACCGCCGCGTTCGCGAGCTCGAGCTCCGAGGTGCTCGCGAGGCGCACGCGGAGCTGGACGCGGTGCGGGCTCGCCGGCTGCGCGAGCGCGCTCGTGAGCTCGCCGGGCGCGAGGCGCCGCGTGAGCGCGTCGCTCGCGGCCTCGCGCACGGCGGGGAGCTCGCCGGTGGTGAGCGAGATGCTCCCCGAGGAGAGGTCCGGCTCGGTGAGGGACGCCTCCGCGAAGTCGTGCTCGGTGTCGCGATCGAGCCGGAGCGGCTCGGGGGCGCGGCGCGAGCGGCGCTCGACCCAGACGTCGCGCCACGGGCCGACCGGCGCCACCGGCGGCGACCACCCCGGCATGCGACCGACGAGCGACGTGCGGATCCAGCGGAGCTGCTGGTGCGACGTGAGCCGCGTCTTCCAGCGCGGGCGCGGGCGCTTCTGCGCGAGCGCGGCCGCGAGCGGGGCGAACCGGATCGTGAGGACGCGCGCGCCGGCGGGGAGATCGACGACGTGTGCATGATACATGTTGTCGGAGAGCAGCACCGACCGCCCGTCGACGAAGACCTCGGCGAGGGTGGCGAGGCCCTCGAGGTGGAGGCGATCGCCCTCCGCGACGTCGGGCAGCCGGGCGCGGTACCACCAGGTCTCGTCGTCGAACGAGCGCCGGTGCTCGAGGGTCCACTCGCCGCTCGCGCGGAGCGCGGCGGCGACGGTCATCGGACCAGGGATCGGCTGATAAGCGCCCGGCGTCTCCCCCGACGCCAGGGCCCACTCCTCGAGCGCTGCCCTCCCCACGTGAGTCAGCCCGCCGTGAGCTCCTCGAGCGCGGCGCTGATGTTCGCGATGCTCTGGAAGACGGAGCGCTTGAGCATGCGGTCCGGGAACTCGATGTCGAACTCGCCTTCGAGGGCGAGCATCACGTTGACGCTCGCGTGCGAGGTCATGCCCGCTTCGTAGAGATCGCCCGTGTCCGGCAGCGACGCGACGTCGGCGCTCAGCTTGCCGTGCTGGCGGAGGATCTCGCGAATCTTCTCCTTCATTTCCATCTCCCGCGCTCTCGCGTGCTCTCGCGCGAGCTCTCGCGCGACGGAATGGTACGCGACTCGGGTTAGGATCGGCCATGGCTGATTCGGCGCCGGCGGGATTCTCTCTCCGCAAGGAAGGCGCGACGGCCTTCCGGAACGCGCTGAAGCTCGCGACTTCGCTCGCGCTGACGTGGGGCATCGCGCTGGTCATCACGTTCAAGCTGCCCCGCTACCTCGGCCCGCTCGCGCTCGGCTGGTACCGCTACGGCTTCGAATACGCCGCGACGCTCGCGGTGTTCCTGCATTTCGGCGTCGACACCTACATCTCGCGCGAGATCCCGGTGCGGCCGAAGCACGCGAGCGACTTCTTCGGCGGCGTCGCCCTCGCGCGCGTGCTCCTGATGGTGCCGCTCTTCGCGTTCGGCTGGTGGCACCTCGGGCACCGCCTCCACGAGGAGAAGGTGGCGGCGGTCCTGTTCGGCTTCACGCAGGTCTTCATCGTGATGAACCTGACGTTCCAGCAGATGCTGCAGGCGGCCTCGACGGTGGGCCGCCTCGCGGTCGCGAACGTCGTCGCGAAGCTCGTCTGGGGCGGCGGCATCCTCGGCGCGGTGCTCCTCGGCGCGCCGTTCTGGGTGCTGCCGGTGCCGATGCTCCTCGCGGAGGCGCTGAAGGCGGCCTTCCTCTACGCCGCGACGCGCGCGGCGATCGGCCTCGAGCTCCGCGTCGATCTCGGGGAGACGAAGAAGGTGCTGCGCGCCTCGCTCCCGTTCTTCCTCGCGATCGCGGCGGTGTACATCGGGGCGAGCTTCGACGTGGTGCTGCTGCGCGAGCTGGTCCCGGACACGTCGGAGGAGGTCGGCTGGTACAGCGCCGCGCGCGAGATCGCGCGGCTCTCGGCGCTGATGATGCCGGTGCTCACCGGCGTGCTCGTCCCGATGATGAGCCGCGCGATGCACCACGACGAGCGACGCTTCTACGACCTCGTGCGGCGCGGGATGGAGGGCGTCTGCGTCGTGTCGATCCCGTTCACGCTGCTGCTCGCGCTCGGCGCGCGCTTCGCGATCGGCCTCGTGCTCCGCGAGCGCTTCCTGCCCGCGAGCGACAGCCTCGAGTGGCTCGCGCCGACCTTCGTCCTCTCGTACGTGAACAGCTTGCTCTGGCTCGCGCTCATGATCATGAAGCGCTCCTGGACGATCACGATCGTCTCGATCGTCGGCACCGCGCTCCTCCCGATCTTCATCCTCGTCGCGGTGCCGCTGACCCGAGACCTCGGCGACGGCAAGACAGGCATGGGCGTCGCGATGGCGCTCTCGGCGCGCGAGCTCGTGAACGCGGTGGTCTTCCTGGCCATCATGGGCAAGCGCGCCGTCGACGGCCGCGCGCTCGCGGCGATCGCGAAGTCCCTGGGCATCTGCTGCGCGGTCGTCGCCGCCCACGTCGCGCTCGCGCCCCTCGGCCCCGCCCGCCTCGCGATCGACGCCGTCCTCTACGCCACCCTCGCGCTCGCCACCCGCGTGGTCCGCCCCAGCGACGTGCGCGAGCTACTGCGCCTGATCAAGAACCGCAAGCAGCTCCAGGCCGACGCAGCATGAAGTCCTGACGAGCTATCGAGGAGGCATCCTCACGACCGATGCATCAACGGATGAGGGGGCGGCTCGTGCGCAGAATCGAGCTGGTGGGCGGCGCGCGGTCCGTGCTGGCACCGTGGCTTGGAACCTACCTCCACGGCAAGCACGAGGATCCTCTCGTCTGCCAAGGTGATGTCATCACGCTCCGCTGCCGATGCTCGACGAGCACGGCGAAGCCGTCGCGTACGAGGACGAGTATGACCACTGGCTCGTCGTCTCGAACACGTGCGATCACGAGCGGAGCGAGACGATCGAGGTGGTCCCGCTCCTCCTCGTGCTGGCGACTCCCGCGATGCTCGGGCAGTGGGGACGCTCCGGGGCCATTCGGTCAATCTGCCGTTGTCTCGTATTCCGCGGTTGAGTGTCGGCTTCGCTCGGTCGAGGCGAACCCTTGGCGAGGAGGTGGGTTGGGATGGCGACGGCGAGGCGATGTGCAGAACCGTTGAGCAACGTGTGGTGTGGGAGAAAAGAGCGGAGGCCGTGCGGATTCTCCTGGACGGTTTTCGGATGGACGCGATGTCGATCGAGCGATCCACCCTCGTTCTCGTCGATCGCCGCGTGCTGGGCGCGCGTGATGAGGCTCACGGCGCGCGGACGACTTCGATCGTGGCTTGCTCCGCGATCGCTCGCTGGTGAGGCGCTGACGAGGCCGAAAAACCGCGTGCTACACCACGTCATGCGAACGACGAACGTCTCGGATGAAGAGCTCCTCTCCCTCCTGCAGAACGTCCTTGGCGACGAGCGGCGGTGCGTCGCGCGGATGCTCGCGTACCTCGCCGAGGTCGAGGAGCGCCGGCTCGACTTGCGGATGGCGTGCTCTTCCTTGCACGACTTCTGCATCCGGAAGCTCGGGCTGAGCGACGATCAAGCTTGCCGTCGCATCGTCGTCGCGCGGCTCGGGCGGAGGTTCCCGCAGCTCCTCGACGCGATCGCCGAAGGACGCATGCACCTCTCGAACGTGCATCAGCTCCGCGGATGCTTCACCGCGCAGAACGTCGACGAGCTCATCGCCTTCGCGAGCGGCAAGACCCGCGCGCAGATCGACCACCTGATCGCGACGCTGGCCCCGAAGCCCGACGTCCCGGACTCCATCGCGCTGGTCCCCGCGCAGACGTCGCTCCAGAGCGCGAGCGACGCGACGCGCGCTCCGAACGTCGCGTGCTCGAGCCCATCGACACCGATCGGCGCGCAGCTCACGCCGCTGTCGCCGGCGCGGTTCAAGGTGATGCTCACGGTGAGCGCAGAGCAGCACGCGAAGCTCGAACGCGCCCGCGGCCTCCTGCGGCCCGTGAACCCGAACGGCGACCTCGCCGTCGTGATCGAGCGCGGGCTCGACGCGCTGCTCGAGGACCTCGAGAAGCAGAAGCTCGGAAAGGTGGCGCGTCCACGCGCGAGCAAGGGCACGGCCGATCCAGCCGACGTCACCCGTGAGACGCTGCGCGAGGTCCACGAGCGCGACGGCGGGCAGTGCACCTACGTGAGCGACGACGGCGAACGGTGTCCGGCGCACGAGTGGCTCGAGCTCGATCATCGCCGCCCTCGCGCGCTCGGCGGGAGGGGCGACGCGGAGAACGTGCGCCTCATGTGCCGCCTCCACAATCGCCTCTTGGCGGAAGAGACCTTCGGCCGCGCGCACATCGAAGACAAGATTCACCCGCACCAGCGCGGGTACGCCGCGCCGGAGAACGCCGCATCGCAGGCGCAGAGCATCACCGCTTGCCCCGCGGAGCAGGCGGCGCAGGAGCAGACGCAGACGCAGACGGAAGCGCAGACGCAGACGCAGGCGGGAGCGCTGACGCAGATGCAGGCGGGAGCGCTGACGCAGATGCAGGCGGGAGCGCAGGTACGAGACCCGCGATCGCAAGACGGCGCGGTGGATGAGCCGCGCGCGCCGCGGCAGATCGTGCATGCTGCGCTCGTCGGGCTGGGCTTTCGCGCGCGTGACGTCGACCGCGCTCTCGCCGCGCTTCCGTTCGCGGTGTGGTCGCAGCCGATCGAGTCTGTGCTCCGAGACGCTCTCCGAGTCCTCGCGTGATCGCGCCGCGGCTCCTCGCTCGGTTCATCCGCGCAGCTCTTAGCCGTCCGATGGATCGCTTGGCGCGCAGTTCGACGAGCTTGGGCGTGCTCCGCTTGGCGCGCGCCGATCGCTCGCAACGAACGGCATTGCTCCTAGCCCACGCGCTTGGCGAGGTCGCGGATGGCGGTGGGTTGGGCGGCGTCGGTGAAGAGCTGCGGGAGGAACGACGGTGAGACCGGGAGCTCCTTCGCGAGGCGCGCGAGAGCTTGAGCCTGCACCGCCTCGCGGAGCGCGCGGCTGCGGCCCGCGGCGATCGCGACGTTGCTGCTCGCGTCGGCGGCTTCGAGCGCCCTTCGCTCCTCCTTCGAGAAGAGCGGCGGCAGCACGCAGTTCACGACGATCTTTCCGATCGGGAGATTGAGCTCGCGATCGAGCGCGCGCGCGAGCTCGATCGTCTCCGTCGTCGGCATCTCTTCGGGCAACGTCACGAGGACGACCGCGCAGTTCGCGGGGTCTTGAAAGAGCTGCCACGCGCGCTCCGCGTCGCGACGAAGGAGCCCCGGCGGCACGACGTCGAGGATCACCTTCGGCACGCGCAGCATGTCGAGGCCGTGTCCCGTCGCCGGCGCATCGAGGATCACGACGTCGAAGCGAGGCGACCCGTCCTCACGCACCTCGGTCGTGTGCCACCACGCCTTGCCGAGCATGGTCCACTCCTGCATCCCCGGAACGGCCCTGAAAAACGTGCGAACGTACTTGTTGTCGAAGAGAAGCTTGTAGAGCGCACGCGATTTCAACATCATCGCGCCGTACTCCTCGAGCGCCTTCGTCGGATCCATATTGACAGCCCAGACGTTTTGTGCTGCGGGCACCACGTCCGAGCCGATGAGCTCGGATCCGAGCATCGTCGAGAGCCGTTCCTTCGCGTTGCACATGCAGACGAGGACCCGTTTGCCCTTCGCTGCGAGCGCGAGCGCCTCCGCTGCGCACACCGTCGTCTTACCGACCCCCCCTTTCCCCGTTACAATGAGAAAACGCTTATTTTCTAGGCCCGGCGCGCGCGGAGGCGGCGACGAGGCAGTCGGCGGAGACATGCGCGGCTGTCGACCTTATCACGATACAGACCGACGACGGCGCGTAAGTGCGCTCCAGCACTCACGAAAAAATATTCCCGGACTGCAGCGGCAATGTTGACTTCGCCTCGTCGCACGGCTCCCCTGAGAGCATGAGTCAGCTCTCTTCACGTATTGCACGAGCGCTCGCTGTCTCGCTCACGGTCGTAGCTGTCGTCGCAGCATGCGGCTCGGAGAGCGGCTCTTCTTTCCCCGACGGCGACGGCGGCGGGACCTCCTCGGATGGTACCAGCGGCGGCAGCAACGGCATCGCCAGCGGCGGTATCGGCAGCAGCACAACCAGCAGCGGCGATGGCGGAACAACGACGAGCTCGGGCAACGTCGATCCGTCGTGCGTGCCGCTCACGTGTGAAGCGCAGGGCCTCGAGTGCGGTCTCGCCGGCGACGGATGCGGGCGTCAGATCGACTGCAACAAGACGACGGCGCAAGGTGGCTGCTCCGACGATCCGACGAAGCGCTGCGGCGCCGACGGTCTGCCGTCGAAGTGCGTCGCGATCGTGAACATCCCGAACACGTGCACGCCACAGTCGTGCGCCGACCAGAACATCACGTGCGGTCAGGCGGGCGATGGTTGCGGTGGTCTGCTCAACTGCGGTGGCTGCGGGCCCGACGAGCAGTGTGGTGGCCCCGGTCGTCCCTCGCAGTGCGTGACGATCACCGCGACGAGCCCCGACGGCGGCACGTGCATTCGGAAGACGGCGGCGGACTTCCCCCTCGACGACGCGCGGTATCCGTGGTGCGGCGATCAGTCGGACGGCTGCGGCGGCGTCGTTTCGTTCCCGAGCACGTGCGCCGATCCGACGCACTTCTGCGGCGGCCGCGGTCCGAGCCGCTGCGGACCGCCGGGTGGCGGCGAGTGCACCCCGCGGACGTGCGCGTTCTACCCGCCGACCGCCTGCGGTATGCAACCGGACGGTTGCGGTGGCGTGATCGGACCTTGCGGGAGCTGCACCGCACCGCAGGTCTGCGGCGGCGGCGGCGTCCCGAACGAGTGCGGCGGCGGCGTCCTCACCGATGATGCGGGCAACGCCTGCACCCCGAAGTCGACGTGCGGCCCGCTCGAGTGCGGACAGGTGGCGGACGGCTGCGGCGGCGTCTTCGACTGCGGTCTCTCGCGCTGCGTCGACGGCAACATCTGCGGCGGCGGCGGTACGCCGAACATCTGCGGGACGCCGGCGTGCACGCGCCAGTCGCGCGCGCAGGCCTGCTTGAACAAGAACTGCGGCCCGGTCAGCGACGGTTGCGGCGGCACGTACAACTGCAACCCGAACGACGCGGCCACGGCCTGCGACGGAGATGCGATCTGCGGCGGCGGCGGCGTCCCGAACGTCTGCGGCGGCGGCGTGCCGACGGCCGACGGCGGCCCCGGCGGCGGCCCGTGCGTTCCTCGCACTGCGTCCTCGTGCGTCACCACGGCGGGCAACCGCGACTGCGGTGTGTTCGCGAACGGCTGCGGCGGCACGTACACGTGCGGCACCGCGCCGACCTTCGGCTGCGGTGCGGGCGAGAGCTGCGGCGCGATCACCCCCAGCAAGTGCGGCACGCCGCAGTGCACGCCGCTGACTCAGGCAGCGGCATGCACGGGCAAGACGTGCGGCTTCGTTCCGGACGGCTGCGGCGGCAGCCACCAGTGCGGTGTCGGCAGCGGCACCTGCCCGTACGACGGACGCATCGGCGATAGCTGCGGCGGCGGCGGCACCGCGAACGTGTGCGGCGGCGGCATCCCCTGCACCGGCACCTACTGCGGTACGCAACCGACGAACTGCAGCGGCCCGAACACGCCGAACACGACGCGCATCCTCGGCCGTGTGTTCGCTCCGAACCAGACGCTCCCCATCCACGACGCGCTCGTCTACGTCCCGAACGGGACACTCGCTGCGGTGCCCGTCGGCACCAGCTCGTGCGACACGTGCGCTCCCCCGTCGGGCAATCCGTTCATTCGTACGAACACGAGCACGACCGGCAACTTCGTCCTCAACAACGTCCCCGTCCCGACGAACGGCGCAGGCGTTGCTCAGCCGATCACCATCGTCATCCAGAAGGGCCGCTGGCGTAAGGTCCAGACCGTAACGCCGAACCGCTGCGGCGACCTCACGCTCAGCCTGGCGCAAGCCAGCTTCAACTCGACGCAGTCGGGCAGCGCCCCGTGGGTTCCGTCCAACAACATCCCGAGGCTCGCGGTCACGACCGGCGGCGCCGACGCGATGCAGTGCCTCCTCCGCCGTCTCGGCATCTCCGACACCCAGTTCACGCTCAGCTCGGGGGCGGGCCGCATCCATCTCTTCGCCGGCGCGAACGGCGGCACGTCCCGATTCCGAAATGGCTTCGTCAACGTGACCGGAACCGCGAACAACGACGCGACGCGCAACTTCGCCAACGAGACCACCCTCTACGGCAACAGCAGCACGACGGTCTCCAACCCCGCGATCATGGCTGGCTACGACGGCGTCATCCTGACCTGCACGGGACAAGGTGACCAGAGCGGCCATCGGTACCCCGGCTATGCCGATGACATGCAGGACTACGTCGATCACGGCGGAAAGGTGTTCGCGTCGCACTGGCACCACGGCTGGCTCCATAGCGGGCCGGCTCCGTGGCCCACGGTCGCGAGCTTCACCGACGTAGGCGCCAGTGGCACCGCCACCGTGTACGTCAACACCACGATCCCGAAGGGTGTCGACCTCGCGGCCTGGCTCCAGTCCGCACGTAACAACACGGGCACCTTGGGTCAGTTCAGCATCACGGGCATCGCGAGCACGATCGGCTTCCCCCTCGTATCAGGCACCTCCCTGGTCACGAGGAATCCGAACAACACCGGCTCGGTCCAATACGCCGACTTCCTCATGCCGACCAACGCCGCCGCCAACGCGAAGTGTGGTCGCTTCGT
Source organism: Labilithrix sp. (assembly GCA_019637155.1). Lineage (NCBI taxonomy): Bacteria > Pseudomonadati > Myxococcota > Polyangiales > Labilitrichaceae > Labilithrix > Labilithrix sp. The sequence continues at coordinate 4,089 of JAHBWE010000014.1, read as the reverse complement.
CATGTCCGACCTCCACGTGACGGGCGGCAGCGACGACTCGGTCGGCAACGGAAGTGGTGGTGGCAACAGCGGCTTCCCGAACAATTGCAGCGACACGATGACCCTCTCCGACCAGGAGAAGCTCCTCGCGTACATGCTGTTCGACCTCACGTCGTGCGTCGACACCACGCCGCCCCCGGAGACCTGCACCCCGCGCACGTGCGCGAGCTACCCGCAGAACGGCGGCCCGAACAACGGCGCGATCTGCGGTCAGTACTCCGACGGCTGCAGCGACGTCATCAAGAACGGCGCTGGCCAGCCGCAGAGCTGCGGTACCTGCCCGACCGGCCAGTCCTGCGTGAACGGCTACTGCCAGACCATCAACTGCACGCCCAACACGTGCCAGCCCGGCCAGTGCGGCAGCATCCCGAACGGCTGTGGCGGCACGCTCAACTGCACCTGTCCGGCGGGCACCGGCACCTGCGGTGGTGGCGGCCAGGCCAACGTCTGCGGTACTCCGTCCTGCACCCCGCGCGTCTGTCCGGCCGGCTTCTGCGGCCAGACGGGTGACGGCTGCGGCGGTATCCTCGACTGCGACTGCCCCGCGGGTCAGCTCTGCGGCGGCGCAGGCCAGCCGAACCAGTGCGGCGTCTGCACGCGCATCCCGCAGGCCACCGCTTGCGCAGGCATGAACTGCGGCGATGTCCCCGACGGCTGCAGCGGCTTCTGGCACTGCGGCGACTGCACCACCGGCCAGAACTGCGGCGGCGGCGGTCAGGCCAACGTCTGCGGCAGCGGCAGCTGCGTGGCGCGTGGCTGCGCCGAGATGGGCGCCCAGTGCGGTCGCGTCGGCGACGGCTGCGGCGGCTTCACGGACTGCCCGAACTGCGTCGGCACCGACTTCTGCAACGGCGAGAACCTCTGCGTCGGCAACACGTGCTCGCCGAGGACGTGCCAGCAGCTCGGCGTCGAGTGCGGTCCGGCGTCGAACACCTGCGGCGCGCTGCTCGACTGCGGCGACTGCCCGCCCGGCACCGCGTGCGGCGCTGGCGGTCAGCCGGGTAAGTGCGGGACGATCCCGTGCGCGCCCTCCACCTGCACCTCGCTCGGCGCGGTCTGCGGGCAGGTCGCGAACGGCTGCGGCGGGCTCACCACCAACTGCGGCTCGTGCCCCGGCACGTCGTCGTGCGTGAACGGCGCGTGCGTCCAGACCTGCACCCCGCGCACGTGCACCGAGGCGGCCGCGCAGTGCGGCTTCGTCGGCGACGGCTGCGGCGGCGCGCTCGACTGCGGCCAGTGCCCGCCAGGCTCTGTCTGCGGCCAGAACAACACGTGCATCGACGACGGCCCGAAGTGACCTGAACGCCCTCGCGTAGGGATCCCCGGAGCCCCGCGGCCACATGAGCCGCGGGGCTTCGTGTTTTCGGCGTAGGATCGCGGGCGTGCTGCGCGTGCTCCCGCTCGGCGGCCTCGGTGAGGTCGGGATGAACTGCATGGCGCTCGAGCAGCGCGGGCAGGCGCTCGTCGTCGACTGCGGCGTCACGTTCGACGACCGCGGGCTCGGGGTCGACGTCGTGCACCCCGACTTCGCGCCGCTCGATCGACTCGGCGCCGCGCTCACCGGCGTCGTCGTCACGCACGGCCACGAGGACCATATCGGCGCCCTCCCCTACCTCCTCAAACGCCACGACGTGCCGGTCTACGGCCCCCCCTACGCGCTCGGCCTCGTGCGGGAGCGGCTCGCCGAGCACGAGGTGCTGGAGCACGCGCGGCTCATCGAGACCGCACCCGGGCGCGCGTTCGACGTCGGATCGTTCAACGTCGAGCCGATCCGCGTCACGCACTCGATCGCGGACGCGACCGCGCTCGCGATCCGGACCGACGTCGGGACCGTCATCCACACCGGAGACTTCAAGCTCGATCCGACGCCGCCCGACGGAGAGCACTTCGACGCCGCGCGCTTCGCCGCGCTCGGGGACGAGGGCGTGACGCTCCTCATGTCCGACTCCACCAACGTGGACGTCGAGGGCGACACCGGGAGCGAGACCGACGTCGGGCACGCGCTCGAGCGCCTCGCCCGGAGCGCGCCCGGCGCCGTCGTCGTCGCGATGTTCGCGTCGAACGTGCACCGCCTCCGCCTGCTCGGCGAGATCGCGGCGAGCACCGGGCGCAAGATCGCGCTCCTCGGTCGCGGCGTCGGCACCCACGCCCGCGTCGCGCGATCGACCGGGTACCTCCCCTGGCCCGACGACATCGTCCTCCGCGAAGAGCTCGTGCGCGAGCGGCCGCGGCGCGAGATCCTCGCGATCGCGACCGGCACGCAGGGAGAGGAGCGCGCCGCCCTCGCGCGGCTCGCGCGCGGCGATCACCCCGTGTTCGAGGTCGCGCCCGGCGACCGCGTGATCATGTCGGCGCGGACGATCCCAGGCAACGAGCCCGAGGTCTACGCGATCCTCGGGCAGCTCATTCGGCGCGGCGTCGAGGTGATCACGCCGCGGCTCGATCGCGGCGTGCACGTGAGCGGGCACGCGCACCGGCCCGATCAGCGGAAGATGATCGAGCTCGTGCGCCCGCGGTGCTTCGTCCCGGTCCACGGCACGATCCATCACCTCTCCCGCCACGCCGAGCTCGCACGCGAGATGGGCGTGCCGAGCGTCGCGGTCGCGGAGAACGGCCGCGTCGTCGAGGTCACCGCCGAGCGCGTGATGCTCGGGGAGACGATCGGGGCGGGGCGCGTCTACGAGTGGGCGGGCCGCGAGGTCGCGCCCTCGGTGCTGAAGATCCGCGGCTGGCTCGCGGAGGCCGGGGTCGCGTTCTGCGTCGTCACCTTCGATCGCGACGGCGCGGTCGACGTGCTCCTCGAGATGCGCGGCGTGATGGACGACGAGGCCGCGCCGGCCGACCACGCCGCCGCGCTCGAGGAGGTGAAGACGTCGCTCGCGAACGCGTTCGAGCACGCCACCGACGACGAGCGCGCCGAGGTCGTCCGGCAGGCCGTGCGCCGCGTGCTCAAGCAGCGCCGCGGGATCAAGCCGATGACGATCGTGAAGGTGGTGCGGCGATGACGGCGCGCACGGAGAACGGCGCCCCGCTCGCCGCCCCCTACGTCGTGATGAAGCTCCGCGACCTCGACGCCGCGCTGAGCGAAGCGGCGCCGCGCGTCGTCACGGAGCTCGACGACGACGAGGCGGTGCACGACCTCCGCGTCGCGATCCGGCGCCTCCGCACGCTCTTGAAGATGTCGCGCGAGCTCTTCGGGCGATGGCACACCGACGTCGTCCGGCTCGCGTTCAAGCAGGTGATGGACGCGACGGGCGAGCTCCGCGACGAAGAGGTCCTCGAGGAGACGCTCGCCGGCGCGGCGAAGGCGGACGGCTTCGACACCTGGCTCACGGGGCGCAAGCCCCGCGCGGAGAAGCTGCGGCGGAGCGTGATCGCCCGCATCGAGCGCGGCGACCTCGAGCGCGCGCGCCTCATGCTGAAGGCGCTCCTCGTGTTCCCGGTGGAGCCGAAGCGGAACGTCGAGCTCTCACGCTTCGCGCGGCGCACGGTCGAGCGCGCGCGGCGCAAGGTCGAGGACAAGCGCGACGTCGAGGTGACGGACGTGACGGGAATGCACGACCTCCGCATCGCGTACAAGGAGCTCCGCTACTCGATCGAGCTCCTCTCCGAGGCGCTCCCGATCGACATGCGCGCGCAACTCCAGCCCGCGACCGTGTTCCAGAAGCGCCTCGGCGAGCTCCACGACGTCGACGTCGCGACCGAGGTCGTCACGAAGGCGCGGGGGCTCTCCCTCGCTGCCCGCGAGGAGGCCCTCTCCTCCCTCCGTGCGCTCCGGACCAAGCGTGTGGCCAAGTATCTCCGTGAGCTGGACCCGCTTGGAACTGCTGCGAATTTGACGAGCTTGACCCACGTTGACCGGGTGCAAGATACTCCCCGCTCGGACATGATCGCCGAACCGGGCTCCACCGCCGCAAAAGGACGTGTCTCTTGATCACCTGTCCCAAGTGCACGAAGGACAATCAAGACCACTACAAGTTCTGCCTCGGATGCGGCGCAGAGCTGCCCCGTGACTCGAACCCGAAGCCGTTCGAGGCTCCGTCGGCGCCC